>JANOKA010000169.1:0-32855 GCA_031418995.1 Sphingomonadales bacterium | reverse complement strand
AGTGCGTCACTGGCGACGTGATGTGCGGAATAATCAGCCACTATTCCCAAGGCGCTTAACCAAAACTGGTGAATAATCGGCGATTTGCTATGTCCGATAGGATCACCGATAACTTCGGCATAAGGGCTCATGACAGCAAGTTGCCGCGTATACGCAGATAATCAAGCACCTGTAATAACGGCATGCCCATCACCGTGAACTGGCTGCCGTCGACTTTGGCAAATAACTGCGCGCCTTCGGCTTCTATCCGGTAACATCCAACGCAAGGACGAATTTCTTCCCAATATTGACCGATATATTGAGTTATAAAGTCAGGGCTGAGCGTGCGCATTTTCATGCTTGCCTTGTCGATATGACGCCAAACTGGTTTTCCGCCCTCTGCGATTACCGCGGCACTGTATAAATAGTGCGTTTTGCCCGACAATCCGGCCAATATCGCGGCGGCCTGCGCTGGTGTTTCTGCTTTGCTGACAATTTTTCCGCCTTCACTTTCCAGGATTTGATCTGATCCCAGAACCAGTGTGCCTGAATATTTGCGCGATACTTTAACCGCTTTTGCTTCGGCCAACGCATCGCATAAATCGCGTCCGTTTTGCCCCTGTGCCACCATCGTCTGGCGGATGGTTTCTTCATCGACCATCGGCGCTATCGCATCCAGTGTAATGCCTGCGGCTTGCATCATGGCCAGCCGTGCTGCGCTTTTCGATGCCAGTATGATCGATTTGGATATAACTTTGTTCATACGCATACTCGTTTAGAAAATGGTTCGTACGGGGCCATGTATCACCTGCGTTCGTTATACAGGTTGATTATTGCCGCAGCGCTTTCTTCGATAGAACGGCGCGTTACGTCGATTACTGGCCAATCATTATCGGCAAACATGCGCCGCGCATAGGCAACTTCGGCTTTGACGCGTTCTTCATCGACATAGTCTGTGTCCGGTGCTTGGTTGAGTGAAAGCAAACGGTTACGGCGCACCTGAATCAAACGATCCGTATTGGTTATCAGGCCGACAACCAGCGGATGTTTTAAGCTGAATAGACTGACGGGCGGCGGCGATTCAGGTACAATTGGTATGTTGGCGGTTTTATATCCGCGGTTCGCCAGATAAATACTGGTGGGCGTTTTTGAAGTCCGCGATACGCCAGCCAGAATGATATCAGCCTCTTCCCAATGTTCCCAGTTGATGCCGTCATCATGGGCAATCGTGAACTGGATCGCGTCAACGCGGGCATAATAAGCTGCGTCCATAAGATGCTGCCGGCCCGGACGCGCTTTGGCCTCTTGGCCCAGCATATTGGATAACGCGTCGGTTACCGTATCCAGCGCAGGAATGGCGACCAGCTCCAACGTGCGGCATCGCTGCTCCAGTTTGCGCCGGATATCACGGTTGACCAAAGTGAATAATACCAGTCCAGGATTGGCGGCAACATCGGCCAATATCCGTTCCAGATGGCTTTCGGACCGAACCATCGGCCAAAAATGTTTGACCACATGTTCCGCATTATCAAATTGCGCCAAAGCAGCCTTCGCGATATTTTCGAGCGTCTCTCCGGTTGAATCCGATAAAAGATGCAAATGAAAACGGTCGGCCATGTGACCAGCATTGTGGGTTAGCTGGGGATAAATCAAGGGACAAAAATAGACGGGATGTTTTGCACCCGATGCGCCGATTTAACCTCTCGATTCGTCCGCAGCCTGTCCACAGGCGTTTATGCTTTTGCACAGCTTGTGGATAACGGGGACGGAATCCTCGAATCCCGCCTGCGTTGCTGAATCGGTTGCGTCAAGCTGTTGGCAAAAGTTACATAAGCCTCTAAAGCGGAGACTTACCCACATCACATCATCTATCATCATTCTTTATATTTATATATTTTGATTGGACTGTTGTTTGCCATGACTGCGCAGCGCGAGAAAAAATTGCTTTCGGTATTAAAAGGCGAACAAACCGATATTCTTCCCATTTGGTTGATGCGGCAAGCGGGCAGATATTTGCCAGAATACCGCGCATTACGCGCAGAAAAAGGCGGATTTCTGGAATTGGTATACGATAGCGATGCGGCATGCGAGGTTACAATACAGCCAATCCGGCGGTTTGATTTTGACGGCTCGATCCTGTTTTCTGATATATTGATTATCCCTTATGCCATGGGTCAGAAGTTGTGGTTCGAGGCCGGAGAAGGACCAAGACTGTCACCGCGGCTGGCAGAGGTCTCGCTGGACAATCTAATCCCTGATTTAAGCCGACTGGACCCTATCTATGACACCGTTTCCAAGGTGCGCGTTGCATTGCCCCCTCAAACGACGTTACTGGGCTTTGCTGGCAGTCCCTGGACGATTGCGACCTACATGGTCAATGGTCAGGGTTCTAAGGACCAAAGCGAAACGCGGCGCATGGCATATTTGGAAACCAGACGCTTTGCTGCGCTGATTGATGCGATAATCGCAATTACGATCCAGTATCTGTCGGGCCAGATTAAAGCAGGCGCAGACGCGGTACAATTGTTCGATAGCTGGGCCGGATCGCTTTCGCCCTCACAGTTTGAACGCTGGGTTATTGCACCCAATGCGGCGATTGTTGCAGGGGTAAAGGCGCTGCATCCAGACGTTCCGATTATTGGATTTCCAAAGGGGGCAGGCGGGAAACTGGCGGCATATGCAAGGGAAACTGGCGTTGACGCGATTGGTATTGACGAAACCGTTGATCCGGTTTGGGCGCATAACGTTTTGCCAGCGGGAATGCCTGTTCAGGGCAACCTTGATCCGCTAGTTTTAATTGCTGGCGGAGCAGCGCTAGAGGAAGCGGTTGCCTCAATACAGGCCGCGTTCAAGGGTCGTCCCCACATTTTCAATCTGGGGCACGGGATCCAGCAAGACACTCCCATTGAACATGTTGAAAAGCTGCTTACACTTGTACGCGGCAATATGGACTGAGAAATAATCTGAAATGGAAATACTGAACGTGCTTTATCTCTGGCTGAAATCCGCTCATCTCATTTTTGTGATTTTCTGGATGGCGGGGCTATTCATGTTGCCGCGCTTCTTCGTTTATCATCAAGAATCAGAATTGGGCAGCGCCGAAGACGTTAAATGGATCGAACGCGAACGCCGCTTGCTGCGGATCATTTTGAACCCTGCATTGATTATCGTGTGGGTTCTAGGCTTGGTTTTAATGTATCAAATAAGCGCGTATAAAGAAGGCTGGTTTCACGCCAAATTATTGATCGTATTGGCCTTATCAGGCTATCACGGCTGGATGAGCAGCTACGCCAAAAAACTTGCGGGCGGACAGCGGACAATGAGCGATAAAAAACTGCGGTTGGCCAATGAGGTTCCCGGAATTGCAGCGGCGATTATTGTGATATTGGTGATTGCAAAGCCGTTCTGATATATTTGTGGTTTGCAATATTTTGTGCAGCAGATTTTTGAGCGAAATGGCAGGTCTTGACGACAATCAGATCAAGAACAGACATTTTTCGGTTCAATTTCTGTAACTAGTTTGGGGATGCCTTAATCCGGCTATAGTCTTTCAGTATACAACATCCGATCATTAGGAATTTTGATTTGAGTGAGCAAAACATCCCTATTTCAAGGCGTTTCCAAATCGCTCATCGTTGGCAATGGCCTGCAGCAGCCGCATCCGCTCTTTTTGCTTTCACTTGCTTTGTTGGCTGGCCATTTGGCTACATGTGGCCGTCGGCTGTGGCCTTTTTTGGTTTTCTGCCAAGTGTCTGGCTATTTAGTATCAAGTGTTACAGTTGCGGCTGGCCAGCATTTAATAATTATGAAGCCGAGGAAAAACTCAGGCGCGATGACAGATTTTGGACTCGCTTCTGGGGCAAAGATTATGGCGGCGTATATCTCCCACTTCCGCTCGCATGCACCAAATGCGGTGCACGATTCACAGAATGAAACAATTGGCTTAGTCATTTCCTCTGCACAGTAGCCTAAAACCTGTCTGTTGCTGACATTACTATCTCAAAATCGGAGCTTACCCTTAACTGTATGAGAGCATGTTCCTCACGCAGATTGACAAAATAGGTCTAACGCCCTAACTACAACGCTAAGCCCGTTCGGGCGTAAGGCGTGACTTTTCAAAACAACGCCCCTGATCATTTAATTTCACCTGGCCTTTTTTGTCCGGAATCTGTCATAAATTTCCCATCATTGGATTACTGCGCTCATGCACTTGAAAGACCTGAAACAAAAAAAGCCTGCCGAACTCGTCTCTATGGCCGAAGAGCTGGGGATCGAGAGCGCGTCGACGCTGCGTAAACAGGATTTGATGTTTGCGATTTTGAAAGAACTGGCCGATGACGGCGAACAAATCATGGGCCTTGGCACGATTGAGGTATTGCCGGATTCGTTTGGTTTCCTGCGCTCGCCAGAGGCCAATTACCTTGCCGGCCCAGATGATATTTATGTTTCGCCCAATATGGTGCGCCAATTTGGCCTGCGCACAGGCGATACGGTTGAGGGCGAAATCCGCGCGCCAAAGGACGGCGAGCGGTATTTCGCGCTCACCAAGTTGCTCAAAATCAACTTTGATGATCCTGATGCTGTACGTCACCGCGTGAATTTTGATAACCTTACGCCGCTTTATCCCGATCAAAAACTGACGCTTGATAACACTGATCCCACCGTCAAAGATAAATCGGCGCGGGTGATCGATATTATTTCGCCGCAAGGCAAGGGGCAGCGCGCTTTAATCGTTGCGCCGCCGCGTACGGGTAAAACCGTACTGCTGCAAAACATTGCCAAGGCGATCACCGACAATCATCCTGAGGTATTTCTGATCGTATTGCTGATCGACGAACGCCCCGAAGAAGTCACCGATATGCAGCGCAGCGTGAAGGGCGAGGTTGTGTCCTCTACCTTTGACGAGCCCGCCACGCGCCACGTCCAAGTGGCTGAAATGGTGATCGAAAAAGCTAAGCGCCTTGTCGAGCACAAGCATGATGTTGTCATTTTGCTCGACTCAATTACGCGCCTTGGCCGCGCTTATAACACTGTGGTTCCCTCAAGCGGCAAAGTGCTGACGGGCGGCGTAGACGCCAATGCGTTGCAACGCCCGAAACGCTTTTTCGGTGCGGCACGTAATATCGAGGAAGGTGGTTCGCTATCCATCATCGCCACCGCTTTGATCGATACCGGCAGCCGTATGGATGAAGTTATCTTTGAAGAATTCAAAGGCACGGGTAACTCGGAAATTGTGCTTGATCGTAAGGTTGCTGATAAACGTATTTTCCCTGCACTGGATGTCGGCAAATCCGGTACCCGCAAAGAAGAGCTGCTGGTGGAAACCGATAAGCTGAAGAAAATGTGGGTATTGCGCCGTATCCTGATGCAAATGGGGACGGTCGATGCAATGGAATTCCTGCTTGATAAGATGAAGGATTCCAAGACCAATGAAGATTTCTTTGACTCAATGAATCAATAGGTTTGCGGTGATTATCAAGCATGCCATATTGCGTGTTCGCAGCGGACAAGTGGTAGAGTTTGAAGCGGCAATAGCAAAGGCAAAGCCTTTAATCGCCGCTTCGCCTGGTTTCATTGATATCGAAATTCGCGCAGACTGCGAGGAACCAAATTGTTATTTGTTGCTTGTGAAGTGGAAAGACATTGCCAGCCACCGCGATGGGTTTCGCAAGTCTGGCAGATATGTACAATGGCGGGCAATGTTGCATCATTTCTATGATCCCATGCCAGAAGTTAGTTATTTCGGAGAAGTTTTGTGATTGATTTTGTTTTTCTGGCGACGACCGCCGCAACGTCTTTGGGCGGCCCTGCGGAAATCTGGGCGAATATTGTCAAAGATTTCTCGAATATTACCGAGCCCGCGGCGTTCGCGGTATTCATGCAGGTATTGCTGCTCGATCTCGTTCTTGCGGGTGATAACGCTATTGTGGTCGGCGCGTTAGCAGCGGGACTGCCGCCGGAGCAACGTAAGAAGGTCATCTTGATCGGTGTTGTCGCTGCGCTTGTACTGCGCGTGATTTTTGCGTTGATGGTCACATGGCTGCTTGGAATTACCGGTCTGGTTTTGGCTGGCGGTTTATTGCTGTTATGGGTGGCGTGGAAAATGTACCGCGATGTGACGCGGTCTGAATCCACCGAATCGCCCGGTTCACCTGAAATTACTGGTGATGAAAACAGCGGTATTCCTGCGGCGAAAAGCTTTGCTGGCGCAGCATGGTCGGTTGCCGTGGCCGATGTCTCCATGAGCCTTGATAATGTTCTGGGTGTGGCGGGCGCAGCCAAGGACCATCCCGGTATTATGGTGGTTGGTTTGATCTTTGCCGTCGCCTTGATGGGACTGGCTGCCAACATTATTGCCAAATATATCGAACGGTATCGCTGGATCGCTTGGGTCGGCTTGGCCGTCATCGTATATGTCGCAGGAAAAATGATCTGGGAAGGCTGGCACGAAGTACAGCCGCAGGTCATGGCGTTTCTTGGGTAGGTATGTTTCAGGAATAGCGGGTTTGTTTGCTTGATTGATATTCTTGCCTATACTGGCGAGGATTAAGAGAGAAGGAAGTAGCTTGCCATGAAAATGAATATTGAGATCGATTGCAGCCCTGAAGAAGCGCGGACGTTGCTCGGATTGCCTGATGTGACTGAGGCCAATGCGGCTTATGTGGCGAATATATCTAAGCTGATGAATGGCGCGCCAAATCTTGATCAGTTGCAAGAGCTGGGTAAAACTATTGCTCCTATGGGGCAAATGGGGCTTCAATTGTTTCAGCAACTGATTGAAACCGGCGCCAAGGCTGCATTTTCCGGCGGATCGTCAAAAGACAAGAAATAAGTCCCGTTATGTCCGGTGACGACACTATATTTGCGCTGTCCAGCGGCGCGCCGCCCTGTGCCATTGCGATAATAAGGATCAGCGGCAGGCAAGCGTTTGAAGCCGTGCGCCAACTGGCAGGGCGCACACCGCCTGCGCGGCAGGCGTCACTGGCGATTTTGCGCGGTGCGAGCGGAGAAACCCTCGATCAAGCGCTGATAGTGCTATTTCCCGGTCCCGATAGCGCAACGGGTGAGGATGTAGCCGAGCTGCATATCCATGGCGGGCGCGCTGTTGTACGCAGTGTGGAAAGTGCGTTAGAGGTGATGCCAGGACTGCGCCGTGCAGAGGCTGGCGAATTTACCAGACGCGCTTTCCTGCACGGCCGGATCGATTTGAACGAAGCGGAGGGCCTATCTGATCTGTTAACCGCTGAAACCGAACATCAACGCCGTGCGGCTGTTTCCATGTTCGGCGGCGCTTTTAGCCGTCAAATTGAAGCATGGCGCGTGGAGCTGTTGCGTATATCGGCGCTGACCGAGGCCGAGTTGGATTTTTCCGATGAGGATGATGTGTGTGAAGGTAATACTAAATATATTACAGTATCTTGCGTCCAACTTTTGAAAAATATCGAACGTGTACTTTCTTTACCAGCGGCAGAAAAACTGCGCGACGGTTTGCGCATCGTGCTCGGCGGTCCGCCCAATAGCGGAAAATCAACTTTGTTAAATGCGCTAGCTGCGCGCGATGCAGCGATAGTGTCGAATATTGCCGGAACCACGCGCGACGTGATCGAAGTTCCTGTCGCTTTGGAAGGTATACCGGTAATATTAACCGACACCGCAGGCGTGCGTGATGATAGCAATGACCAGATCGAGATCATGGGTATCGAACGCGCCCGGCAAGCCTTTGACGGTGCGGATATCATCCTGTGGCTTGGCCCGGCGGGTGAGGGACCGGATCATCCGGCGTTGATTGAAATTGATGCCAAGGCCGATCAACTGGCGCGCTTGGTAAAACCGGGCAAAGCAATGAAGGTATCGGCAAAGTCGGGTGAGGGCATGACCGAATTAAGCAGCGTCATTGCGCAATTTGCCAAATCTATGTTGCCGCCCACCGACAGCTTTGCCGTGAATCAGCGGCAACGTCTTTTGCTTATGGATACAGCGCAGCGCGTGAGCGATGCCAGCGCGGTGCATGACTTGCTTATCACAGGTGAGAATTTGCGGTTGGCGCGGCTATCGCTCGATGCGTTGACGGGCAGGGCACATACCGAAGATTTACTCGACAATATATTCGGCGCGTTCTGTATCGGAAAGTAATAGGTCTGTTTCACGTGAAACATCGCAGGTGCTTTGACCAGAGCGTAGCCTTGCGCTAATGGCAAATCCATGAGCTGCGCGACTTCAAATATATTCGACATCATCGTCATTGGCGGCGGCCACGCGGGGTGTGAGGCGGCGGCTGTTGCAGCGCGTATGGGGGCGCGCGTTGCATTGGTCAGTTTTAACAAATCCACAATCGGTGCAATGTCCTGCAATCCCGCGATAGGGGGTCTTGGCAAAGGGCATCTGGTGCGAGAGGTTGATGCGTTTGACGGTATTATCGCGCGTGCAGCCGATGATGCCGCGATACATTACCGCATGCTCAACGCATCAAAAGGCGCGGCGGTTCAGGGACCGCGCGTGCAGGCTGATCGTATGTTGTTCCGCGCATCGGTTCAGCGGCAACTGTCTGCAACACCGAACCTTACGATAGTCGAAGGTGAGGCGGCAGCATTGATATTTGCTTCCGAAAGCGACACACGGATTTCGGGTATCGTCTTAGCTGATGGCAGCGAAATTTCCGCGCAAGCGGTAATTCTGGCTACGGGGACATTTTTGGGGGGAAAGCTGTTTCTCGGAGAAGAGCGGCTTACCGGAGGCCGCATTGACGAATCATCCGCACTAAAACTGGCGGCGCAGATTCGCGGAGCTGGGCTTCCGATGGCCCGGCTGAAAACTGGAACGCCCCCGCGGCTGGATGGACGTACCATCAATTGGGCGATGCTGGAAATACAGCCATCCGATGGCGAAAGCTGGACGATGTCCGCGATGACTCCGCACCGTTATGTGCCGCAGCTTTTTTGTGCAATGACTCGGACCAATTCGGAAAGCCATGATATTATCCGTTCTGGACTTGATCGCTCTCCGCTATTTGGCGGCGATATTCAGGGGCAGGGCCCGCGTTACTGTCCGTCGATTGAGGATAAGATATTTCGTTTCGGGGATCGCGACGGCCACCAAGTATTCTTAGAGCCCGAAGGTCTAAACAGTCATTTGATATATCCCAATGGTATATCGACATCGTTGCCCACCGACATTCAGGTGGCGATGGTGCGGTCAATGGCGGGCCTTGAATCCTGCGAGATAGTCATTCCGGGATACGCGGTGGAATATGACCATATTGATCCGCGGGCATTGGACAGCAATTTGGCCATACGCGGGTTTGATGGTTTATATTGTGCCGGGCAGATTAATGGCACGACAGGCTATGAAGAAGCCGCAGCGCAGGGCTTGATTGCTGGCATGGGTGCGGCATGCATGGTGCTTGGCCGTCAGGGCCCTGCTTTGGATAGGTCGAACAGCTATATGGCGGTCATGGTCGATGACCTGGTCTTGCAAGGTGTAACCGAACCCTATCGCATGTTGACGGCGCGGGCCGAATACCGGTTGCGCCTTCGTGCCGACAATACGGCGACGCGGCTTACGGCGATGGCGATAGCCACAGGCGCATGCGCGCAAGCACGTACGGCTCAGTATAATCTAATATCATCCCAAAGGGCCACATTGCAAAATATATTGGCAGAGCAAGTCAGCGCCGATACGTTGATGAAAGCGGGGCTGGAGGTTAAGCGTGACGCTGGACGTATGTCCTATTTTGAATGGCTTAAATTTCCAAACCTGTCGCTAAAAGCGCTTTTACATGTTTCACGTGAAACATGTGACGCACCTGACACTCTAATCGCTGAGCTTGAGCAAGATGGTCGCTATGCGCCTTATCTGGAAAGACAGGAGAGCGAGATACGCGATCTGGCAGCGAACGAGCGCATAAAATTGCCTGTGTGCATTGACTATGCGGGTATAGCCGGGCTGTCAAATGAGATGGTCGAACGGCTGTCTGCGGCGCGCCCCGATACGCTTGCGGCTGCGGCGCGCATTCGCGGAGTCACGCCCGCGGCTCTGGCGGCCATATTGGTTCATGCGAAACGCGCTGCAATATACGCGGCCAAAGCGGCGTGACCGAAGATGAAGCGAGGCTGTGGTTACAAGAGAAACTGGGTGTGCCTGCTGAAAAGATGCAGCAGCTGAAACGGTTCGCCGCATTTTTAACGCGCGAGGCGAGCAGCCAAAATCTGATATCTGCATCCACGCTAGACCAGATATGGTCGCGTCACATTGTCGATAGCGCGCAGTTACTGACCTTGCTTCCCGGCAATCATTGGACAAATTGGCTTGATCTTGGATCGGGCGCGGGTTTTCCCGGTATTGTTATTGCGATCATCAGCGGCAAACCCGTGACATTGCTGGAATCGCGGGCGCGCCGGATTGAATATCTCTGCCGTGCCGCTGAAATGCTTGATCTGGATAAAATAGTGGATGTTGCAGGAATGCCGCTTGAAAAATTGAAAACCAAACAATATTCGGTAATTAGCGCACGTGCGTTTGCGCCTTTACCCCGGTTGCTGAAGGGTGCGGCGCGATTTTCCACAGAAAATACATTCTGGCTGTTACCAAAAGGCAAAAATGCGGCTACGGAATTGGTTGAAGCACAAGAAAATTGGGATTTGATGTTTCACGTGAAACAAAGTGTGACAGATCCATATGCCGGAATATTGGCAGGATATCTCAATGGACCGCGCAAACATTGACCAAAACCAGGCGAACGAAATGATCCGAATAGCCATAGCGAATCAAAAAGGCGGGGTTGGTAAAACAACGACAGCGATCAATATGGCTACGGCGATGGCGGCGAGCGGCTGGCGTTGTTTGTTGATCGACCTTGATCCGCAGGGCAATGCATCCACAGGATTGGGCATCAAACAAGCGCAGCGCGTTCACAGCAGCTATGATTTGCTCTTTGGCGAGGCAAGTTTGCACGAAGCAGCCATCCCCACCATCATTCCAGGGCTGGATATTATTCCCGCCACGGTTGATCTGTCGGGCGCAGAAGTTGAGCTGGTCGAGTTTGAAGATCGCACGCACCGTTTGAAGAAGGCGTTCGAAGCAGCGTCCGATGATTGGGACATATGCCTGATCGATTGCCCGCCGTCGCTAGGCCTGTTGACGATTAACGCGTTGGTCGCTGTGGGATCAATTATCGTCCCTTTGCAATGCGAATTTTTTGCATTGGAGGGTCTGAGTCAATTATTACAAACGGTTGACCGGATAAAACAGCGGTTTAACCCCGATCTTGCGATCATGGGTGTCGCGCTAACCATGTATGACCGGCGCAATAAGCTGACCGATCAGGTGGCCGATGATGTGCGCAGCTGTCTGGCCGGATTGGTGTTCGATACCGTTATACCGCGCAACGTTAGATTGTCCGAGGCCCCCAGCCACGGATTACCTGCTTTGGTTTACGATCATAAATGCAGCGGATCAGAGGCCTATATGGCGTTGGCCCGCGAACTGATCTTGCGCCTACCCAAGAAACAGGAGTTAGCGGCATGAATGGCCCAACCAATGATCCGGTTCCGGAAAAAACGCTTATTCGCAAAAAAATGGGCTTGGGCCGGGGGCTGGACGCGTTGCTTGGCGAAGTGATTCGCGAGCAGCCGATAACGCGCGCTGATGAAGATGGCGTGCGAACGAATGATATGGCGCGTGCGGTTGCAGCAGGTCTGGCCACAATAGCCGTGGCCGATATTACTCCCAACCCCGATCAGCCGCGCCGACATTTTGCCGAAGACGCGTTAGAGGAGCTGGCGCAAAGCCTGAAACGGCATGGCATAATACAGCCGATTGTCGTGCGGCCGTATCAGGGCGGATATCAAATTGTTGCCGGCGAACGGCGCTGGCGTGCGGCGCAGCGCGCGCAAATCCATAATATCCCGGCAATCGTTCGCGCTTTTGATGACGCAGAAACACTCGAGATCGCATTGATCGAGAATATCCAGCGGCAAGACTTAAACCCGATAGAAGAAGCTGAGGCGTATAAACGTTTAAGCGACGAATTTGGCCATAGCCAAGCCGCGCTGGCCGCAATCGTTGATAAATCACGCAGCCATGTCGCCAATATGATGCGTCTGCTTGACCTACCGCTGCTGTTACGCGATC
Source organism: Sphingomonadales bacterium (assembly GCA_031418995.1). Taxonomy (GTDB): domain Bacteria; phylum Pseudomonadota; class Alphaproteobacteria; order Sphingomonadales; family Sphingomonadaceae; genus Sphingorhabdus_B. The sequence continues at coordinate 20,747 of JANOKA010000169.1, read as the reverse complement.
TGGTGATTGAGGGCAAATTGCAGATGGGGCATGCCCGTGCCTTGTTAAGCAGCGCCGACGCTATACCTTTGGCGGCAGTTGTTATTAAAAAGGGATTGTCGGTACGCGCCACCGAAGCATTGGTCCGCCGCAACAAGTCCGGCAATGCGGCACCGCGTGATGTGCGCGTTTCAGCGGTCAGTCCGTCAAACGATGCCGATGTCAGGGCCGTTGAAACGCATTTGGGCGATTTGCTCGGCCTGAAAGTATATATTAGCCAGAATGCAGGCGATACCAAAGGATCGGTCACATTTGAATATGGCAGCCTCGATCAACTCGACATGCTGTGTCAGCGATTAACCGGCGAAAAATTTTAAGCGTGGAATAGCTGGAATAGTGAAATACTTGGCAGATATTACCAAGGTGAATGTCAAAAAAGCTGCGCGATAACCAGTGGTAGAAATTTATAATACTGATTTAACGTAGTATTTTTGCGTAATCCCTAATTATCGTTAACCAATCCAATTTGCATAACATTATGATTCGGTCGTCATAAGGGTAAGCGGATGCAGTGGGGCATTCCTAATTGCTTTAAGTACATAAGGACCAAATCATGTTGAACAAAATGAAAATCGTGTTGACCGGCACAATCGCAGCAGCAGCCATGTTCTCGGGCGCGGCACAAGCCGAAACAGCAACAGCAACTGCTGAAATCGTAACCGCAGCTACACTGACTAACACAACTGACCTGAACTTCGGTTCGGTTGCCATCGGCGCTGCCGGCGGTTCGGTAGTTGTTGATGCCACTTCGACCGGTGCACGCGTTTGCACGACTGTCATCTGCATCGGTACAACATCAAGCGCAGCCGATTTCGCCATTGGCGGCGCAGCGGGCGCAACTGTTGGCCTGTCAATCACAGACAACACCATCACACTGACCGACACTGTTTCGGGCGACACAATGGGTGCGACCTTGGGTCTGTCGACCGCTGTAAGTGCGGTTGGTAACACAGAATTTGTTGGCGGAACACTGACCGTAGCCGGCACAGAATCAGCTGGAACATACACAGGTACTTTTGAAGTAACTGCTTTGTATCAATAATTAGTATCATACACGCTCTTTTGTGCGTGCGTAAAGTAACATCAAAAACCCCTCCAGACATATAGTTTGGAGGGGTTTTTCTATGTCTACGGCGTTATGCACGCTGCGAAATACGCCAAAACAACCGCCGATCTTATCGGGTTGGTAACCATATTCTGTCAAACCATTGATGTGGAATCGTACGCGTTTGCTCCTGGATAGGGCGGCGCATGGTGTTTGTGGATGGAGAATGACATGTTTCGAATTAATCGACCCTTTCTGGGCCGCACCGCTGCGCTAGGCGCGCTGTTAATGACAACCTCACCATTCCTTGCCGTGCCGGCTAATGCCGGGGTTGGCGACTTGCTTGTTGCTCCGACGCGTGTGGTATTTGAAGGGTCGCGGGGCACTGAAGTGATACTGAACAATATCGGATCCGAGGAAGCGACCTACCGGATTTCACTGGAACTGCGCCGGATGAACAAAGACGGCGAGTTGATTGAAATTGCCGAGGCTGATGCAACGGCGCAGGAAAAGCTCGCGCTTAGCTTGATTCGTTTTGCGCCCAAACGGGTAACGCTAACGCCGGATCAGCCGCAATCGATTCGCGTTGGCATACAGCCCGAACCGATGACCACGCTTGCCGATGGTGAATACCGCGTCCACATGCTTTTTCGGGCCATTCCAAAGGTTGCAGCGGTAACCGCGCCAGAGGAAAAGGCGGAAGGTGTACAAATTAAAATTACACCGATTTACGGCGTAACAATCCCGCTGATAATTCGCAAAGGCAGCTTGAGTGCGACCGCTGCGATCAATAATCCGCGACTTGTTCGTGATAATGGCCGGTCGTTGCTGGCATTTGATATGACGCGGCAAGGCGACAAGTCGGTTTATGGTAATGTCTTTATATCGAAACCCGGTTTATCCGCACCCGTATGGGCGTCGAAGGGGATTGCGATTTATCCCGAAACAAATGAGCGCCAGGTTACACTACCGATCAGTGAGGAGGCCGCTGCGCTGCTTCACGGCCCGGTTACTGTCGCCTATCATCAAACGGCAGAAGCCGGCGGCGGATTGATCGCCGATATAAAAGCTGATCTGCCCTGATCGCGATTGCGGCAGCAGGTATAAAGTTCGGCCATGGCCAAAATCCCTGATATCTTGCGAAAAACGTTAGCTGCGGCAGCATTGCTGGCTGGAACCCAAATGGTTCTGGCCCGTCCCGTGCTTGCGGCGGGGTCGGCTGCGGCGGCATGGACGGCAAATGACGATGATTCGTTATTGCTTGATGTGCGTTCGGGCAAATGGCGCGTTGGTGACGGCGTTCGCGGGTATCAGATACCCGGCGGGGTGTGCGTCGATTTGGCTGATACCATCATTGCGCTGGATATCCCGCTGCGGCTGGATAAAAAGTCGCGCCGCGCAACCGGCTGGTTGTTTGCGGAAAACCGTACGATCACAATCGACCGCGATCAGAATATAGTACAAATCGTGAACAAGTCATCCAGTCTTGCAATGGGTGATATATATGACACGCCCGAGGGATGGTGCGTGAATACCAAAACTCTGGCCAGTTGGCTGGCGGTGGAGGTTATCCCCGATCTGGCCAATTCGGTACTGGTATTGAAATCGGAAACCAAGCTGCCATTTGAACTCGCCGAAGAACGCAAGGAACGCGCCGGGAAACTGAAACCCAAAGCAAAATTCGATCTGGCAAAGCTGCCCCAAGGCGGCGAGGCGTATCAATTATGGCGTATGCCATCGGTTGACGTCGTGGCGTCAACGGGCGTGCAGAAAAACAAATTGCGCGGCGCAACTTTTGACGCGCGGTACGAGGTTTATGCCAGCGGCGAGGTTGCAGGTGCCTCATTTGATGCACGTTTGTCGTCCAATCGGTCGGCTGTCCCTGAAAATTTGCGGCTGCGCGTTTATCGTACCGATCCTGGCGCCAAATTGCTGGGCCCGTTGCAGGCTACCCATTTTGCCATTGGAGATGTTTCAACCGAATCCACATCGCTAGGATCCAGCAATAGCATTGGCCGGGGCGCATATCTGACCAATAGGCCGATCGAACGTCCGGAAAACTTTGATCGCACCAGTTTTCGCGGTGAATTACCTGACGGATGGGATGCCGAATTGTACCGCAATGACCAATTGCTCGGCTTTTCACAAAGCCGCGGCGATGGCCGATATGAATTTTTGGATATTCCATTGCTGTTCGGTCAAAACCGTATGGAAGTTGTGCTGTATGGGCCGCAGGGCCAAATCCGGCGTGATGTACGGATGATACCTGTAGGGCTGGATTCGATACCGCCGCGTGAAACCTATTACTGGGCGGGTATGCTGGACAGTGGCAGGGACTTGATCGATTTTGGCAACCGCAATGTAGTAAATAATCAGGGTTGGCGCGGCGGGTTTGGGCTTGAACGCGGTATAAACGCGCGTACATCGGTTGCGGCATCGTTCAGCAGCGTTATGTTTGGCGGCGTGCGCCGACAATTTCTGGAGGGTGCGATCCGGCGCTCACTCGGTCCTGCATTGGCAGAGTTAACGGCTGCGAGCGATTTTAGGGGGGGATATGCAGCGCGGCTTCAGGCGCTGGGGCAATTTGGTGAAACCCGGTTCAGTATGGAGGCCGTGGCGCTGCAAAATGGGTATCAATCCGAACGATACGCCCGTGATTTGCGGCGATCCTATGCTGCGTCGGTGGATCAGAATCTGCGGATCGGTAAAACCCATATTCCAGTTCGCGCAGAAGCGCTGTTCCAGCAATTTTCAGGGGGCCGCAATACATTCGAAGCATCTGCATCAACTTCATTTAATATCAATAGGTTAAGTGTTGCAACAGGCATAATATGGCAAGAGCAAAATTTGGGATCCCGTATCGGCTCGCCGCCCACAGTCGAGGCATCATTGCGGTTAAGCGGACGAATGGGGCGCGTGCGATTGCGCGGAGAGACGCGATATGCGCTCACCAATGATACAGGCTTTGGCGACACGATTTTGACAGCGGAGCTGCGCACGTCGGAAAAATCTGAATGGCGCGCCGATTTCGGATATAATCCCCAAGGCAAAAGAGGGCGTCTGTCCATGGGCCATACCCGCAAATTCAAGAAATTTGCGCTCACAGGGCAGATTGAGGCAGCAACGGACGGCGGTATGGCCGCAGGCCTGAATCTGGCGTTCAGCATCGGCCCTGATCCGCGCGGCGGGTTTCGGGTGACTGCGGATAAACTGGCATCGTCCGGGCAAGTGCTCGCGGTGGTGTATCATGACCGGAATGGCGATGGCGTCCGGCAAGCTGATGAACCAACCGAAAAATCAGTCGAATTAACGGCTGGCGTGAGTGGTGAAGGTCCGCCAACCGATGCCAAAGGCGCAAGCTTTATTGACAATCTACAGCCTTTCAAACCAATCCTGATCGGCATAGATGCGACGACATTGCCCGATCCATTTATGCAGCCGGCGCAACCCGGCATCGTTATTACGCCGCGCCCGGGTGTTCCGCAAATTATTGAACTGGCATTGGTCTCGGCGGGTGAAATCAGCGGAACGTTACAGCAGGGCGATGGTAAGCCTGTGTCAGGCGTTGATATCGAATTGCTGGACAAGAATGGCAATGCAATCAAAACGGCGCGCAGTGAATATGACGGATACTTTCTGTTTGAAAGCGTACCCTATGGCAAATATGCAATGCGTATCAGTACACTTGCCGCAAACATAGTCGGTATAGAACCGCGCCTTAGCCAGATTGCCACGTTATCAGGCGCCATGTCGGTCGCCGACCTTGGCATTATCGTGGTTAAAGCTGCGCCGCGCATTGCATCTGCGGCGGCACCGCCAAAATAACAATAAACGGCGTACATAAGAGGTGAAAGCAGGATGCTGCCATAATCTCTCACAAATACTATACTTATATTCTTGCCGTGCAAATCCGCCCGTAACAAATTTGATAAAATTTCTGAATAACGATACACTCGGCATCAGAGGCAATTTGTAATGAACGCAGAATATGAGGCAAATAGTGAGCAACCCGCGCCGCTGCCGGGTGATATAGTTAAACGCCACCGGCTTTCCACGCGTATCTGGCATGGGGTCAACGCATTTGCGCTATTGATTTTGCTGATGAGCGGCCTAATGATTTTCAATGCCCATCCCCGGCTTTACTGGGGGCAAAAAGGTGCAGATAATGACGCCGCTTGGCTGGTCATTGGTAACGTTCAGGGCAAGGGATTTGTACAGATTGGCAGCCGTAAAATAAACACCGCAGGCGTATTGGGCAGTTATACCGATGGTGAGGGAGTGGCCAAGCAACGCGCCTTTCCCTATTGGGCCACAATCCCGTCGGGATATAATCTATCTACGGCGCGTTTGTGGCATTTTGCCTTTGCGTGGATATTCTCGCTGGCAATTATGGGGTTTATGATCCGCGCGTTATGGAATGGACACATAATGCGCGATTTGCATATAAAACGGGCGCAGTGGTCACTGCGGCATATTTGGCAGGATATAAAGGATCATGCGCAGCTGCGTTTTCCAAAGGGTGCAGAGGCGCTGCATTATGGCATATTGCAAAAACTGAGTTATATTGCTGTTATATTTGTGCTGATCCCCCTGATGATATTTACCGGACTTACGATGTCTCCTGGAATGAACGCGGCGTGGCCATGGCTGGCTGACCTATTTGGCGGACGGCAATCGGCGCGATCTCTACATTTTATAATAGCCTTTGGATTATTGGCTTTTTTTGCCGTCCATATGGCGATGGTTTTTCTATCGGGACCGCTTAATCAGGTCCGCGGCATACTTACCGGGCGGTTCCGAATTCCCGGCGTCCGCTCCGCGCAACAGCCTGTCTCCGATCCCGTCGCCGAGGAGCAATCACAATGACCAACAAAAAAGCGATACATGTACCACGCCGTCAGTTATTGCGCGGCATAACCGCAGGTGCAGGCGGCCTTATGCTGTCCGGCTGTGATATGTTGAGTGCGAACCAGACGTTTCTGGGCGTGCTGAAAAGCACAGAGCCGCTGAACATGGGCGCGCACCGGTTGATTACCGACCGGGCCGCATTGGCGCGGGAGTTTACGGCCGCCGATTTGTCTCCTGATTTCAAACCCAACGGCTCCCAAACCGGCGATACACCTGAATATAAACAGCATAAGGCGGCGCGCTTTGCCAGCTGGCGGCTGCGTGTTGACGGCATGGTTGCCAACCCGCTCGCGCTTTCGCTGGCACAGTTGAAAGCTATGCCGTCGCGGGAGCAAATAACCCGGCATGACTGCGTCGAAGGGTGGAGCGCGATTGGCAAATGGCGCGGAACGCCGTTACGGCTGGTTCTGCAGCAAGCCGGCCTATCGGCAAAGGCGCGCTTTCTGGTTTTTCACTGCGCTGACAAATTCGGGACAGATCCCTATTACGAATCCATTGATCTGGTCGATGGATTTCATCCGCAAACCATATTGGCATGGGGAATGAATGGCGGGGAACTGCCCGAAAGACACGGCGCGCCGTTGCGGTTGCGCGTGGAACGCCAATTGGGATATAAACACGCTAAGTTCATTATGCGCATCGAGGCGGTTGATAGCCTTGCCCGTTTTGGCCAAGGCAAGGGCGGATATTGGGAAGACGTTGCCGGGTACCAATGGTATGCAGGCATTTAACGCGATTTTAACGTGGGCATACGCCCAATGGCGAAGTGCCCGGTTGGCTGCTGGTCCGGCATGATTTGCCATATTTGGCCTTCGCCTAGCCCGGCACGTGCAAAAGCTTAGTGTTCGCCACCGAGATTAACAAAATCTAATCTGATTTCTCGCGTTGCGGCACTTCACCGCAACGATAATTTCGTTATATCGGGTACAGATGATTTCTGCGGCAACCCCCTTTGTACTTTTGGATGACGCGCGCGCGCAGGGTGCGGCAATGACGCGGCTTTACCAAACACCTATTGATACGATTTCTGCGTATGCTCTGCGCGAAATTCCAGCTTTAATGGCGGCTTTGCGGGACGCACATAACGCTGGGCAGCATGTCGCAGGGTATTTGGCCTACGAAGCAGGATATGCATTTGAAAAGGGGCTGGACTTGGAGTCTACCGATACCAGCGCGCCTTTGGCTTGGTTTGGAATATTCAACCAATATCAAGAGATTGATAGCGAAGCTATGCCGTCACGCTTGCCCGATCCGCAAGGCGCATGGATTTCGGAATTTCAGCCTGAGATAAGCCAAAACGACTATGCAGCGGCGTTTTCGGCTGTCCAGAATTTCATTGTCGATGGCGATATTTATCAAGCCAATCTTACGTTTCGGGCGCTTGCCCGCTATGCAGGCAACCCTCTGGCATTATATGCGGCGATCCGGCCAAGGGCTGCGGCGGGCTATGGCGGCATTGTGTGGACGGGAACCGGATGGCATTTGTCATTTTCGCCAGAACTGTTCTTCGCGCTGAAAGACGGCCGTGTAACCACCAAGCCGATGAAAGGTACAGCGGTTCGGCAAGCCGATGCAGCCATGGACCGTGCGGCAGCCGGCGGGTTGTGCAGCGACCCGAAACAGCGCGCCGAAAATCTGATGATTGTCGATCTTTTGCGCAATGACCTGTCGCGGGTATGCATGCCGGGCAGTGTGGAAGTACCCGAGCTGTTTCGTATCGAAAGTTATCCCACAGTACACCAGATGACATCTACGGTTACTGGACAGTTGGCAAACGGCGGCGATGCCATTGACTTGATCGAGGCGATCTTTCCTTGCGGATCGATAACGGGCGCACCGAAAATCCGGGCAATGCAGATAATCGATGCGCTGGAACATTCACCAAGGCGCGTTTATTGCGGATCAATTGGCAGGATTGACGCCGATGGCAGCGCCGCGTTCAACGTCGCCATCCGTACTTTTTGCTTGAATGAAACCACGAAGCAGGTTTCATTGGGGCTGGGATCGGGTGTTGTTGCGGACTCTCGCATGGATGATGAATGGGCCGAATGCTTGGCCAAGGGGGAATTTGCACGTATGACGGGGGACGGGGCGGGGGGATATGGTTTTGACTTGATCGAAACAATGCGGTTTGAACCCGCATCGGGATTGCAGCGGCTTGAACTGCACCTGGAACGGATGAAAGCCAGTGCACAGTTTTTCGGTTTTGAATTTGACCGTCACGCTGTGCGCAACCAACTGCATGCCGTCACTTTTCATCTAGAAAATATCAGCAAAATCCGTTTGTTATGCGCCAAAAGCGGGGCGATTGCTATTGAAGTGCGCAATGCCCCGGCTACTCCCGCTATACCTTGGTGCGCCAAAGTCATGCCATTACCGGTGGAACGCGATGATTTCCGCTTATACCATAAAACCAGCGACCGTGCCTTTTATGATCTTGCGCGTAGGTTGGCCGGTAATGTCGACGAAGTATTGTTTACAGATACAGACGGTTTTTTAACCGAGGGCAGCTTTACCGCCATCTTTGTCAGGCGCGGCGATATGCTTTTAACGCCTCCGTTATCCCAAGGGCTTTTGCCTTCGGTATTGCGCCGTGCATTGATCGATCAGGGCCAAGCAATCGAAGCGAAATTGCGCGCCGAAGATTTGGCAGATGGTTTCTTTTTGGGAAACAGCCTGCGCGGTTTAATTCCGGCGCAAATTTCGCCTAAAGCGGTTGCGAAATAATCAGACATTCAGTAGGGGCAGCGGCGTAATTTAACAAAATACTTTGCCCGAAAGCATATTCATTTCATGCCCCCAATTGACCATCTGTCACAGGCCCTTGGCCGTATCGCTCCGTCAGCTACACTTGCCATGTCCGGGCGCGTGCTCGATCTAAAGGCGCAAGGGGTTGATGTTATCGGCCTTTCTGCTGGCGAGCCTGATTTTGATACACCCGATTTTATCAAAGATGCGGCGATTCAGGCCATTCGTGACGGGCAAACCAAATACACGGCGGTTGACGGCATAGCGCCGCTGAAGGCCGCGATTGCCGCGAAATTCAAACGCGATAACGGCCTTGAATATACTATCAAACAGATCACGGTAAACGCGGGCGGTAAGCACACTTTGTTCAACGCATTGGTGGCGACGATTGATGCGGGCGACGAAGTGATAATCCCTGCGCCTTATTGGGTCAGCTATCCCGATATCGTGCAATTTGCGGGCGGAACGCCTGTGATCGTCCATGCCAGCGCCGATCAAGGTTATAAAATGACACCGAAGCAGTTGTCGGCGGCAATCACGCCAAAAACTCGCTGGTTAATCATTAATTCGCCTTCAAACCCGTCGGGCGCAGCGTATAGTGCAGCGGAGTTGGAAGCCTTGGCCGTGGTACTTCTCAAAAATCCCCATGTCCTGATCCTAACCGACGATATGTACGAACATATCTGGTATGCAGATACGCCATTTGCGACCATTGCGCAGGTTTGCCCGGCACTTTATGATCGCACCCTGACAATGAACGGGGCATCAAAGGCCTATTCAATGACCGGATGGCGCATCGGATATGCGGCTGGTCCTGCGTGGATTATTAAAGCCATTGCCAGCCTGCAATCGCAATCGACCAGTAACCCGTGTTCGATCAGCCAATATGCAGCCTTGGCGGCATTGACGGGCCCGCAAGAATTTCTGCGGGAGCGTAACGCTGCTTTCAAGGAACGCCGCGATCTGGTGGTGGCAATGCTCAATGACGCGCCGGGGCTTGTTTGTCCGACGCCAGAGGGCGCATTCTATGTTTACCCCGATGCAACAGGGGTGATGGGCAAAACAACGCCAAAGGGTCAGATAATTGAAACCGACGAGGATTTAATCAACTATTTCCTTGACGATTGGCAGGTTGCTGCGGTGCATGGCGGCGCGTTCGGCCTGTCGCCGGGTTTCCGGATCAGCTATGCGACGTCTAACGAAATCCTGAAAGAAGCTTGCACCCGCATCCAGTCGGCGTGTGCAGCGCTCACTTGATCGCAAAACGCCGGATTTATGCGTCTGTTAAGACTGACTTAACCGTTGCTAGGTCATGAGCCAAAGATAGCATGCGGATGTAACCAATGTCTGCAGCGTTACGAACTGGCGTTTAGTACCGGAATTTATAATGAACCGTCTTTTTAGTTTTGCGAAATCAGATTTGTTTTGGAGCCTTGCTGGCGGATTTGCGCTTGGCATGGCAGGCATGGCTGTAATTAAACCAGCCACGGCCAGTGACAGAAACGAAATGGCAAAATCAGTGACGGTGGAGACGCCAGAATATGTTCAGAAAATTGCGAGTAAAGCACGCTAAATCGGCGCAGCCGCGCATTTACCTGATACATCCCGCACGGGCCCAAACCAGCACAGCATTGGCGGCGGCATTTTTTGTCGCACCTGCATTATTGGCCATTGCGGCCTATTCATCAGGCTTTTCGCTTTCGTTTCCAGCCGCGCATGCACGGGAAGGCATAGCTATCCCCGCGCCAAAAGTAGCAATGGCCGAACCAGAGGGCCGGCAAACAGCTATTTTTGCGGGCGGTTGTTTCTGGGGCGTTGAGGGTGTGTTTGAACATGTCAAAGGCGTATTGCGCGTTGAATCGGGATATGCAGGCGGAACCAAAGCGACTGCAAATTACGATTTGGTCAGTGCAGGTAAAACCGGCCATACCGAAGCGGTGCGGATAACCTATGATCCCAAAACTATAAGCTATACTGCGCTGATGCAGATATTCTTTTCAGTTGCGCACGATCCGACGCAATTGAACCGTCAGGGGCCGGATACCGGGCCGCAATATCGCGGCGCCATTTTCCCCGTGACAGCTGCGCAAAACACGGCGGCCAAAGCGTATCTGACGCAGCTTTCGGCAAACAGCCCGTGGGGTAAAAAGCCTGTGACGAAACTGGAGACTGGTGTTTTCTATCCCGCCGAGACCTATCATCAGGACTTTATGGCGAAAAATCCGAACCATGGATATATTCGCGCGCATGATGCGCCAAAGATTATCAATTTGAAGCGATTATTTCCGGCAGCCTACCGGTAAACCGGGAAAAGCTCCATAACCATTGGATAAAGTGACGCCACCAACAAGGCTGCTGCAACGATGTTGAAAATGCGCAACCGCACCGGATTTTGCAAAAATCGCCGTAACTTTGACCCCATTACCGCCCAGGTTCCCGTGCTGGGCAAATTTATGGCGCCAAAAACAATCGCGACGATCATAACGCCCACCCACCCCTGGTCCTTGGGGGCATAAGCGGAAATTCCGGTTAACGCCATCGTCCACGCCTTTGGATTGACCCACTGAAACAAGGCCGCTTGCAGAAACGTAAAAGGTTTTGAGGCCGAGTTTACACCGCTGTTTTCGGCAGGTGAAGTGTCCGTCGTTGCAATCTTCCACGCCATATAAAGCAGATACAGTCCGCTCGCCAGCGTGATGACGGTTCTGGAACCGGGCACAGCGTCGATAAACTGCATGACGCCAAGCCCGACCAGCAATATCATAACCGTAAATCCGATTGAAACGCCCAACATATGCGGAATGGTGAGCCTGAAACCAAAATTGATACCCGACGTCATAAGCATCAGATTATTTGGCCCCGGCGTTATCGACGAGACAAAGGCGAATACGGCCAAGGCGGCAAGGATTTCAGTTGATATCATGAATAGAGTGATAGCGCATTGTTCGCCGAATATGCTTGCTTAGTTGTCCTTATTGCGCGATATTTTGCAATAAATGAGCGATATTGATAAAATAAGCGCCAATATATTGCGCGTGCTGACGGAGGACGGTAGGATCAGCAACATTGATTTGGCTGACAAAGTTGGATTGTCGCCATCTGCATGTCTGCGCCGCGTACAGGATTTGGAGCGGAAAGGAATAATCGCGGGATATCGCGCCGTAATCAATCCGCACGCCTTGGGCATTACCTTCATCGCCTATGTTCTTGTTGGCCTATCCAAACATACAAAATCGGATCAGGTGGGATTTGAGGAAGCGATGGCATCGGCAACCGAGGTCCGCGAATGCCATAATATCACAGGAACGGTGGAATATCTGCTGCGCGTGGAAGCTCGTGATCTGGCCGCCTATAAACATTTTCATACCGAAGTACTCGGTACAGTTCCGCAAGTGGCCAGCATCATATCGTATATTGTTATGGGTTCGCCAAAGGATGATCGCGGCTGATTATTACCGCCGTGATTTCGATTTAGGCAGGGTTGCCAATGGCGGTTTGCACAACATCGTTCAGTCCGATGCTATTCAGGAACACTATTCCCTCTATCATGATAAGCAGCTTGGCGGCTTCGCGGATGTGCTGACCTTCATTCTCTTCGGCGATTTGCGCAGCGCCCCATGTCAAAAATCCGCGTCCGATAACCTCGCCGACCTGCGTGTAAAACGGATCATCGCGTGCCGCCATACCGGCAATTTCCAGCCACAAACGCATATAGGGGCGAAATAAAGGGTCGGACAGGACAGCTGCCAGGTGCCGCACCAACGCGTCCAAGGGCAAGCGCTGCGGCGATGCCATATCGTTCATGTGCAGTACCATGCGCGCAGCAACGACCTCCACCGTGGCTGCAATGATTTCAGATTTGTCTTTGAAATAATAAAGCAGCATCCGATCACTGGTCCCCGCCGCTTTTGCCAAAGCACGCAAACTGGACGCGATCAGGCCGTGCGCAAGAACATGATCGGCAAGACCGTTCAGGATGTCGGAGCGGCGATCGGCAGACTTGGAAAATTTTATAGACATTATATCTTGTAGCGCTCGCTACATTAATGTAGCAAGCGCTACACAAATTAAAAAAGGAAGATCAAAATGAGTGTTTTCTGGAAAAATGCCCTGAATATATGGGCAATAGAAATTACGCTATTTGGCATTATTCTGGCGCTTGCGGGATTTGAAGCAACAGATGGCTTGACAAGAGCGGTATTTGCGCTGTTTCAAAATCCCTTGCCGGATACTATGGATTTATTGCATCGTTTCAGTATCGGATTGATGGGCGCCGTGACCATGGGATGGGGCATGACATTATACGTCACGTTTCAGGCTGCTTATCTCTTGGATGCGGCACATGCACCGCGCATATGGCGGAATATCACAGGTGTTGCCATGATCTGGTATGCTGTGGATTCGTATATTTCGGTTGCAACGGGATATGGTATCAACGCGGTTTCCAACACAGTAATCCTATCATTATATCTGATTGCGATGTGGAAAAGCGGCGCGATGCGAAAGACGGCCTGATTATCCGCGATAGGCGGGTATGGCCCAGCCTTTCCAGATTGCCATGGCACGCAACACAAATCCTGCGGCTGCGCTGAGGATAGCTGCGGGTAATAAAGGTATAGCAAGCCATAACAGGAACCCAAATAATCCTGATGCTAACGCTGCCGCTGTTACGTAAATTTCAGGTTTTAACAGGATTGATGGTTCACCTGCCAACACATCACGGATGATTCCGCCGACACATGCGGTGATGACTCCCATCATCATCGCGGGGACGAGCGGCACGCCCAAAGTGAGCGATTTCCATGTGCCGAATACCGCATAGATTGCGATGCCGATGGCATCAAACCAATCGAGCGCGCGGGGATTCCAGAAAGTTTTAGGCGTCATCCAGACAAGAACGGCGGTACCAAGGCAAGTTGCTGCAAAGCGCCAGTCCTGCACCCAAAATACAGGCGCACCGATCAATAGGTCGCGAACAGTTCCGCCGCCCACGCCGGTGATGAGAGCGAAGAACGAGAATGTCACAAGCGTCTGACGCTGCCGCGCCGCAGCAAGTGAACCTGATGCAGCAAATACAGCGATGCCAAATAGGTCGAGATAGGCAATAAGAGCGGGTGCAATTTGGGCAGTCATAGAATTAGAGTGCTTTCATACTAAACACGATCCAATAATGAGGGAGATACTATATTGTCAGCATCTTCTCTCCAAAGCATCAAAATGCAAGCGCACCCGAATCCAAATATGGGGGATACGCCGTAACCCAAAAGAGGCGTAGGATAATCTCCAATCAATGATGCGAGAAAATAGCCAATAAGGCAAGCGGACCACCCCAATAACCTTGCTGCCGATGCCGCCGTCTTAATGGAAAGTGAGAGTATCGGGGCGGCGGCCGCCATAGCAACCGATAATATCATACCGATAGAGATTAATGAATGCCGCGCGAAAGCATCTTGAACCACTGTTTCTACGAACGAAACGGGCGCGAGATCGTCCGATATCAAAAGTGTCAGGGCAAGAGCTACGCAGGTGCCTAGCAATGCAATGAACGCCCAGCGGTTCCGCGTTAGGATGAAGCAGACCAAAGTGGAGGCGCAAAGCGCAAACACGCTCGCGAAGTCGGGTTGCAGGGCAAATAATGCAGCCGCAACCAATATAATCCCACAAGCCAAGCGTGCATTAAGCCCAGGCAAAATGACCAACAGTGTTGGTAACAGCAACATGCCCGCATGAAGGTTGAGCGGTCCAAGCCCGAACCAACGATGTACACCGTCAACACTGGGCCCTGCAAATGTAGCCGCAAATAACGCCAGAATAACTGTTGAAACAACAATCAGAGTGAAGGCAGAAAATTGCAAGTATCGCGCCCTTGGCACGAACAATATGCCAACCAATATCGCAAGCCCCGCACCAGCATTGCTGACAATATAAGTTTGGGGTGCGCCATATGCAGTCATGTATATAATGCCCAAGGCAATCGGGCTGAATAGCAACGTTACGAACGTTATTGTTTGTCTCGCTGTTATGGCCAAATTCACATATGGATCGGTTTGCCCGTTACCGCCATCGCTGCTTCTTTTAGGGCCTCAGCATGCGTGGGGTGGGCGTGGCAGGTGTAGGCGATGTCTTCGGATGTGGCGCCGAATTCCATGGCGGTGGCGGCTTCGGCGATCATGGCTCCTGCGATGCTGGCGATAATATGCACGCCCAACACGCGGTCGGTTTTGGCGTCGGCGATCACTTTGACAAATCCGTCTGTTGTGCGGTTGGTTTTGGCGCGGCTGTTGGCCATCATCGGGAATTTGCCCACTTTAGTCTCGCCGCCACTTTCCGCCATTTTGGCGTTGGCCTCCTCCTCGGTCAGGCCGACGCTGGCGATTTCGGGATAGGTGTAAACGACGCCAGGGATGACGTCATGGTTAATGATCCCGGTAAGCCCCGCGACGAATTCTGCCGCAGCAATTCCCTCATCCTCGGCCTTGTGCGCGAGCATTGGCCCGGGGCAAACGTCGCCAATGGCGTAGATGCCCGGCACACTGGTTTGGAAATCATGGCCAATGTCAATCTGGCCGCGTTTGTTCAGGGTTAGCCCTGCTTTATCCAGCGCCAGTCCATCGGTATTCGGACGGCGGCCAATGGCAACCAATACGCAATCAGCTTCTATCGTTTCAGATGCTCCGCCAGCCGAAGGTTCGACAGTAAGTGTCGCCGAACCGCCCTTAACGCTTGCGCCAGTTACCTTGGTACTGGTGCGGATATTAAAGCCCTGTTTCTTGAAAATCTTCGCGGCTTCTTTGCGCACCTCGCCGTCCATACCGGGCAGCAATTGATCGAGATATTCCACCACGGTCACTTGTGCACCCAACCGTAGCCATACGCTGCCCAGCTCTAGTCCAATCACACCGCCACCGATCACAACCATATGCTTCGGAACTTTAGGCAGCGCCAGCGCGCCGGTGGAATCAACGATAACATTTTGGTCAATCTCAACGCCCGGTAACGGCGTAACCGATGATCCAGTGGCGATCATGATGTTTTTTGCAGTATAGCTTGTACCAGCCACATCGATAGTGTTCGAGGACGTGAACGCCGCGTGACCCTTGATCCAATCGATCTTGTTCTTCTTGAAAAGAAACTCGATCCCGCCCGTCAGCTCGGTCACGGCTTTTGCTTTTTCGGCATGCATTTGATCCAGGTTCAGCGAGACACCCGAAAAATCGATGCCGAATTTCGCCAGCGCACCCGATTGCGCCTCATGATAAAGTTCCGACGCATTCAACATTGCCTTTGACGGAATGCAACCCACGTTCAGGCACGTCCCGCCCAATGTTTCCCGCGCCTCGACACACGCGGTTTTCA
This sequence comes from Sphingomonadales bacterium, assembly GCA_031418995.1. Taxonomy (GTDB): domain Bacteria; phylum Pseudomonadota; class Alphaproteobacteria; order Sphingomonadales; family Sphingomonadaceae; genus Sphingorhabdus_B. The sequence continues at coordinate 4,651 of JANOKA010000169.1, read as the reverse complement.
AGCCAAGCTGCGCCGCGCGAATGGCAGCAACATACCCGCCCGGGCCAGCGCCGATAACGATAAGGTCGTATTGGGTGTTAGTCATGAGTGGTTCCATTCGGGAAAGGGGTTGACCGGATGCCATCCGCTTTGATGACATGAAAATGGCCTTGAATTTGCTCTATCTCTAACAATTGCAGTATACAGTCGGCAAGATATCGGGGTTCGGCTCTTCCCAAGCGGCTATAGATAACGGCGCTTGGACGGTTGAAATCATGGTTAAAGATTAGGTCGCCAAAATCGCGATCATACGTAATGAAAATAAGCTCTCCAATGTCAACGCGGCTCAATATCTGAATATCGGCGAGGCCAGATGCTGTTTCTGCAATCCATTCCACTTCAAGCCCCGCAATACGTAGCCGCTGAACCACCACTGGGTGCACATTTTCATCGGCTAATAATCGCAAAGGTCAGGCCGCACGTTTCTGGGCAAGAGTCTTTTCCTCGGCAATCATATCGTGCGCAAATGCCAAAGCAGCACGAATATCAACTTCTGACACATGCGGGTATGCAGCAACAACATCTGCAATACTGGATCCGTCAGAAAAAAACTCAAGCACCAGTTCGACCGATATGCGCGTTCCTCTAATAACGGGCTTACCGCTCAATATATCCGGGTCAGAATGAATATAATCACGCCAGTTCATGGTCATTAGCCGTTACCTCACAAATCAATCAGCAAACGAGTCGGATCTTCAATAGCTTCTTTGATGCATTTAAGGAAGGTCACGGCTTCGCGGCCGTCGATCAGGCGGTGGTCATAACTGAGCGCGAGGTACATCATCGGGCGGATGACAACTTGGCCGTTCAGCGCGACGGGACGGTCTTCAATGCGGTGCAGTCCCAGAACCGCGGATTGCGGTGGGTTGATGATTGGCGTGGACATAAGGCTGCCGAACACGCCGCCGTTGCTGATCGTGAATGTGCCGCCTTCCATATCGGCCATCGTCATTGTGCCCGCCTTGGCCTTTGCGCCGAAATCACCGATGGCTTTTTCAATCTCGGCAAAGCTCATTGCATCGGCATTGCGGATGACGGGGACAACAAGGCCATTGGGCGCGCTGACCGCAACCGATACATCAAGATAATTGAAATAGACGATTTCATCTCCCTGTATTTGCGCGTTAACAGCCGGCACATCGCGTGCGGCAAGGGCCGCAGCCTTGGTGAAAAAACCCATGAAGCCCAAACGGACGCCATGCTTTTTCTCGAACAGGTCTTTGTACTTGGCGCGTGCCTCAATCACCGCTGTCATGTCGACATCATTGAATGTGGTCAAAAGCGCCGCGGTTTCCTGCGCTGCTTTCAACCGTTTGGCGACGGTTTGACGCAGGCGGGTCATACGGACACGTTCTTCACCGCGATTGCTGCCGGCTGCTGCAGATACAGATACAGGTACAGTAACAAGAGAGGGCGCAGCCGGAGCAGCCTCTGGCGCACCTTTGGCTGCGGCTATCACGTCCTCTTTGGTCAATCGGCCATCCTTGCCCGTACCCTTAATCTTTGACGGGTCAATCGCCAGCTCCAACACCAAACGGCGAACAGATGGTGATAATGGCAGGTCGCTGTCGGCTGGTGTAGCCGAAGCAGGCACAATCGGTGCTGCAATTTCGGCTGTCTTTACTGGTGTAGCCGATGCAGCGGCAAGGGCCGGAGCAATGCTGCCTGATCCTGCTTCAATTGACGCAATGACTGCACCAACATTGACGGTATCACCCTCGTTCACCGCATAGGCGCCCATGATGCCAGCGGCAGGCGCGCCAACCTCAACGGCAACCTTGTCGGTTTCCAAACTGGCAATCGGCTCGTCCAGCGCAACCGCTTCGCCGGGTTTTTTCAGCCATTGGCCCAATGTGGCCTCGGCAATGGATTCGCCCAATACGGGGACTTTAACTTCGGTGCTCATCAGGATTTACCCTTTTCTTTGACGGCGGATTTCGGCGCGGACATTGTGGCCCAATGCGTCGGCGACCAATGCGGCTTGTTCGGCTTGGTGGCGTTTGGCCAAGCCCGTGGCGGTCGATGCACTGGCGCTGCGTCCGGCATAACGGGCGCGAACAGGAGATGTTTTGGCGGCGGACAGGCATTCTTCCAGATAGGGTTCGACAAAGGACCACGCGCCATTATTCTTTGGCTCTTCTTGTGCCCAGATGACTTCTTTCAGGTTCTTCATCCGTTTCAGCCGCGTCACCAACGGCTCGCCGGGAAACGGATATAATTGTTCAATACGCACGATAGCCGTTTTCTTGTCGCCTTCGGCATTGCGCGCCTCCATCAGGTCATAACTGACCTTTCCCGAACACAATACCAACCGTTCGACATCTTCATCGGCGGGCGCCCATGGATCGGACAATATACGCATGAAATGGCTATCATCCAGGAAATCAGTGACATTCGAAACCGCCATCTTATGCCGCAACAGCGATTTTGGCGTCATGACGATCAACGGCTTACGGAAACTGCGCTGCATTTGACGCCGCAACAGGTGGAAGTAATTGGCGGGCGTCGTGCAATTGGCGACCTGGATATTATCCTCAGCACATAATTGCAGGAACCGTTCCAGCCGGGCCGAACTATGTTCTGGACCTTGCCCTTCATACCCATGGGGCAGCAACATGACGAGGCCGTTGGCACGCAGCCATTTGCTTTCGCCCGAAACAATGAACTGGTCGATGATGGTTTGCGCGCCGTTGACGAAATCACCAAACTGGCCCTCCCACATGACCAGTGATTTGGGTTCGGCTCCCGCAAAACCATATTCAAAGCCGAGCACGCCAAATTCGGACAGCGGACTGTCATACACCTCGAACCGGCCATGCGGCATGGTGGACAGCGGAATATATTTTGCCTCTGTCCCCTGATCGACCCATACCGCGTGACGGTGGCTGAATGTGCCTCGCCCTGAATCCTGCCCCGACAACCGTACGCCAAACCCTTCGGATAATAACGATCCGAACGCCAATGCTTCGCCCGTCGCCCAATCAAAATTGACGCCTGTGGTAAACATCGTTTTTTTGGCATCGAGCACCCGTTTCAGTGTCGGGTGGATATTATGGCCATCGGGCACATTGGTTAAGGTGCGGCCCAATCCTTCCAGCATTTTCTTGGGAATACCGGTTTCCACATTGCGCCGCGCTGTTTCGGCATCTGCGGGTTTGGACAGCCCGGCCCAGCGGCCACCAAACCAGTCGGCTTCGTTCGCTTTGTAGTTCTGCCCGGCAGTAAACTCTTCTTCTAGCAACGCCACAAACCCGGCCGCATGCGCCGCGGCCCAATCGGCGTCAATGACACCTTCGGCTTGCAACCGCGCCGCATATCCCTCGCTAACGCCGGGTTTGCCTTTGATAATTTTGTACATCAATGGCTGCGTGAAACTGGGTTCGTCGCCTTCATTATGGCCAAACCGGCGGTAACACCACATGTCGATAACGATATCGCGGTGAAATGTCTGGCGGAATTCGATTGCCATTTTGCAAGCGAACGTCACCGCTTCTGGATCGTCGCCATTGACGTGGAATATCGGCGCTTGCACACCCTTGGCAACATCCGACGGATATGGCGAGCTGCGCGCAAATTGCGGGCTGGTGGTAAAACCAACTTGATTGTTGACGATGAAATGAATGCAGCCACCCGTATTATATCCGCGAATCCCCGAAAAGCCGAGGCATTCCCATACGATGCCTTGTCCGGCAAAGGCTGCATCGCCGTGTAAAAGAACGGGCAATACCTGCTCATGCTTGCCCAAATCGCCGCGTGCGGTTTGATTGGCGCGAACCTTACCCAATACCACGGGGTTCACAGCTTCTAAGTGTGACGGATTGGGGACAAGCGACATATGCACTTTTATGCCGTCGAATTCGCGGTCGGTGCTGGTGCCCAGATGATATTTGACATCGCCCGAACCGCCGACATCATCGGGGTTTGAACTGCCGCCTGAAAATTCGTGAAATATCGTCCGGTACGGCTTGCCCATCACATTGGCCAGCACGTTCAGGCGGCCGCGATGCGGCATGCCGTAAACGATTTCGCGCACGCCCAGTTGGCCGCCATATTTGATAATGCTTTCCAGCGCGGGAATCATCGCTTCGCCCCCGTCCAGACCAAAACGTTTTGTGCCTACATATTTGCGGCCAAGGAATTTTTCGTATTGCTCGGCCTCGATAACCTTACCCAGAATGGCTTTTTTACCTTCGGGTGAAAATTCGATGGCGGCATCCTTGCCTTCCATTCGTTCTTGCAGAAACCGGCGTTCCTCTAGGTCGGATATGTGCATATATTCCAGGCCAACCGTGCCGCAATAATTGGCGCGCAGCGTTGCGATCAATTCGCGCACAGTGGTCCATTCCAGCCCCAGATTGCCGCCCACAAACACCCGGCGGTCCTGCGCCTCACCTGCAAAACCATGATATTCAGGGGTCAGGTCAGCGGGAATTTCCTGCTTGGTCATGCCGAGTGGATCAAGATTGGCCGCCAGATGCCCGCGCACGCGGTATGTGCGGATCAACAACATCGCACGGATCGAATCGCCACATGCTGCCTCAACATCGGTATCGGCAATTGGTTTTCCTGCCGCCTTTGCCGCCGCCTTGATCTCCACCGCCATTTGCGTTGG
>JANOKA010000168.1:0-4978 GCA_031418995.1 Sphingomonadales bacterium | reverse complement strand
TGAGATAGGGATGGTTGCTGGACTGGAGCGATACCTTTACGGGCGGCAGGCGTTCAACTTTCACGGGTTTACTCCTCTTCGAATGTAATCGTAACGCGTCACTGGCAAATATTCAATATGATCGAACATCGATGCTTTGTGCATTCCGGATTAGGCGGTAAGGAAGGTGCATGACTTCAAACCGTATTTACACCGCCGCGCTCGCCATCATTGGCGATGAAATTCTGTCTGGTCGCACCCAGGATAAAAATATCAGCCAGATTGCGCTGTGGCTGAATATACAGGGGATCAGGCTGCGCGAAGTACGCGTGGTTCCCGATGTTGAAGCCGCGATTGTCGAGGCGGTAAACACGCTGCGTGCGCGCAATGACTATCTATTTACAACAGGCGGTATTGGCCCGACGCATGACGATATTACGGTGGATGCCATCGCGGCGGCACTGGGCGTTGAGGTTGTTATCCATCCAGAGGCAAGCGCGGTGCTGCATGCTTATTATGAAACGCGTGGCGGGATAAACGAGGGCCGGCTGCGCATGGCCCGGGTTCCCGCTGGCGCTGATTTAATCCCGAATAAAATGTCGGGCGCACCGGGAATTAAGGTAGAGAATATCTTCATCATGGCAGGTGTGCCGCATATTACCGCTGGAATGCTCGACGCGCTGACCGGAACGTTAGAGGGCGGCTCGCCTTTACTATCGCAGCAGATTGGATGCTGGGTGGCGGAAAGTGAAATCGCCGGACTGCTCGCGCAAACCGAAAAAGCGCATGAGGGATGCCAGATTGGCAGCTATCCGTTTTTCCGCGAGGGCAAGGTTGGCGCAAATTTCGTGGTCCGTACAACCGATGCGCACAGCCTGTCCGAGTGCCTTGATGCGCTGAAAGTAGGTTTGGCTGAACGCGGTTATACATCTGTCGATGGCGGAATTTAGTCGTCAATCGGCGCACTGTTCATCCGGCAGCAAGCCAAATTCTCGCAAGTAGGTATAATATGATCTCAATTATTCAACGCTTGTCATTTGCCACGGCGCTTACGCTATCGCTTTCGGTTCCCGTGCAGGCGCAGGTTGCCCCTGTTACAGTTACTGCGCCGCAGGATGAAAAACTGCCTTGGCTGTATGAAGGCAGCGATGTTCCAGTTGATAAAAGCTGGACATTCGGCACGCTGCCAAATGGTCTGCGTTATGCGGTGAAGAAAAACGGCGTACCATCAGGACAAGTTTCTGTGCGGGTGCGGATTGATGCGGGCGCATTGCACGAAAATGACGACGAGCAAGGTTTTGCGCATTTGATCGAGCATTTGTCGTTTCGCGGATCGACTTATGTGCCCGATGGCGAAGCCAAGCGGATTTGGCAGCGGTTCGGGGTTACTTTTGGCAGCGATAGCAACGCGCAAACCACCGCGACGCAAACAGTGTACAAGCTCGATCTGCCCAGCGCAAAGCCCGAGACACTGAACGAGTCCATGAAAATCCTTTCGGGTATGATCCGTGCGCCGCGCATTGCCGAAGACGCGCTGAATGCGGAACGATCAATTGTCCTGGCAGAAAAGCGCGAGAGCAGCGGCGCACAGGCCCAGTATAGTGATGCCCTTCGCGCTCATATGTTTCAGGGACAGAAAATGGCGACCCGCGCAACAATCGGTACGGTTGAAACATTGGAGGCCGCTGACGCAAAGCGGCTCGCGGCGTTTCACGAGCGCTGGTATCGTCCCGAAAACGCCGTGGTGGTAATCGCAGGCGATGCCGATCCTGCGATGCTGGCCACGTTGGTACAGACATATTTTGGCGATTGGAGCGGCAAGGGAGCACTTGTCCCCGAACCCGATTTTGGTGCGCCTGCGGTTGGCGGAAAAGCCGCCGAAATATTGATCGAACCAACTTTGCCAAGCAATGCAACAATTGCCTATGTGCGGCCATGGTTCAAAAAAAATGATACAATAGCGTATAATGAACAGCTGTTGGTTAACGCATTGGCCGTGCAAATCATTAACCGCCGTTTGGAAACCGCCGCACGCAGTGGGTCGAGTTACATTTTTGCCGATGTGTCGCAGGATGATATCTCGCGTTCCACCGATGCTACGATTATCGGCATAACGCCGATTGGTGATGGTTGGGAACAGGCGATCAAGGACGTCCGCGCCGTTATTGCGGACGCAACGCAGCAAGCGCCGTCGGTGATTGATATCGACCGCGAACGCAAATTATTCGCCAATGCGCTACGCACCGGTCTTGATAGCTACCCATTTGAATCCGCGGCAAAACAGGCGGATGATATTGTCGGCGCGGTGGATATCCGCGAAACCGTGGCTGCACCGCAAACTGTGGTTGATGTTTTTGCCGCGTTGGAGAGCAGGTTAACACCCGAACGGTTGTTAGCCGCGAGCAAAGCGATGTTTGAGGGCACCGCGACACGGATATTTCTGTCATCGCCCAAGCCATTGACGGATGGCGATACGCGCCTTGCGGCTGCATTGACAGCGCCAGTACTCGCCAATGGCGGTGCGCGTCTGGCAGAGGGCACACTGACATTCGACGCGCTTCCAAAATTGGGCAAGCCGGGACAAACAGTGTCCGTAACCGAAAACAAACGTTTCGATATCGAAACTGTGACATTCAGCAACGGCGTGAAAGCGTTGCTTTACCCCAACAAGGCGGAAAGTGGTCAAATTCGCTTGCTCGTGCGGTTCGGTAAAGGGTTTCAGGCGTTATCGCCAACCTCGCCCAATTTGCTTTGGACGGGCGATTTGGTGCTGGGTGAAAACGGTATTGGCAAGATAAAACGGACGCAAATTGACCAGATGGTCAATGGCCGTCGTATCTCGCTTGATTTTGGCGTCGATAACGATGCGTTCCATTTTTCGGGAACGACGCGGCCCGAAGATTTGGCGGACCAGTTGCAACTTATTGCAACGAAAATGGAATTTCCTGGACGCGATCCGGGACCTGTGGAGCGCGCAAAGGCACTGGCCAAATCGGGCTATGACAGCACGGAAATGTCAGCAAACACCGTGCTGCAACGCGATCTCGATTATTTAATCAAAAACGGTGACCAGCGTTGGAAATCGCCAGATGCCAGTGTCATCAACAGTGTGACTCCGAAAGTATTCGAGACATTCTGGAAACCGTTATTGGCGCAAGGCCCCGTGGAAGTCGCAATCTTTGGCGATTTTGAACGCGGTGCGGCGATTGCTGCACTCGAAAAATCATTTGCAGCATTAAAGCCGCGAAAGCCGGTTAAGTTATCTCCGCAATCGCTGGCAATCGCTTTTCCTGCTGCCAATTCTGTTCCCGTGCGGCTGACCCATAAAGGTCCGGCCAATCAGGTTGCGGCGGTGATTGCGTGGCCAACGGGCGGCGGGTTGGACAGGATCAGCGAAAGCCGCGAACTCGAAATCCTTGCTGCCATATTCCGGGACAGATTGTTTGAAAAATTCCGCTCGGAACAGGCAGCGAGTTATAGCCCCGACATGGTCAGCAACTGGCCCGATGATTTTCCCGACGGCGGATATATGATGGCGTACACGCAAGTACGGCCAGAGGATGTGGACCGATTTTACGCTTTTGCCAATGATGTCGCCAAGGATTTGAACGCTACACCGGTAAGCGCCGACGAATTGCAGCGCGCAGTGGAACCTGTAAAACAATTTGTCGAACGGGCATCATCGGGCAACACGTTCTGGTTACAACAGTTGAAAGGCGCGGCGTTTAATCCGGCACGTTTTGATGCGTTGGGCCGTTTATACAGCGATTTCAGCAACGTTAGCGCCATCCGGCTTCAACAACTGGCCGTCAAATATTTCCGCGATGACAAGGCATGGAAACTGACCGTTGTGCCTGAGGTAAAAGCACTAGCGCAGACGGCGCGGAAGTAAGCGGAAATATGGTTCTAATTCACGCACCACTTGGAAAACGTGCAAACGCAGGCAATTCATGTACCGTTTCCATCCAGTGTATCCGCTCGGCCGTTTGAATATGCGCGCTAGGGTGTAATTCGGTAGGATCGTCCAAAGTAGCGGACTGAATATCAACGATACCGGGCAGATATTCGGCATTGCGATAGAATAATCCGCTGCCGCAACAGTCACAAAAACTGCGCATGGCGCTGCCGGATGAGTTGAACGACTTGGGCGTTCCTTGCGTTAATTGTAATTCGCTTTCGGTAAAAGCGGCCCATGACACCATCGGCGCGCCTGCACTCATTCTGCAATCCTTGCAATGGCATAGTGCCACGTGCTGCGGAACGCCGTTCACTTCATACCGAATGGCGCCGCAATGACACCCGCCTGAATAGGACATAATTATTCCTTTAATAGTGGTTCGATCAGCGCCGCAAACTCCGCCTCCTCAAAACTGCCTACGTCGGCATAGCGCACGATGCCCTTTTTATCGATGATATAGTTAGTCGGAACCGCGCCTAGTGTGCCATATTTGCCCTTCAAATTGGTCGCCAAAGGATAAGATAAAGCAGCAGCGAGTTTGGTTAGTCTGGACGGTGCGACACTGTCTTTGGTAATGACACCGACAATTTCAAAACCGCGCCAGCGGTTTTTGCGGTGAAATCCACTCATCATAGGCATTTCCGCTTTGCACGGCCCGCACCATGTTGCCCAATAGTTTATGACCAAAACTTTGCCGGCATAATCGGGCAGTTGTCGCTCGCTCTTGTCAAACATTTTTAAGACGAACGGGGGCGCAGGCTTGCCAATCAGAGACTTTTTTGCGCTGGCATCTACTGTATTCGGCGTGGCCAAAAAAAGGCCCAAAAATATCATGCTGTATGTTAGCAAGCGTACCGTCATTTTCAATCTGCCCCATATCGTTCAATGACTTAGAACACAGACATAGGCGTTTCACAAAACATATTTTGACAGATCTGTATCCTTGGCAATTCCCGCCAGTTGCGCCTGCACATAAGCCGCATCGATTTTCAGCGTTTCTCCGGTGCGGTCCTCGGCATCGAAACTGATGTCCTCCAGCAG
>JANOKA010000167.1:0-2625 GCA_031418995.1 Sphingomonadales bacterium | reverse complement strand
GGCATTTTGTTTCGGGATCGAAGCCATTTTGACGTCCTTTGGATTTGACCGATTTTGTCCAGTGCTCCGTTGGCATCGCTTGAAATATATTCATATTCCTGCGCACTGCCGCCTAACCCTGAACAAAATCGCCTCAAACCTCAAATGCGTATTTAATAGGTCCTGACCCTAGCTGCGCTGTGCGGCCTGCATGAATTTGCAGGCCGCACAGGTATTGGCGCGTGGATTAAATCGCAGAAAACCTTGCGCCTAACATCACTTCATCAATTCAACTTCTTCGAAATCCAGTTCGACAGGCGTTGCCCGGCCAAATATCGATACCGATACCTTCACGCGGTTTTTGTCGAAATCCAGTTCCTCGACAGCGCCGTTGAAGCTTGCGAACGGTCCGCCCAGAACCTTGACCTGATCGCCGATTTCATAATCAACCGACACGCGTTTCTTGGGCGCGGCGTCGAGTTGTTCTTTGGTGTTCAGGATGCGTGCGGCCTCGGCTTCGGTAATCGGTTGCGGCTTTCCGCCTGCGCCCAGAAAACCGGTGACTTTCGGCGTGTTTTTGCACAAGTGATAGACATCATCATTCATGTTCAACTTCGCCAGCACATAGCCGGGGAAAAATTTGCGTTCCGATTTCACTTTTTTACCACGGCGAACTTCGGTAATTTCTTCGGTGGGAACCTCGACAGCTTCGACCAGCTGCGACAAGCCGATACGCTCTGCCTCGGACAGGATTTGATCGCGTACTTTGTTTTCAAAGCCTGAATAGGCGTGGATAATGTACCAGCGTGCCATAATATCTCTTACTTTATATGCCCCGCCCCGCCTTAATTGGCGAGTTCGAGCAGACCTTTAACAATTGCGGCAAAAACCGCGTCGACGCCAAGAAAAAAGAAGGCAAGAATTGTCGTCATGATAAGTACCATGATCGCCGTCTGCACGGTTTCCGCGCGCGTCGGCCAAACAACCTTGTTAAACTCGGTTTTCACTTCGTTAAAAAACTTCACCGGGTTCATTTTTGCCATTTTCAAATTCCTTAAACTCATTTCCCGGATAAGCGCCGTCGCTCCGATTGGGACAACCGGGAGCGATGTAAGTACTTATTTTGGAAAGACCAGAGCCATAATCATGGTTTCGGCATATGGCAAGCGGATTTGGGGGCGATGCACTGGCATATCGTGCGTTTACCGCGGATAACGAAAAAATGGCAGGAGTTGGGGGACTCGAACCCACGGCCCTCGGTTTTGGAGACCGATGCTCTACCAACTGAGCTAAACTCCTGCAGCCCGCACCTTGCGATGTGGAAGTCGTGCCAATAGCGCCAAGGTGGCAAAGGAGCAAGTATGTTATCAAATAACCGAAGCACTGCTTTTTCTAATCATATTTATAAGTTCGACATTGCGAGCGAAGCGCGGCAATCCAGAGTTTGATTATGCACGCTCTGGATTGCCGCGTCGCCCAGAGGAGATTTGGGCTCCTCGCGGGTGACGCTCTAATATAGATAGGGCGATTTAAAACTTAAACCCGGCTTCAACGCCCCAAATCCGTGGTTCATTGACGAAGCCCGTCAAATTGTTGAAATCGATACCGCCAACAGCCGACTCGTCATTGGTCAGGTTGCGGACATATCCGGCGATGTCAAAACGGTCGGTTTTATAGCCCAGACGCAGGCCGCCCTCAAGCAAACGATCATCGTTAAACTCAACCGATTCGTACAAGAAGAAGTTGATTTTTGAACGGTATGTCCAATCGGTATAAGCATATATTTTGCCTTCGCCCACGGGGTGCGAATAACCAGCGGTCCAGTTGGCCGAGAATTTTGGCGATTGCGGCAATTGGTTGCCGTTGATCGAATAGACACGGGTGTCGTCAACAAATGGTATGCCCGATAATATCGTACGAACAAGCGGATCGGTTACTGTGCAGACAGCCACATTATTCACAGTACCGCAGCCATTGGAAAACGCGCTCGCGTCCTTAATTTCGTTTTTGTTGTACGCCAGACCTACAGTCAGCTCAAACCCATCGGCGGGGTTCAATTCCAGTTCCGCCTCAAGTCCGTAGCCGTCCACTTTTGCCGCGTTCAGTAAGGTTGTGAAGTTCGACGTACCGCCAACGGCGGTCAATTGCAGGTCTTTGGTGTTGAAATAATATCCGGTGACATTCAGGCGCGCGATATTGCTAAACTCGCTTTTGAAGCCGGCTTCATAGGATATTGTTCTTTCCGAATTGGCCACTGAATTGGTCCGGCCGAAAGCCAAGCGTCCTTGAATGGATGGGGCGCGGTATCCGCGTGCCACGCGGGCAAACACGTTGACGCTGTCCGATGCCTCATACACCGCGCTGATATCCCAAGTCAGCACATCGCTTTTGACATTGGTGAATTGCGGCGCAACGGGGCCGCCAAAGCCCAGAAAGCCGGGGCGGGTGTCAACAGGGCGCGATGCGACAAATTTGCGCTTGTCATTATTGTACCGCATGCCTGCCTGCAGGGTCAGGCCATTTTCGGTTTTGTAATTCACCGAACCGAACACCGCCCACGCCTTACTGCGTTGATCTTGCAGCGCAATGGCATCGGCGCTGGTATCTTGCGGCGAACCATAATCAAGTGTGTTAATTTTCAGCTTC
>JANOKA010000166.1:0-14702 GCA_031418995.1 Sphingomonadales bacterium | reverse complement strand
TGGTGCCGGCTACAAGATTCGAACTCGTGACCCCCTGATTACAAATCAGGTGCTCTACCAACTGAGCTAAGCCGGCTCGTTGTTTTGAGGCCATTGCCTCAAATTACGCCAAAGGTCCAGCCCTCAGTTTCAGTTATTTGTGTTTTTTGCACTGGCGCATTCCAATGGGTATTTGATATTGCATTCCACAGCGCAGGATCATGCGCGGCGGATTGCAGCCACGCGGCGGTTATCAGGGCGTCAGTTGCGTGATCGTCATAGCGGTGCAGGCGGCGTGGGTGCGGGGCATTCAGAGCAGATAAGGCGGCGATAAGGCCGGCACGGTCGCGGATTTTGCTGCGGCCTTTGGGTAAACCGGCGGCACGTGCGGCCATGCTAGTGTAAATTTCCACGATAACGGGTCCCTTAGGCGGAACCGGATCGAACGGCCATATGGGAATGCGGCCATTCAAACGGTGCAATACGCGCATTCCGGTCAGCGAACTTTTGCCGACTTGCCCCGCACCAACCAGATTGAAACAGCTCCAGCTGTTGGCCTGCCCTGTGATGCGTTGATGGTGTTCTACAGCGCGAAGGCGGCCGAGACCGCCCGTAAAGAGATCCCCAACATCGTCTTTACTATGGCGGAAATGCCGTCGCACTTGGGCATGATTCAAAAATGTATCTGCGCCCAAATACGGGTCGCCATTGCACGCTTCGTCTATGGCCGCCCATAACTCGCGAGCCGTTTGCGGGCTTTCCTGCCAGCCGGGAAAATAGGATTTCTGGTCGGCAAACGGAAATCCAAAGGAAAGATCTAGTCCGATGATGATGTCGGTTTGTGTGTCCGCCAGCATGATGAGCCAGTCCAATATATCCTGCCGCGACCATTTATGTGACGCGCGGTCCAATTTGGGCGCATGGCCGCGCTGCATGGTTGCCACCGCCAATCCCGGCGGACGTTCACCCCGCGCGCCCGACCAATCGGCACAGGCGGTGTATTCGAAAGTCCGCATGCTTGCCTCCAACCGATGACTATATAACAAAAAAGGGTGAAGCCGCAGCCTCACCCTTTTTCTATGCGAACAATGTCCGGATTGTAAGTTTTACTTTGCCGTAGTTTTTGGCGTCGTAGCCGATTTAACAACCACTTTTTTGACGGGTACAACAGGCGCTGACGGCTTTTGCATATCAGCGAGTAGCCGCGCAGCCGCATCGCGTCCGCCTAGACCAAAGGCGAGGGCAAACGCAACCGCCGCGCCAATCGCCAGCGCACCAAAGGCATAGTCCACAATCGGTCCGCCGATATTCATTTGCTTTATGCCGATGAACACAAACAACCCGATAGTCAGATAGTAAGCAGCGTTTGGCGCCAACCCGTCGCCCGTTGCTGATCCGATGAGGTTGCTAAGCAAACGTGCGATAATCACGCCGAAAGCGATTAACACTGCGCCAAACGCCACACTGCCAGCCTGTGTCAGCACTGTTTCCAGCATGCCAGTAAGTTGCGGGAAGCCAAGCATATTAGTCGCCGCAATCGCAAAGAAGATCATGATCGCCACTGAAACCACCGTCGCAATAATGCCAGATGCGGAACGTCCCGCAGGCAATATGCCAAGTTCTGCAATCGCACGGTCCGCGCCCAAATCGGGAAGCAATGTGGTAAGCAATCCTGATACCCAGCGAGCGATGACATAGCCAAAGCCAAGCAAGAGTGATGCGCCGATAATCAACGGAATGGATTTGAGTACCATTTGCAGCATCGCCTTTGCAGGCTCGGTTATCGCTGGAACATTTAGGATATCGAGTGCGATTATCGCAACAGTGATGATAATAAGAGCAAAAATGATGGTACTTAAAGTACTGCTTATCTTACTATTTCCGGTGACGAGATCGACGCCGCCTTTATTTGCCCATTTGTCAAAATTTACAGTCGCAAGTGTAGTATCCACTAAATCCCTGAATATTTTAGCAAGCGTATAACCGATGAACATCGCGACTGCTGCACCAATGAAGTTGGGAGCATAACCGATCACGCTTTCCAGCAAGCCTTGTATCGGAGTAATCACACTATCAAGGCCGAGCCGTTGTAGAATGGCGATTAAGCCAAATAACCAGATTAACAAAGATACAATTTTACCGAGCGACATGCCGACGCTTTCGCCGTCACCGCCCGCACGTTGCAGCAAAGGTACGCGGTCAACCAGTTTTGCAAAAGACCATTTGGCCGCCTTTGCCAGCGCCCAAGTTACCACCAAAATTAGTGCGATTACTCCGGCGAGTTTTCCGTATTGCAATGCCAATGTGCTATCGAAAACATAGCCGCCTATCTGGAAATTTTCCATGATTTCGTCCCCTGTTACGCAGCGTCAGGTTGACCCTGCATCTCCAATATTATTCTTATCACACGGTGAATGACTTGACTAGAGTCGCGCTATGCAAAATGATGTATCAAGGGACGATTACGTCGCGCCCAATTACTGACCGCGCCGCAAGCGCCTGCAAACCCTGATCCGTTTGATCGAGCGTGAAACGGTGCGAGATATGCGGCCTCATGATCCCGGCCTCAGCCAATTTTGCCATTGCCGCCTTGCTGCGTAGCGCCAGTTCGGGGTCACGGCGGCTGCTTTCTCCGGCGCGAAGTCCGATCAGGCTATACCCTTTTATCATCGCGTGATTGGCGGGGAATTGCGGGATAGTGCCGCTAGCAAAACCGACTATTAAATAGCGGCCGCCCCACGCAATCGCCCGCGTTGCGGTTATGGCAAGTGCGCCGCCAACCGGATCGCATACGACATTGACGCCGTGACCACCCGTTAGGGCCTTTACCTGCGATGCCAAATCTTCGTCTGCCGGATCAAGCACATGATCCGCGCCCGCCGCCACTATCGCGGCACGTTTTGCAGGGGTTGACCCGGTGCCGATCACGAGAGCGCCCAAATGCTTGGCCAGTTTAACCGTAGCCATTCCAACCCCTCCGCTTGCGCCCAGCACGAGAATGCTATCGCCAGCGGTCAATGCGGCTTTATCGTGCAGCGCATGCCATGCGGTAATGGCGGCGGCGCGCCAACATGCGCCTTCCTCGAATGACAGCGCAGAGGGCAGCAAAGTTATCGCCGATTCTGGTAGAATAATCTGTTGCGCAAAGCCGCCCGTCTTCGCGCCGCCCATTATGCAGTCACCAAGGGCAAAATCCGAAACGCCTCCGCCCAATTCGATAATTTCGCCCGAAATTTCCATGCCGGGTACAAACGGCGGATCGGGGCGGAACTGATATTCGCCGCGTGTCATCAACAAATCAGGGAAGTTTAGTCCAGCGGCTTTTATGGCAATACGGACATGGCCATCTGGCACTGCGCTGATGGGCAAATGTTGCACTAGCACCGCATCGGGCCCGGTCAGCGCAGTGCAAACGGCGGCTTTATATGTGCTCATCCTATGCCTTCCGTTCGCCGCGCAGGCGGTCCCAATATTTCATCCGTTCGGTCACTTGCCTTTCAAAACCGCGTTCGACAGGCTTATAGAATTCTTTAGGCTGCATCGCATCTGGCCAATAATTGTCGCCGGAAAATCCGTCCTGTGCGTCATGGTCATATGTGTAATCTTTGCCATAGCCGATGTCTTTCATCAGCTTTGTTGGCGCGTTCAATATATTGGCTGGCGGCATCAGGCTGCCCGTTTCGCGCGCCGATTTCCACGCGGCCTTTTGCGCGGCATATACCGCATTGGATTTCGGCGCAGTGGCACAATACAAGCATGCCTGCACAATCGCCAATTCGCCCTCGGGGCTGCCCAAAAATGCATAGGCGTCTTTGGCGGACAGGCACTGAATAATCGCTTGCGGGTCGGCAAGGCCAATGTCTTCGCTCGCAAACCGCGTGATCCGGCGCAGAACATACATCGGGTCCTCCCCCGCCACCAACATCCGCGCCAGCCAATAAAGCGACGCCTGCGGATCGGACCCGCGCATTGATTTATGCAGCGCAGAAATCAAGTTATAATGGCCGTCAGCGCCCTTGTCATAAATCGGCATCCTACGGTGCAGCAATGCAGCCATGGCTGCAGGATCAAGCTGCTCTCCGTTGGCAACGGAAAACAAAGTTTCGGCCTGATTCAGCAGAAAGCGGCCATCGCCATCGGCGCTTTGGATAAGGGCATAGCGCGCTTCATTCGTGACCGGAAGTGATGCACCCATTTCGGTTTCAGCGCGGGACAGCAACGCACCAAGCGCGGTGTCATCCAATCGGTTTAGCACAAGAACCTGCGCCCGGCTAAGCAACGCCGCATTTAATTCAAAGCTGGGGTTTTCGGTTGTTGCGCCCACCAAAGTCACCACACCGCGCTCAACAAAGGGCAAAAAGCCGTCCTGCTGTGCCTTGTTAAAGCGGTGTATTTCATCCACAAACAACAAAGTTTTTTTGCCAGTGCGCGCCATTTGTTCGGCCTCGGCAAAAGCTTTTTTCAAATCTGCAACGCCCGAAAATACCGCACTGATGGCCATATAATGCATGCCCACCGCGTCGGCCAGCAAACGGGCGATACTTGTCTTTCCGGTACCCGGCGGCCCCCATAATATCATGGATGACAATTTGCCCGCCGTCACCATCCGGCCAATTGCGCCATCAGGCCCGGTGATATGATCCTGTCCAATAATTTCGGAAAGACTTGCGGGCCGTATCCGGTCGGCCAGCGGCGCGTCGGCATTGCGCGCCTGATCCGAAGCCGCAGAATCTCCGGCAAATAAATCAGCCATTTAATTTAATGTTATTAACCGCACGCCCCCGGATCAGCCGGACATACGTGTCGACAACCACTTGGTTAATTGCGTCCCATTCATATTTCTGGCTTTCCAGTAAAGCCGTATGGCCATGTGCGGCGCGCAATTCCGGTTGTTCGCAATAGCTTTGCAAACGGTCTGCGAAATTGGTGATTTGGCCTGGTTCTACTAGAAATCCAGTGGTTTGATGTTTAACGATGCTGGCGCTTCCAGTGGCACGCGCGGCGACGACCGGCAGGCCGCATGCCATGGCCTCTAATGTCACATTGCCAAATGTTTCGGTTACCGACGGGTTGAACAATAAATCACTGGACGCGACCGCGCGCGCAAGATCGGTTCCGTCTTGAAAACCAACAAATTTTGCGTCGGGAAGGCGTGGCTTGAACCAGTCGCCTGCGGGGCCTTCACCAATTACCATCACATCATGGCGCACGCCGCGCCGCCGCAATTGGTCGATACTGTCGGCAAATACATCCAGTCCCTTTTCCATCACCAACCGGCCCAGAAAGGCGATGACGGGCATGTCATCGGCAATACCAAGGCCGCGCCGCCATTCCATATCGCGGCGGCCCGGATGGAAAGTCTCGCGTTCAATCCCGCGAGTCCAGATGTCGATGTCATAGTTCATCCGCTGTTCGCGCAAAACCTGCGCAAAACTTTCCGATGGCGCGATTAAGCCGTCACAGCGGCGGTAAAGCTTTCTCAGCCAAGCCACCATCAACGGTTCGGCAAAAGACATATTATAATAACGCAGATACGTTTCAAACCGCGTATGTACCGAACATATCACGGGCAAATTGCGGCGCCGCGCCCATGCGGCGGCCTGACGCGATACGCGGTCGGGGCTGGAAATATGGACGATGTTGGGATTGAAGGCCGCAATATCGCGGCGGACTCGCGCCGAAAAATGCAGTGGAAACCGGTATTCTCCGCGCCCCGGAAACGCCACCGACGGCACGCTGATTAAATCACCCTGCGGCGGAAAATCCGGATTGGGCACGGTCGGCGAATATACCCGTACCTGCGCGCCCTGTTTCAGCAAATAACCGACTAGCCTGTTCAACGCCTTGTTTGCGCCGTCCACAGTCATATTATAATTACCGCTGAATAGCGCAATTCTGAGGTCGCTGATCTGCATAGTATCAGTTTATCGTTTTCGGGAAGGAAAAGCCAATGGCAATACGAATTTTAAGATTCTATGCCATCGGGCGCATGCAATTTTATCCGTGATACGCGTTTTTCATCGGCTTCCAGTATTTCCAGCCGCCAACCGCTGACATCATGCAATAACATTTCGCCAACCTCGGGAATATGACCAGCAATCACAAACGCAAGCCCGCCTAGTGTATCAATATCCTCATCCACTTCCGCCAGCTTCGGATCGATTGCATCGGCAACATCGTCCAGTGCTGCACGGGCATCCGCTTCCCATATGCCGCCGCCCATATCGGTCAACATCGCTTCTGGCGCCTCATCATGTTCATCCTCGATATCGCCGACGATTTCTTCGACTAGATCTTCGATGGTCACAAGGCCCTCAGTACCCGAATATTCATCGACAATAATTGCCAAATGTGTTCGCGTACGACGCATTTCATCGAGTAGTTCAAGCACGCCCATGCTTTCGGGCACAAACCGTGGCTGGCGGATAAAAGCTTCCAGGCTGTCGGGCGTTTCTTTGCCTTCGGCCAGTACAGCGAACACATCTTTGATGTGGATCATGCCGATAATATTATCCAGCGTATCGTGGTATATTGGCAAGCGGCTATGGCCATGCTCGGCAAAACTGGCGACGCAGCCGGCAAAGCTTTCGGTATCGGCTATGGCGATAATCTGGCCGCGCGGAACCATTACGTCATCGACGCGGTGCTCTGAAAAATGTAGCAGGTTACGCAGCATCGTGCGCTCAACGGCTGACAAATCATTGCCGTTTTCCGGCGCAGTTTCGCCTTCGCTGTCTTCTTCATGATCGGAAATTGCTTCTTCAAGCTGCTCACGCAATGTAGGTTCGTGATCGCGGCCAAAGATCATTTTCTTTAGCCGCGGCCATATTCGCGCGTCATTGTCTTCATCCGTGGGTAAGCGCGGTCCGCTTAAACTGTCGCCTTCGGGCATAATGGAAGCAGGTTGCCTCTTTGTTATTAATGGTGATCGCTATATGGATTGGGCAGGCCCATGGATGCAAGCGCTTTCACCTCCAAAGCTTCCATTGCTTCGGCTTCAATATCATTCATATGGTCAAATCCCAGCAGATGAAGCGTGCCATGGACGATTAGATGCGTGATATGCTGGGACAGGGGAATGGCCTTTTCCACCGCCTCATTTGCGCATATTTCAAACGCCAATATCATATCACCCAACAAGATTTCACCGTCGTCGGTATTGGCCACCA
Source organism: Sphingomonadales bacterium (assembly GCA_031418995.1). Lineage (GTDB taxonomy): Bacteria > Pseudomonadota > Alphaproteobacteria > Sphingomonadales > Sphingomonadaceae > Sphingorhabdus_B. Next base: position 7,554 of record JANOKA010000166.1, on the reverse strand, counting down.
TTTCTAACATATCGTGTTGAACCATTGGAAAAGAAAGGATGTTTGTCGGTTTATCTTTACCACGGTAATCCCGGTTGAGCGTTTGCACCTCATCATTTTTGGCGAATCTTATGCTGATACAAACCGATGCGCCCGTTTCGGTTAATCGCACAAACGGTGCAACATTTAACGCCGCCATTACCGATGCATCACAAACAGCTTGCCAATTCTCCCCATGCCAAACCTTTTCGGCAGATATATCAACCGCAATCATAGCTGCGTGTCCGTTGCCATGATGGTGCCATCTAAGGAAGCTTCACAGGCCATATTTATGCGTCAAGCGGCCCTTCATACGCATCGACAATACGCCCAACCAGCGGATGCCTAACAACGTCGCTGCTGCTGAACCGAATCGTGGTAATGCCGTCAATTCCTTGCAAGCGGCCCACGGCATCATTCAGGCCTGACATACGGTCACCGCCGGGAATGTCGACTTGTCTGGGATCACCGCAAATGACCATGCGGCTGTTCATCCCAAAGCGCGTCAGCATCATCTTCATTTGCGCTGCGGTCGTATTTTGCGCCTCGTCCAATATGATAAAACTATCCGCCAGCGTGCGTCCGCGCATGAATGCCAGCGGGGCAATTTCTATTTCGCCAGACGCAATCCGCCGCTCCACTTGTTCGGCAGGCAAGCAGTCATACAGTGCGTCATAAATCGGGCGCAAATACGGATCGACTTTTTCCTTCATATCGCCGGGCAGGAAACCTAGCCTTTCGCCAGCCTCAACCGCTGGGCGGGATAGGATCAACCGCTGCACAGCGCCTGTAATCAGCATAGCCACGGCCTGAGCCACCGCCAGATATGTTTTGCCTGTGCCTGCTGGTCCCAAGGCAAAAATAATCTCGTCGCGGGCCAGCGCCTCCATATACGGAACCTGCGTTGCCGAGCGGGGAACCAGTGTTTGCTTGCGCGTACGTATCATGATGGACGGCGCTTCAGTGTTTTTGCGCACAATCCCTTCCAGCGTTGGCTCGCTGCTCATCGCAATAATGGATTGCACCACTTCTAAATCAATCTGTTCACCGCGTAATATCCGCGAGTATATGTCGTTCAGTACATCACGTGCACGGGCGATAGAGCCGGCTTCGCCCTCTATCTGCACCCTGTTACCGCGCGCCGAAATATACACGCTTAACCTGTTTTCGATAGCGACCAGATTGCGGTCAAATTCCCCGAATAAAGTCGTAATCAGATTCGGTTTATCAAAGCTGAGTTCAAGCCGGGCGAGATCGCCCGCCTGCGCGGCTGATTTTTTGGTCATTCAGGCTGCGGCCTGCATAATAATTTCTCCGGTTACGCTGCTATATCCAGCTTCATTGATTGTGACGTGAACCATATCGCCCAATTTCAGGCCGGGCATATCGACATGGGCCGATTGCAGCCAAGGCGATTTGCCGATCAATTGTCCATCATATTTACCTGCGCGTTCCAACAATATGTCGCAGCTTTTGCCGATGGTGGAACGGTTGAATGCGAACTGCTGTTCGCCCAGTAAGGCTTGTAATTCCTGCAATCGTTCATCCATAATTTCTGGCGCAATCTGGTCATCCATCGTTGCAGCCGGGGTTCCGGCACGCTGGCTGTATTTGAAACTATAGGCCTGCGCGTATTGCACTGCTGCGACAAGGCTCATGGTATCGGCAAAATCGGCATCGGTTTCACCAGGAAATCCGACAATGAAATCGCCCGACAATGCAATATCCGGGCGGACAGCGCGAACGCGGTCCAAAATCCGCAAGTAACTGTCGCGGCTGTGGCTGCGGTTCATCGCCTTCAATATCCGGTCTGATCCGGCTTGCACGGGCAAATGCAGATATGGCATAAGTTTTTCCACATCACCATGTGCGGCGATCAAACCGTCGGTCATGTCATTGGGATGGCTGGTCATATACCGGATACGGTGCAGACCATCAATTTTGTCGAGCGCACGGATCAGGCCGTCCAACCCCTGCAGTTTGCCGCGATCATCCTCGCCGTCCCATGCGTTGACATTTTGACCCAGCAGCGTGATTTCTTTTGCGCCGCCATCAACCAGCGCCTTTGCCTCATCAACTAGCGCGGCAAAGCTGCGTGAAATTTCCGCGCCGCGGGTATAGGGTACAACGCAATAGGTGCAGAACTTATCGCAGCCCTCTTGCACCGTCAAAAACGCTGTGGGTCCAGATTTGCGTTGTTTGGGCAGCGCGTCAAATTTATCGAGGCCCGGCAAATTCAAATCGAGCACGCGTTTTCCCGCCGCTGCATTTGCCACCATTTGCGGCAGGTTATGATAAGCCTGCGGGCCGACGACAATGCCTACGCTAGGCGCGCGGCGGCTGATCTCTGCGCCCTCGGCCTGTGCGACGCAACCGGCAACGGCGATCATTTGCGGCGCTGTTCCGGCTTTCCGGCTAACCTTGCCCAACCGGCCAATTTCGGAATAGACTTTTTCGGCAGCTTTTTCACGGATGTGACAGGTGTTCAGCACCACCAGATCAGCGCTGGCTTTATCCGCTGCTGCACTCATCCCTTGCGCGGCAAACATTTCTTCCATGCGCTCACCGTCATAGACATTCATCTGGCAACCGTAATTTTTAACGTAATAAGTTTTGGGCGAATCTGTACTCATGAGTGTTGCTATACAAGGCCTCAGCCGCGCTCGCCACCCTCCAATACCCGGTTTTCCATTGCTGTCCCAATGCGGCTGCGGACTTCGGCAGAAATTGCTTTGCGGCTGTCATAATCTGCCGGATCAAAAGGCTCCAGAAAATGCATGGTCGCGGTTACAGGGCGGACATAGGATAATAGCCGCCAAAAATTATGCGTTACCGTTTCCTCCCCGACCCACGCGATACGGCGTGTATGCCGGCCATAGGTCAGGAAAACAGGTTGCACCACCATACCGGGCGGCGGCGGAACCAATGCGGCAAATAATGATGGCTTGAATGGCAACAGACCCGAACCGTCATGCGTGGTCCCTTCCGGGAAAATCGTAACAGGCTGGTCCCCCGCCATTGCTGCGCGCAGGTCGTCGATTTGCTCGCCGACGCTCAACCGGTTTTCACGGCTGACAAAAATTGTATTATTGATTTTGCAAAGCCAGCCGACGACTGGCCAATCCGCAATACCGTCATTGGCCACAAATGTGCACCCGGTTACGCCCGAAATGACCGGAATATCGATCCAGCTATGATGGTTTGCGGCGTAGAATACGTTTTTGCGGACCCGGTTTCCGGTTGTTGCCGTAACCAGGCCAAAGCTCCAGCTAACCGATAAAAGAAACAGGCGCGGCCATGGTGAGGGATGCTGGAATAACCGCCATAAATTGTGAAAGACCAGCGCAATAATTAGCACAAGTACCAACATTACAAGCCGGGCGACAAACATAAATTGCCCGAAAATAAACCCTAATAACGGGCGCTGTTCAATCCTTGCGGTCGAGGGCGACGCCATACAACTCCATCCGGTGATCGACCAATCGGTAGCCCAGTTTTTCGGCAATTATTTTTTGCAATGCTTCCAGTTCAGGATCGACAAATTCGACAACTTTACCTGTTTCGACATCGATTAAATGGTCGTGATGCGCCTCTGGCGATGCTTCATACCGGGCGCGGCCGTCGCCAAAATCATGGCGGTCCAGTATTCCAGCCTCTTCGAACAGGCGAACAGTGCGGTAAACGGTCGCGATCGAAATTTTAGGATCGACTGCCGACGCACGGCGGTACATTTCCTCGACATCGGGATGGTCGTCGGCATCGGAAATGACCCGTGCAATCACGCGGCGCTGGTCGGTAATGCGAAGTCCGCGCTCTGCACATAATGCTTCGATGTCGATACGTGTTTCCATGGCCTCAGCTTTTAAGAGATATAATCTTTAATTTAGGGCGCGTATCGGATTCGTCAATGGACTTGACGCCAAACATGGCAAAACCAATTTGCCTGACGCCGGTTATGCGACTTTCTTTTTGCGTCCCGATCCTGGTGCACGCCCAAGGCCTATTTTCTTGGCAAGTTCGCGGCGCGTTGCGGCATAATCAGGCGCAACCATTGGATAGTCGGCGGCAAGACCCCATTTGGCGCGGTAATCATCAGGCGTCATACCATAATGCGTCATCAAATGCCGTTTCAGCATTTTCAGCTTTTTACCATCCTCTAGGCACACGATGTGGTCTTTTTTGACCGAGTTGCGAATGGGGACGGCTGGTTCCAAAACGGCCACGGGCGGCGTGTGCGACGAAAGCCCGGCAAGCGCCGAATGCACATTGCCGATCAACACTGGCAAATCAGAAACCGCAACACTGTTGTTGCTGACATGCGCAGCAACAATATCTGCGGTTAAAGTAATCAGCATTTCGGCTGCTTCATCAATTTCTTGCGACACAGGATTTTTCTCCATTTGGATGTATTTATATATGGTTGTATAACTAAATTGTTTGTCCGGCAATAGTAACTTCGGAACCATAAACTTACGTTATTTCGGCAATCATAGTAATGGCGTCAAAACTTTGTCCGGAAACGCCGCGATAATATCCTTTACGACGGCCAGCTTCTTTGAACCCACGGCCTAAATAAAATTTATGTGCATCGTTTCCGTCGCGCACTTCCAAAAAAAGTTTTTTGCGGCCGCCCCCTGCGGCGCTTTGCTTTACCGATTGTAACAATTGCTTGCCGACGCCGCGCCGTTGCTGTGCATTTGCAACGGCAATCATCAGCAACTCTTCCTCATCAAGCACCCAGCGGGTCATGGCAAACCCTATCGCGGCTTCACCATCGCGTGCCAATAGCAGGCGGCTTTGCGGCATCGAAAGCAGGGCAATACATTGTGCCGCTGTCCATGCCTCGCCAAATTGCGGATCAAACGCGTCGTTCATGATGGCCATTACGCCCTCTACATCACGCGCATCACCGTCTAAAATATCGATCATCGGTTATCCTGCCGCTGGTTTTGCATCGGGCGCTCGTCCATAAAATGGGCGCGGTGGCAATTTGGTCGCACCTGAAATTAAGGGCCAATATTTCGCATCGGGAAGGATATCGAAAATAACAGCATCGCGCCGCAAATCTGAAAGCTCGCCTGCTGCATCGCCTGCAATTACGTCGGCGTGCGAATGCTGTAATGCTATGGCAGGAACAAGGGCCACAGGTAATGCGTTTGCACGCCCGTGTGCATCAAAGCTTTGGAAAAAATACTCTCCGTGGCCGCCGTGCATGATGGCATCGACCGGGTAATGCGATTGATCCGCAGCTATGGCCGCAACCAACGCCAAGCCGTTATAACCGTGCGCCTGCGCTCCCCATGCGAAAGCGAGCGCCTTTGCCGCTGCCACGCCCACACGAATGCCGGTAAAACTGCCAGGTCCGATATTGACCATGATTTGCGCTGAACGGCCCTTTTCAGGCAACGCCGAAATCAAGGGTAACAGCTTTTCCGCATGCCCGCGCCCGATAATTTCGTGCGCCGAAGCGATTATCTCTAATCCCTCAAACAACGCGACAGAACAGGCGCGGGTGGCAGTATCGATGACAAGCGTTCGCATGCGCGCACGCCTAAACGATTATGCTATGGTGTTAAAGCGATCAAATTCGGGACGCGGACTGCGTTCAAAAATCGTTGACGGATCGCCGTAGCCCAATGTCGAAATAAAGTTCGATTTGACTTTCGTTCCGGCAAAGAACGCAGCGTCTACGCCGTCATTGGAGAAACCCGACATTGCGCCGCTGTCCAGCCCCAACGCCCGAGCCGCCAGCAAGAAATATGCGCCCTGCAAGCTGCTGTTGCGGAATGCGGTCGCTTCGATCATGGCGTCGTTTCCGACGAACCAGCTTTTTGCATCTGCATGCGGGAACAGTTCGGGCAACAGGTTATAAAATTCCATATCCATGCCGATAATCGCAGTTACAGGGGCTTTACGTATCTTTTCAGCGTTGCTTTCCATTGAAAGGCCCGCCAATTTTTCCTTGGCTTCATCACTTACGCACCAGATGATACGCGCTGGCAGACAGTTTGCAGATGTGGGTCCAAATTTCATCAGATCCCAGATCGCAGTCAATTGCTCATTGCTGACAGGTTTATCGAGATACCCGTTATATGTGCGCGCTGTGCGGAACAGTTGATCCAACGCAATATCGTTTAGCGGCGTGTCAGTAGGCATCGTTAATTCCTTATATTTTTCGTGGGAGAAAGACTGCAAAAAATTATGCGGCGCGTACTTCGGTAACCTCGGGCACATAATGTTTCAGCAATTGTTCGATACCGTTTTTCAATGTGGCCGAAGAAGACGGACATCCGGCGCATGCGCCCTGCATTTGCAAGTACACAACGCCGCGCTGAAAGCCACGATAGACTATATCTCCGCCATCATTGGCGACGGCGGGGCGAACGCGGGTTTCAATCAGTTCCTTGATCTGCTCGACGATTTCGGCATCGGCGGGATCATCTAAGGGCAATTCTTCATTGGCCGCAGGAACCGAAAAGCCGCCTGCGCTGGCGGGGTGGAATAAAGGCATGCCTGCGCTAAAATGATCGAGCAATATGCCCAGCACATCAGGTTTCAAATCTGCCCAATTTACGCCGGGCGCAGCGGTTACTGATATAAAATCGCGTCCAAAAAAAACGCCTGTTATATCTCCCAAATCAAATAATGCTTCGGCCAGAGGAGATGCGACCGATTCTTCTGGACTGGCAAAATCTCGCGTTCCGCTGGACATAACTTCGCGTCCGGGAAGGAATTTCAACGTGGCTGGGTTGGGCGTGGTTTCGGTTTCTATAAGCATAACACTAATGTGATGTGCGCACGGGCAAAGCGCAAGTGCGTTTTGCTTGACTAATTTGCGATTGCTGCAAACGATGTCTTGCAACAGGAGTAGGAAATCATGGCAGAGTTTATTGGGAAAACAGCCTGGATAACGGGCGCTTCATCGGGGATTGGGGAGGCGCTGGCCAAGGCATTTGTCGCACGCGGCGGCGCGTGCATCCTATCGGGGCGTAATGTCGCGGAGCTGGAACGGGTTCAAAAAGAAAGCGGAATGCCTGAACTGTGTCTGATATTGCCATTTGAAACCACCGATCTTGCCTGCTTGGCTGATATGGCGGCGGCAGCAACCGCGTTTCGCGGTAGCATTGATATACTGGTAAATAACGCCGGAATATCGCAGCGGTCATTGGCCATTGATACCGAGTTTGCGGTGTATGAGAAGATTATGGAGGTCGATTTAATGGCACCCATTGCACTCACCCAAGCGACGTTGCCGCAATTCATCGCGCAAAAATCCGGACAATTGGTGATGATTTCCAGCGTCGCTGGCAAAGTGGGCGTGCCACTACGCACGGCTTATTGCGCCGCCAAACATGGTTTAATCGGATATGCCGATGCGCTGCGCGCCGAAGTTGCAGGGCAGGGAGTGTCGGTTTTGGTGGTAACGCCGGGATCCATCCGCACCAACGTATCACGCAATGCCTTAAACGGCGATGCCAGCGTGCGCGGCGTCAGCGACAAAGCCATTGAAAACGGCATTGACCCTGATGATGCAGC
>JANOKA010000165.1:0-7397 GCA_031418995.1 Sphingomonadales bacterium | reverse complement strand
AAGCGCACGTCCAGCGACGTTCTGCTGCATATCGGTATCGCGGGGCAATGCGATGCCCTTCATCCCGTAAACCAGTTGCACCAGGCCAGAGCAATCAATCGCATCGCCGCTGCGCCCGCCCCATAAATAAGGCGTCCCGATAAGCTTTTCGGCCAAACTTGCTGGATCGCCCGAAACAGCGCCAAACTCGGCAACGTGCGCCGCCGCAACGAATCCGCCGTCGCATTCCAGAAAATCACCACCCGCGATTTCCGGGCCGCACACCAATTTCGCCCCCATATGCAGGCGCAACTTGGTTTGCGATTTTATATCAGGCGCTGCCAATAGCAACGCGCCGCTGGTGATTACAAAATGCTGCGCAATCGGTCGCTCATCCAGCGCCGCCAAGGCGACATAGCCCAAATAATCATCATGGACAGTATATCCCCATGCCCAGATTCCTGCGACATCAAGGACGGCAAAATCTTCACCATAAATCAGCTCGCTAATCCCCGTTGATTCCCCGTCAGCTTGTTCGTGCATCATCGCCGATGGCACAATACAGCTGCGGATCATCGGTACGGCGTAATGCGGCGCAAACAGTTTCCCGGCTAGTTTGATGTCTGCCAAATCGCCGCGTATAGGGGTCGTGCGTTTATCGCCAACAAAGCTATGCCCCTCCAACGTATATGTGGCGCGCGGCTTGATTTGTCCGTGACCCGCCTCTTGTATGCTACCGCCCAAACCCCTGCCCTTTCAAAAAAATCCCGCTCAACGAACGGGATATGTTTCCGCCAGATAGCGGAATACCGCGCGCAGGCCAAGCGCTTCACCGCCCTTTGGCCGTCCCGGTTTGGATGTAGGCCGCCACGCATAAGTATCGAAATGCGCCCATGGCAAATCGGCGGGGACAAATTTCTTCAAAAATAGAGCTGCGGTTACTGATCCGGCAAACGCCCCCCCGCTGTTGGCGGTATCGGCGATGTCGCTGGCCAGCATATCGTCATAGCCATCCCATAACGGCATTTGCCACACCGGATCGCCTGATGCTTTGGCCGATGCAAGTAACGCGGCGGCCAATGTATCATCATTGGCAAACATCGCGGGTAAATCGGGCCCCAGCGCCACCCGCGCCGCGCCAGTTAACGTTGCGAAATCGATCATCAACACCGGTTCGTCCTCGGCGGCTTTGGTCATGGCGTCGGCCAACACCAATCGCCCCTCGGCATCGGTATTGTCGATTTCAACTGTTATGCCCTTGCGGCTTTTCACCACATCGCCAGGGCGCAGCGCGTTACCCGAAATACAGTTTTCAGCCGCTGCCACCAACATATGTAGCCTTACCGGTAAATGTGATGTCATAATCAGGTCGGCCAGCGCCAGCGCATGGGCCGCACCGCCCATATCTTTTTTCATAATCCGCATTCCAGCGGCATTTTTGATATCCAGTCCGCCCGTGTCAAACGTCACGCCTTTGCCCACAATGGCGACGCGTGGGTGCCGCGGATCGCCCCAGAGTATCTCGATCAGCCGCGGCGCATATTCGCGTGCCGCCGCCTTGCCCACGGCATGAATTAAGGGATATCCGGTTTCCAGTGCGTCGCCAGCGGTAATAACAACCTCGGCTTTATGAGCCTTGGCAATCTGCCGCGCACATTCCTCCAAATGCTGCGGCCCCATATCTGCGGCAGGCCGATTGACCAGATCGCGAACCTTTGCGGTGGCCTGCGCCTCTGCAATTTGGCCTGCGATATGCGCGACATCCTTTACCAGCAGAACGCGGGGACCTGAATTTACCGAATCGGTGCGATATTCGTCATATCGGTATTGCCCCAGTGCCCAGCCCAGCATTGCATCGCGGCAATCGCCGCCGCTTGCGCGATATACACCCTCTGGCAAGCTGTCCGATAACTTGGCCAGCGCCCATACCGAAAGCGCGGTAACATCACTTACGCCTGCAATTACCGACCAGCTTTCCATTCTATCACCGGGCAGAATCAGAAAATCTCCGGCTGCGCCCTCAAATTTATGCGCCTTTACAAGTGCACGCGCTGACTCACTCTGCGCTTGCAACCAGATCATGAAACCCGGCTTATCGATCAGCGTAATTTCCGTTGCACTTTGGCCGTTATCAGGCTGGATCAGGTCAGAAAAATTCGTCATATGTCCTGCAATAGCGGGTTAATTGGAATACAGGGAGATTGTTTTGAACGTACTGCGCATAATTGTTCTTCTTACTTGGATTTCGTTGTGCTTTGATATTGCTTATGCCAACGCGCCTGCGCCTGCGCTGGTTACTGCGCCTGACAATCCGCCACTGCCCAAGATTTCAGAACCTAATAACGAACAGATTATTAAGCAGCTGGCATTACTCGATTTATTGCCCGCCGAACGCGCTTTAATTTGCGAGAAATTTCTTAAAGCTATGCGAGATGGCGACAAAGCCGCCGCTAAAATATTCATTGCTCCGTCTGTTTACCAAAAACTGGATAGCGAGTTTGAAGAAATGCACCAGTTCTTCAAAGATACACCACCATTAACGCTGCAATATGCAGAAAAGGCCGCAAGTGACCGCGTAGGATCCAAGGATAATGTTTGGACCATGGCCTATTCGATACCTGCCGGCGATAGTTGGAAAAATGCGCAACTCACCCTGTTTTATTTGAAAGGAGAACCCATCGAAATCGATAGTTGGGCATGGGCTTTGGAAAATGCGCCGCTGCAAACCGATCGCATGAAACAAGACGCTAAAGCGGTGTTGGTGTTTCGATTTATAGGAGTAAATGTGCTACTCGCAATGTTTGGAGGCATTCTGTTTATGCTGGCTTTGGCCTTCCGAAGCCGACAGCGGGCCACATAAGATTATCATTCTGCCGCAACCAGATCCTCTTGAATAAGAGGAGGATGAATGTGAAGAGCAGCACCTGCCTTTGTAAACAACATCACGCCGTCATCCACTGCGTCCTTAGTCAGTATCTTTTTTTCCGCTGCATAATTCTGCAAAACCTGCCACGGCGCATGGGTTCCGTTTTTCGGCAGTTTATCAAAACTGCGGGCAAAATAGCCTGAGGAGAAATCCTCCACAAAGGGCAAGCGGGGCATATCAGGGTCGTTCAAGTGCGGGTTGGCAATCTGCGCGCCTTTGGCATCCATCGTCTTTAACAAGCGGCACACATAGTCGGCGACAATATCTGTTTTCAATGTCCACGAGGCATTCACATACCCGAACACACTGACCATGTTGGGAATGTCATTGAACATCACGCCTTTATAATTGACGTGATTGGCCAGTTCGACAGGGACGCCGTCCACCGACAACTTTGTCTGACCCAGCATTACCAAGTTCAGACCAGTGGCCGATACCACTATGTCGGCTTTTAGTTCCTTACCCGATTTAAGCGCAATGCCGTCTGCGGTAAAATGGTCAATGTGATCGGTTACGACCTCGGCTTTTCCGGAATTGATTGCCTCAAACATATCTGCGTCGGGAACCAGGCACAGCCTTTGTTCCCATGGCCCATATTTCGGTTTGAAATCGGTATCGAAATCTTTGTACCCTGGCATCGCGGCACGTGCCTGATCCAGCAATTGATTGCCGACTTTCTCGGGATTTTTGCGAGCCTGCCAATATACCAGTCGTTGGTAATTGATATTGCGAAAGCGGGTGATGGCGTAGGCAATTTTTTCTGGAAAAATCTTACGCATCATTTGCGAGAAGGGATCAATCGCCGGGCGCGACACCATATATGTAGGCGAACGCTGCAGCATCGTCACTTTTTCTGCGGTTTGCGCCATAACCGGCACAATCGTAACCGCTGTGGCACCGGACCCGATCACAACAATCTTTTTGCCGGAATGATCGAAATCCTTGGGCCAATGTTGTGGATGGATGATCTGCCCCTTAAAATTTTCCTCGCCGGGAAAATCGGGTTTATATCCTTGATCGTAGTTATAATATCCAGCGCACATGAACAAAAAATTTGCGGTGAAATGGACTTGCGCGCCATCCACTTCGCGATCGGCAGTAACGGTCCAGGCCGCCTGCTCGCTCGACCAGCTGGCTCCTGTAACGCGGTGGCCAAAATGGATATGCTTATTTACGTCATATTCCTTAGCAGTTTCGTGCACATAATTCCAGATCGCCGGACCATCAGCGATTGTTTTTTCATGCAACCAAGGCTTAAACCTATAACCAAGCGTGTGCATGTCGCTGTCCGAACGGATGCCGGGATAGCGGAACAGATCCCAGGTCCCGCCCATATCGGCGCGCTGTTCAACGATGGCATAGCTTTTGCCGGGACATTGCATGGTTAGATGCGCCGCTGCGCCGATGCCCGAAAGACCCGCGCCGACGATTAAGACATCGACATTCAATCCACTATCCGCAATGCCCATCTTGCCAGTCTCCAAACCGCATATTTAATCGCATAATTAGCTTACTAACTTCGTTTCCAATTGCAACTGGTATCGGCGACCGTGATCAGGTCTGGTGTCTGAATGGCCTTATATCTGTCATGCATTTATCCAGCGAGAACTGCGCCGCCGATGACCAATGCTTCAATTTCGGCTATGGTAAAGCCTGCCTTTGCCAAAATTCCGGTATAGCCTGCCCCCTTGACCGCGACATCGAAATGCTCTGCCAAGGGCTGACTGGCAAGCCGCGGGGCGATTTGCGGATGGATCCATCCGGGCTGCGTTATATGCGTTTGCCGCGCTGTGTTGGCGGGGTGCGATGCGGCCTCGGCATAATCGAGTACCGGAGTTACGCATGCATCGGTTACGGCAAAAACCGCCTCCCATTCATCACGGGTCTTGGCCGCAAATTCGGCCTCCAGCGCGGCATGCTGCGCGGGCCATAAAGCGCGGTCATGCTGTCCGCCATAGCTTTCCCGGTCCAATGACAGCCGCTCCATCATTACGGCAAAAAATTGTGGTTCGATGCACCCTACTGCCATGAATTTGCCATCTGACGTTGTATAGCAACGATAAAATGGGGCCGCACCATCCAACAAGTTATTCTCGCGGGTGTTGTTCCATGCCCCAGCGCCGTGCATACCATAAACAAAGCTCATCAGCGAATTAACGCCGTCGACAATCGCTGCATCTACGACATCACCCTGTCCGGTCTTTTCTGCGCGCAGCAATGCGGCGATAATACCCGTCACCAAAAACATCGATCCACCGCCAAAATCGCCCACCAGATTGAGCGGCGGCATCGGCGGTTCGCCATCCTTGCCCATCGCATATAGCGCCCCTGTCATGGAGATATAATTGATGTCATGCCCCGCCATCTGGCTCCATGGACCAATCTGCCCCCAACCCGTCATGCGGCCATATACAAGCTTTGGATTAACCGCATGGCAGGCGTCTGGTCCAACGCCCAAACGTTCGGTAACGCCGGGGCGTAATCCTTCGATCAAGACATCGCAGCTCGCCACTATTTTCAACAATGCGGCCACAGCTTCGGGCTTTTTCAAATCGAGTTGAATGGACCGTTTGCCGCGTCCGTCGACGCCCTTCATCGCGGGACCAGGCCGATCAATGACAATCACGTCCGCACCCAGGTCAGACAGCAATTGCCCGGCATAAGGCCCGGGCCCGATGCCTGCGAGTTCAACAACCTTATAGCCTGCAAGCGGCCCTGATTTGTCAGATGAAGTTGTCATGAATTATTCCTTTATGTACTAAACATGCGTTTTTAATCGTTCAATTAACATATGCCGATCTCCCCAGATAAAGCAATACTATCGCGTTACGCGAATTGCGTGGTAATCCAAATCAAACGCCGCAAACGCAAAACCGGTCAGGAACAGAATATGCCGAAACTAGATAATAAAATTGCTGTTGTAACGGGCGGCGCACGCGGCATTGGCGCGGCAATTGCCCGGCAGTTCGCAAGCGAAGGCGCCCATGTTATCGTTGCGGATGTTGATAGCAGCAACGGAACTAACGTTGCAGGCGATATAGGCGGCATTTTTTTCCAGCTGGACGTATCGAAGGAGGCCGACTGGGCTGCGCTTGCCGCGTCCCATCCCGCAATCGACATCATAGTCAACAATGCAGGGATAACCGGATTTGAAGGCAGTCCCGGTCCGCATGACCCGGAACATACCAGCTTGGCCGATTGGCACCATATCCATGCCGTCAATCTGGACGGGACATTTCTGGGTTGCCGCTATGCTATACAGGCCATGCGGGCAAAAGGTTCAGGATCAATCATCAACATGTCCTCGCGCTCCGGCCTTGTCGGCATTCCCGGCGCGGCGGCATATGCCAGTTCAAAGGCGGCTATCCGCAACCATAGCAAATCGGTCGCGTTATATTGCGCGCAGCAAGGGCTGAATATCCGCTGCAACTCCATTCACCCCGCCGCCATCCTGACGCCGATGTGGGAGGCACTGATCGGCGATGGTCCCGATAAAGAAGCGCGCAAGGCCGCGATGGTGGCCGACACGCCAATGAAGCGGTTCGGCACAGTCGAAGAAGTTGCGGCAGTGGCGCTATTATTGGCCAGCGACGACGCAGCGTATATGACGGGCAGCGAGATTCATCTGGACGGCGGGTTGCTCGCAGGATCGTCCGCATCGCCGGGCAGTTAGTCTATCAGCTAGGAACGCGTAAATCGCCATGTCGCCGAAAAGAGGATTTCCGCATACGCGAGAAATGTGAACATTTGACCGTCAAATACGGCCAAGATTAAAGGCCATAAACAGGGCTGATTCACCAGTGTAATATCGCGAAATAATTCGTGTCTTTTTGCGTGTAAAATGACGTAAATATTTTGTCCGATAAGTAGACAAAGTGGACATATATAGGAGCGTTCAAAACAACGCAAAACATGGGTTTAAAATGTAGGACTTTTTGGGCAAAATTGTCCTACAAAAATTGTCAATTTTCATACCAAAAACGGTGTGATATTTAGATTGTCAAAGAGCCACTTAAAACGCTCTCAAATATAATCCAACATTGCAAGGAGAATGCTCCGGCATGACCTGGGTAGCGCTCATAGTCAAAAGCCAAATTACTTAAAAAGACGCGAGGTCATTTCCGCTTGCGCTGGAATGACGAACCTCATTTGTAGAAATTCTGACCTTTCAATTTCAACACCGCCTAGGTGGTGATGACATTCAGCTTTTGGATTATTCAAAATCAAACACTTCGTCATTCCCGCGAAGGCGGGAATCCATCACCTGAGACCAAGTTAATACCACTACCTTCCTTAAACCGAAAGCTCAGGTGATGGATTCCCGCCTTCGCGGGAATGACGTTACTGTTCTTCATGAATTGGTTTTTGAATGTCAACGCAGTCTAGGACTCAATTTAGAACTCAATCATTGTCATCGACATCCGCCGCCTCGCCCGTCACGCGCTGCGCCAGTGCCGCCGCGATGAAATTGTCTATGGCTCCGTCCAGCACG
>JANOKA010000164.1:0-1667 GCA_031418995.1 Sphingomonadales bacterium | reverse complement strand
ATGATTTCCTCGCCCGCATCGCTTTCCACGCGGAAATGGAACCACTGGAAAAATTCGCTGTCCTTGTCCTTGCGGATTGAAAGCGTTGCGGTGTCGTCTTCGATGGCGTGGACAACGATATTGCCGCTGTCGAATGCGGCGTTGATGGAATGGATAGTCATATTGGGCTTTCTTTTTTTTGGGAGACAGGACGAACGGAATTTTTTCATTAAACTCAACGAACCGTAATCGTCTCCCCCGATTTGCCCGGGAAGTCCTTGAACAATGCCTCGGCGAGTTTTGATGCCGCGATGCCGGGCTGCGCTGCCGGGGTTCCGGCGCTTGATTCTTGCACTGCTTTGCCTTCCCAGATCACCAAATCGTCGCTGCGCCGCGTGATGCGTACGGACAATTCGGTCAGGATGCGTGCCTTTGGTTTGTTCAGCAAACTGGTCAGGTCCAGTCCGACGCCAAGGCCCACGCCTGAACGATAACCGCCCGTAGATCCGCCCACACCGACAGAGACAGGACTGCGTCCGCGTGCCGCTTCGGCCTCCATTGCGGAATAGCCAACCGTCGCAATGACATCGCCTGCTGCGCTGTTTTCAGCATAGCCCACGCGCTGCATTTCACGGCTGACAGCCGCCAGATAGGGCGATGCGGCCAAGCTGCCTGCGCCGTCCGCAGCAATTACAGCAAAACTGCCGCTGCCATACACCTGGCCTTCCGATGCACGGTTAAACCGCGTCACTTCGACCGGACCTGTTGGTATAACGCAGCCAGATAGCATCAGGGCGGCGGCCATCGGGATCAGAACTAGATTAAGCTTTGCGACGCACATATTGGTCTCCTATTATAAGCGAGTGTAACGCTGCAAAGATGAACCTGCAATGATGCTTGACTTTGCGCGGTCCGGGCCATAACAGCGCCCTTCAAATGCAGGCTTTAGGCCGTCACATATATTTTTATTAAAGTGGGTAATCCCGATGAAAGTCGTCAACTCTTTGAAATCCCTCAAGGGCCGTCACCGCGATAACCGCGTGATTCGCCGCCGTGGCCGCACATATGTAATCAACAAGACGCAGCCGCGTTTCAAGGCACGTCAAGGCTGAGCACCCTTTCCGATTCGCTGTAATTGTTCGTGTAACATTGCTTATGAAACGGAAACCGAAGTTGGTAACGCAAACCGTCCCGTGACACACGAGGGCGGTTTTTTGTGTGATAAATGCGGAACTGTACGATCAAAACTGGCGTTTGCGCCCTTCCCATCGCGCTTTGGCTGTGCTTTAGCAATCCGCAGAAATCTTGAATCCTGCAAATAGCTAAAGGACATATGCTTCCATGAATATCCATGAATATCAGGCCAAAGAATTGCTCGCAAAATTTGGCGTCGCTGTGCCGCACGGTATTGCGGCGATGTCGGTGGAAGAGGCGGTTGCGGCGGCGAAGCAATTGCCCGGGCCATTATATGTGGTGAAATCGCAAATTCATGCGGGCGGACGCGGCAAGGGCAAGTTCAAGGAACTGGACGCAGAAGCCAAGGGCGGCGTGCGGCTGGCGTTCAATCTGGACGAAGTGGAATCGCATGCTCGCGATATGCTGGGCAATACATTGGTCACGATCCAAACTGGCGCAGAGGGCAAGCAAGTCAACCGCCTGTACATCACCGACGGTGCAGACATTAAACA
>JANOKA010000163.1:0-3056 GCA_031418995.1 Sphingomonadales bacterium | reverse complement strand
TCCTGTGCGCGGGCTGTATTTATGGGGCGGCGTTGGGCGCGGAAAATCGATGCTGATGGACCTGTTTTACGGCAGCGTACAAATCGGCCGCAAACGCCGTGCGCATTTCCATGCGTTCATGCTGGATGTTGATGCGCGGTTGAAAATTGAGCGCGCCAAAGAAGCTGGCGACCCGATTGCGCCCGTTGCAGCCGCCATCGCCGATGAGGCAAGATTGCTGTGTTTTGATGAGATGGTGGTCAAGAATATGGCCGATGCCGCAATCATGTCGCGGCTGTTTACCGCGTTGATTGAAGCAGGCGTGACCATTGTTACCACGTCCAACCGGCCGCCGACTGACTTGTACAAGGATGGCTTGAATCGTCAGCTTTTCCTGCCTTTTATCGATCTTATGATGGCACGCCTTGACGTCATGGCACTGAATGGCCCCACGGATTATCGCCGTGACAGATTGGGGGATGCGCAAACGTGGCTGACCCCCAATGGCGCGGCGGCAACCGCGTCGCTGTCGCAAAGCTTTTTTCGTCTGACCGATTATCCGCCAAGCGATGCCGCACATGTCCCGTCCGAGGAACTGGATGTCGGCGCGGGCCGGATGTTGCATGTGCCCAAAGCGTTAAAGGGCGTTGCGGTTTTTTCGTTCAAGCGTTTATGTGCGCAGGCGCGGGGCGCGGCGGACTTTCTGGCGATTGCGCGCCGATATCATACCGTGTTTGTCGTCGGCATTCCGGTGCTAAGCGCCGAAAACAGCAATGAAGCTGCGCGGTTCGTGACCCTGATCGATGCGCTATATGAATATCGCGTCAAATTGATCGCCAGCGCCGACGCCGCGCCCGATGCGCTTTATCCGTCTGGCGATGGTAGGTTTGAATTTGATCGCACCGTGTCACGGTTGATGGAAATGCAATCGGAGGATTATTTGGCGCTAGGGCATGGTCAGGATTAGGGGTAGGGAACATTCCTTCCAACCAAATCGTCATTGCGAGAAGCGAAGCGACCCGGCAATCCAGAGCGTGCGTAAACAAACCCTGGATTGCCGCGCTTCGCTCGCAATGACGTTGCATCTTTATTCTATTGCGGCTTAACAAATCCTAGTTTGCAATTCTATAATGATATTGCGAATGAATTGCAAAAATAGTTGATTTCACTGGTTGAATTTTAACCAATCCCCGCGTAACGGTTCGTCATATTCCTAGTTAAAGTACTGCGATTGCAGGCCGTACATCATTAAGCCCATCAAGTTTAAGCAACAGCAAAGGAACTCTTCTCCAATGGCACGTAACAAAATTGCGCTGATCGGCGCTGGCATGATTGGCGGCACGCTCGCGCATTTGGCCGCTGCAAAAGAAATGGGCGACATCGTCCTTTTCGATATTGCTGACGGCATGCCCAAGGGCAAAGCGCTCGACCTGTCGCAATCCGCACCGGTTGAGGGTTTTGATGTCAATTTGAAGGGCACATCGGATTATGCGGATATCGCCGGAGCCGACGTGATTATCGTCACCGCAGGGATCCCGCGCAAACCGGGCATGAGCCGCGATGATTTGCTCGGTATCAATCTGGGCGTGATGAAGGCGGTCGGCACCGGGATCAAAGAACACGCGCCGAACGCATTTGTTATCTGCATCACCAATCCGCTGGACGCGATGGTATGGGCGCTGCGCGAATTTTCCGGACTGCCGCACAATATGGTCGTCGGCATGGCGGGCGTTTTGGACAGCGCGCGGTTCCGTCATTTCCTGGCCGATGAATTCAAGGTTAGCGTCGAAGACGTCACCGCATTCGTACTCGGCGGCCACGGCGACACGATGGTTCCGGTGATCGAATATTCAACCGTCGCGGGCATTCCCATTCCCGACCTGATTAAAATGGGCTGGTCCACACAAGAAAAAATCGACGCAATTGTTGCGCGTACGCGGTCTGGCGGCGGCGAGATCGTTGGACTGCTGGGCAATGGCAGCGCCTATTACGCGCCCGCCACATCGGCGATTGCGATGGCCGAAAGCTTCCTGAAAGACAAAAAACGCTTGCTGCCATGCGCCGCAAACCTGACCGGACAATATGGCGTCAACGACCTGTATGTCGGTGTCCCCGTAGTCATCGGCGCAGGCGGCGTGGAACGCATTGTCGAAATCGAACTGAAAGCCGATGCCAAGGCAAACTTTGACGTATCCGTCGATGCGGTAAAGGAATTGCTGACGGCGTGTAAAGCGATTGAGCCGAGCTTAGCCTAAACCTTGCCACGCCTGCCAAGGCAGGCAATTTGAATACGCTAGCACCCATAACTTTTGGCTCCTGTGTCTGCTGGAGCAAAGCTGAGGAACCCACATGAGCATCCTAATTAACAAAAACACTAAAGTCATCACGCAAGGGATGACTGGCGCGACGGGTACATTCCATACCGAACAGGCGCTGGCTTATGGCACGCAGATGGTGGGCGGGGTAACGCCGGGCAAGGGCGGGACGACGCATATCGGCCTGCCGATGTTCAACACCGTGCTGGAGGCCAAGGAAACCACGGGCGCGGATGCCAGCGTTGTGTATGTGCCGCCGCCGTTTGCAGCGGACTCGATCTTGGAAGCGATTGACGCGGAGATCCCGCTGATCGTGTGTATCACAGAGGGTATTCCGGTGTTGGACATGGTGCGAGTGAAACGCGCACTTTCGGGTTCCAAATCGCGGCTGATCGGGCCAAATTGCCCCGGTGTCTTGACGCCAAATGAGTGCAAGATCGGTATTATGCCCGGCAGCATTTTTTCGGCGGGTTCCGTCGGCGTTGTGTCGCGTTCGGGCACGCTGACTTATGAAGCGGTATTCCAAACCACCGCCGAAGGACTTGGCCAAACCACGGCTGTTGGCATTGGCGGCGATCCGGTGAATGGCACGAATTTCATCGATATGCTAGAATTGTTCCTGGCCGATGACGCGACCAAGTCGATTATCATGATCGGTGAAATTGGCGGCGATGCCGAGGAAATGGCTGCGCAGTTCCTGATCGACGAAGCCAAAAAGGGCCGCAAAAAACCGATGGCTGGATTTATCGCGGGAATCTCTGC
>JANOKA010000162.1:0-2652 GCA_031418995.1 Sphingomonadales bacterium | reverse complement strand
CGATAATTTCCGGTAATGCGCGTGCCAAGGCCCTTATAGAATATGCCGCCAGACAATTCGACCTGGTGACGCGGTGTTCCGCCCAAGCTGCTGGTTGCGGAACCGTTTAGCAAGTCGAGACGCGGCACGCCTGCTGCAATCAACACTTCATCCTGAATTTGATAGCTGTGATAGAGGGAAATTTGCCAACGTCCGCCACCACCACCCGGTCCGCCAAATCCGCTGCGCCCAAACCCGCCCGGCCCAGATGCTCCGCGACCTTGCGCTGGCGGCGCATCCGATGGAGCAGGCGCTGCATTTGCCGGGGTGTTTGCAGACGGTGAGCCCGCAGCTGCTGTAGCAGGGCGGCCCTCGCCAGAGTCCGAAACTGCCGCGCTGCCGCGTTGTACGGCACCGCGTTGACCTGCACCGCTGCCGCTGCCGCCCCCGCCACTTGCGCCGGGACCGCCGCGTTGCTGCGGACCGATACCACCGGAAAAGTTAAATCCGCTGCGGATTTTTTGGGAGCGTTCTTCGGCAAAGTTGACGGGTCGCTGGTCAATGCGTACCAATCGTCCCGCGTTATCGCGGGTTACACGTCCGGGAAACGCTGCTTCGATTTCGGGAGTAAGTAACGGAAAGCTTGCAGTGGTATTGCTGCTGCGGTTGCGGAAATACTCGACCTGCATGTTCAGGCCTTCGGCCGATGGCGGAGCCCAGTTAACCGACAATTTCAAATCACGCCGTTTTTCCCCCACCAATGCTGCGTTTCCGCCAGATGTAACGTTTATCAACGCTGTTTCATTGCGGGTGAAATCGAAATAACTGACATTGGGCGTGGTAATTAGCGGATTGCCCAATTGCGCAATTCCGGGCGCATTTTCATCGCCGATAACCGACGCCTGAAAACTCAATTCCTTAATCGGCGACCAGCGAATGCCTGCGGTATATTCTTTCAAAGTGCCAAAATCGGATAAATTAGCGATGCCGTAATTGCCGTTCACCGCGACCTCGCCCAAAAATCCAAGCGCGCCAAAATCGCGCTCAACCAGCGGAATTTCGATATTCACCGCCGCGTTAAGATTGTTCCGTTTTAACGATACTTCGTTCGCTACCCCCGAACGCAATGCCGCGCTGTCCAGAACTTCACGGCCATATCCCGCACGCATGGTAATACGCACCGGGCCCGATGGAAGACGCAGAAGTTCCCCCGTCAACGTATTGGCAAGGTCCAGAATCTGGACACGGCTATCGCTAGTATCGGCGGGCAAAAAGATCAGGTCATCACCAAACCCGGATGCAAACGGATTGATTGTACCATCTGCTACGCCCGCTTGCAGCGCGGCATAATTTGCGCCGCGAACAGTGCGAGTTTCATTTTTCGTATTTTCGTAATTGCCCGTGAAAGACATGCGGAATGTATCAAGCAACGTATTGAAAGAAAGTCCGAATTTAGCGCTATCCGTATTTGTGTCACGGGTAAGCGGCCCAGGGGTCAAGAAGCTGCGGCCAATAACCGCATCGCTGCCCGTTTGTGAAAACGGACTGGCAGCGGGCACAAGAAAGTTTGAAAATGGTAATCCCAACAGCGATTCGCCAGCGTTCACACTATAATTGGCATTTAATGACAGGTTGGTTTGGGGTGCCAGTATCTTGCTCCAACTGCCGTTAACTTCAAACACGTCGCGGCGCGGTAAAAGCGTTCGATACTGGCTGCTTTCATTTTCTGAAATATCGTTTCCATTATCGCTGCTGATGCCGCGCTGGCTTTCGGTCAGGTCGCCTACTTGCTGATATTCGGCGTTCAAGTTCAACCGTGTGGTTTTGCCGATATTGGTGAGCGTCGTTTCAAATTCTTTGGATGAATATCCGCCATCCTCTGGCATGCCGCCCTCAATCTCTGCACTAACCGAAGCAAAATTGTCTTGCAGGATGAAGTTGATGACGCGTTGATCCGGACGATAGCCATATTGCAGAGCGACTTCTTCTGGAAATACCTGCACTTGTTTTATTGCTTCGGGCGGCAAATCGCGCAGTTCTCGAAATCCGGAAATACGCTGGCCATTCAGCAACACGACAGGCTGGCCGCCGCCGCGTCCCCGCCCTGATCCTGTCTGTGGAGCAATCGCGGAGACAAGGTCCGTTACCGATGACGCGCCATAGGACGCAATATCCTTTGCATCAATAATGGCGACGGGCGGTACATCGGTGGCCACCGCGCCGCGAATGCGCGCTGCAGTGACCACAATTTCAGTATCTGCGCCGCTATCGCCAATATCCGTATTCACCATTTGCGCCGTCGCGCTGGCATGACCCAAACAGGCAGAGACCGCGATTAAGGATATTTTGCCGCCAAGACGGCAGCGCAATGGAATTGGCATGTTTTTTTCCGGCAATGTGAAAAGATGGGAGATCTTGGCCGCTTCATCGCAATTTCGCCGATAATATAATAGCCTGCAAATTGTACCAAAATGTCGCAAAACGTGCGAAGCTGTATCGTCCGCATTGCAAGGCTTTCCTTTTGCAACGATTGCCGTTAAAGGCGCGGCATACAAACTCCAAAGTAGAAAACAGGGGCCGAATGGCAAAAGAAGAACTTCTCGAAATGCGCGGCACAATCCGTGAACTGTTGCCCAATGCAATGTTCCGGGTCGAGCTGGAAAATGGCCACGA
>JANOKA010000161.1:0-9052 GCA_031418995.1 Sphingomonadales bacterium | reverse complement strand
GCGCGCGATGTGGTAAAGGCGTGCGCAAAGCATGGCATTACAACCCTGGCCGCTGTGCCGCCATTATGGGTTCAAATTGCTGAACAAGATTGGCCAGCGGCGGCAACGGCATCCATGCGCCGCCTGACCAACAGCGGCGGGGCATTGACGCCCACTCTGGTCCGGCAATTGCGCCGGTTATTCGGCGGCAAAACCGACATTTTCGCAATGTACGGCCTGACCGAGGCGTTCCGGTCAACCTATCTTGACCCCGCCATGATCGATACCAATCCGACCAGCATGGGCCGCGCCATTCCGTTTGCCGAAATCATGGTGGTGCGCGACGATGGCAGCGAGGCTGCGCCGGGCGAAGATGGCGAGTTGGTACATGCTGGGCCGCTGGTGGCGCAGGGATATTGGCAGGATCCTGAACGCACAGCGCAGCGGTATAAACTTGCGCCGTCCTTTTCGAAATATGGCGGTATGGCGGTATATTCTGGCGATACAGTGCGCCGCGAAGATGATGGCTTGCTCTATTTTGTGGGCCGCGATGACGCGATGATTAAAACTAGCGGTAACCGCGTGTCCCCCACCGAGATCGAGGAAGCCGCCGTGGAAAGCGGCGTTGTCGCCGAGGCTTGCGCGCTGGGCCGTAAGGATGACCGGCTGGGCGCGGTGATAATTCTCTTTGCAAGGGGATTGGCCGATAGCGCCGATGATGTTTTGCGCGCACATTTGAAATCCACTTTGCCCAATTTTATGCAACCTGCACAAATCATCTGGCTGGAGGAATTCCCGAAAAACGCGAATGGCAAATTGGACCGTAATGCTTTGGCAGAACGCGTTTAATCTGCGCAACATTGAAACCTATTTGATTTGCGCCACGTATATGTAACACACGCGTAAATTCCGGGGGCAGGATTATAATGAAAATATTGAAATTAGGCGCGGCGCTGATCGCAATCATTCTGTTAACAGGCACCGCTTTGTTTTTTTATTCTCCCGCATTGCTGGTGGATACGGTCGACCGGATCGCCAGCCGCGCTGATGTGGTCAAAACAGCAGACGGCGTTACGTTTGGCCCTGAAAACGGCAACAAACTGGATATATGGGCAACGGCAAAAAAGTCTGACAAACCCCGCCCTGTGTTGGTGTTTTTCTATGGCGGCGGGTGGGCCAATGGCACGCGCACTGAATATAGCTATGCCGCGCGACCCTTTGTCGAGGCGGGATATATCGTTGTCCTGCCCGATTACCGCAAGGTTCCCGAAGTCCGCTTTCCCGGATTTTTGCAGGATAGCGCCGCTGCAGTAAAATGGGTTCAGGCCAATATCGCGCAATATGGCGGTGATCCGGCACGCGTCAGTGTCGCGGGACATTCGGCAGGCGCATATAACGCGTTGATGCTGGCCATGGACCCGCAGTGGCTGGGCGATAAACCTGTCACCAGCGCGATCAGCCTGGCCGGAGCCGCCGATTTCTATCCGTTCACATCAAAGCGCGCGATTGACGCCATGAGCAAGGCGCCCGATCCATTGGCAACGCAGCCCATCAGTTTTGTGGGCAAAAATGCGCCGCCCATCCTGTTGATCCATGGTACAGACGATACCGTCGTGCGCATTCGCAACGCCAACAGCCTTTTTGCCAAACAACAGGCGGCGGGCGGCGACATCACATTGCGGGCGCAACCCGGCGCAAGCCATAATGATCTGGTGCTGGCATTATCAACGCTGTTCCGGGGGCGGTATCCGGTGGTGCAAGAAAGCGTGGAATTTCTGGATAAGCATAGCCGCGCTGGTCGTTAATGCGCCTTAGCTAAATTGTTGCACTTGAACGTAATATGTCTCATTCAATGGGGGTTACGGCGTAAAATCGCTGTGGTCGTTATTGAAAGGGTCGCGCCTGTATGACACATAAACATCCGGCCTTGGCCAAAATAGTCTTTACACTGGCATGTGCTGCATCACTTAGCGGTTGCAGCGGCAGTGATCGCGGTACAGGCAGCGACACCGGCGGCGGCCCTGTGATTGTAACGCCGCCACCAAGCCCACCTCCGCCCCCGCCGCCGCCTCCAACTGGAACGCGCTGGCAGCCTGCTGTTGCGGATACTTGGCAATGGCAATTGAACGGTACACTGCTGACCAATATTCCGGTTAAGGTTTATGACATCGACCTGTTCGATAACAGCGCGGCGGCCATCGCGGCATTACAGGCGCGCAACATTCGCGTTGTGTGTTATTTCTCGGCGGGCAGCTCGGAGGATTTTCGCGCCGATTTCGGCATGTTTGCGCCTGCGGATTTGGGCAAGCCGTTGGACGGTTTCGCCAATGAACGCTGGCTGGATATCCGCAGCCAGAATGTTCGTAATATTATGACCGTCCGGCTGAATTTGGCGCAAAGCAAGGGATGCGACGGGGTGGAGCCGGATAATGTTGATGGCTATACCAACGACACCGGATTTGCGCTGGGCCCCCAAGACCAGTTAAGCTTTAACCGCTGGCTGGCGGCAGAAGCACATGCGCGCGGTATGGCGGTGGGCCTGAAAAATGATGTCGATCAACTGGCGGAGTTGCAGCCTGATTTCGATTTTGCGGTGAATGAACAATGCCATGAATTTGACGAATGCGGCGGATATTCGGTGTTTATCGGCGCTGGTAAGCCCGTGTTCAATGCCGAATATCTGGCGCGTTATGTGCAAAATACCGGCGGCGCGCGGGACAGTTTATGTGCGGCAGCACGCGCAGAGCAGTTGCGTACATTGGTATTACCCTTGGAACTGGATGGCCGTTTCCGGTTTAGCTGCGATTGAATGCACACAAAAAAAACCGCCGTCTTGCATAATGCAAAACGGCGGCTGAATTTATTTGTTATCGTTTTGTTTTAGAAACCGACGCGCAGTGTTCCTGAAATCGTACGCGGCGCGCCCAATACAAAGCTTGGGTTCGATCCGCCATTTGCGGCGTTCGAAATCTGGGTGTTGATGCTGCCGATGTACCGTTTGTCGAACAGGTTGAACACGTTCAACTGGAAATAGGTTTTCTTGAAACCATAATCTTCCAGATTTACGCGAATGTCGGCATCTGCAGTGACATAGCTTGGCACGGTGACATCGTTCAAATCGGTGGCAAAACGCTTGCCGACATATTTGACCTGCATGGATGCTGCAACAGGTCCGAATTTCAGACCGCCACGGCCACCATATTGCCATTCAGGTGTTTCGGGAATGGATTTGCCCGATGTCGCAACAAACAAAGTACGACCCAATTGTACATCACTTTTAATTTTGGAATCGATGTACGATGTAAACAGATACAGGTTGAAGAAGTCGGCAGGTCGCACATTAACACTCACGTCGACGCCCTTTTGTTTCACGTTACCGATGTTGCGGTCAATCGACAGGCCAAGGTCTTGGTCAAACGAACTGACGATCCGGTTTTTGAACGACTGATACCAACCCGCCAGCTGGAACTGCACAACCGGGCTGGCATAACGCACGCCAAGGTCAAAGCTGTCGGTTGTTTCGGGGTTCACATCAACGCGGGGTGCACGGTACAGATTGTCGGTACGCGGCGAGGACAGCCCCTGTGCAAAGCTGCCAAAGATGCTGCCACGGTCAAATGGTTTGTATACAAAACCGACATTCGGTAGCGCCTTATTGAACTTATAGTTGGCTTTGAACGGTGCAAATAGCGATCCTGAAGGGAACGGCGCGACGGCGGTTGGTGCAACAATTATCAGCGCCGATGCAGGTTGCGAAGTACAAGTCGCAAATCCACTACCGCCCGTTTGTGTATAGCAGCGCTGGTCCAGTTCACGCTCAAAATATGGCAAACGAACGCCAATGTTAACAACCAGATTATCTTCCAAAAACTTACCGCGATATTCGCCGGCAATCTGATTCAGCAGCGCAATCGATTTGCGGTCACGCTGTTGCAACTGAAATCCGTCTGCGGCCAAAACCGGGCGGGCATTGCGGCCCGAAAACGGGCTTTCGGGACTGCCTGATGCTTGCAAGAAGCCGAACTCACCCGTTTGACGGTGGTTTGCACGGTCATAGCTGTAAGCAACGCGGACGCGGTGTGCGTCCGAAATGTCCCAGATCAACGATGCTGTAACGCCAAAGCGGTTCGTATTGGTGTTGTTTGGTGTGTACAGCCGAACCGTATCAAGCGTGTCACCGTCGCCGTTCAAATCCACACCAGTTGCAGTGGTGGATGTTCCGCGCAATACCGCCGCAGATTCGGATTGTCCGGTGCTGCCGCCGCCATTGGCAAGTACATATTGATAGCTAGGATCAATGGTAAGTGTCAGATTGTCGGACAGGGTGAATTTCGAATTGATCCGCACGTTGCCTGTGTTTGACGGGTTGATACGTATACCGAAAAAGTTCGAGCAGCTGGTGGTAAATGCCAGATTGTTGGCATTTGCGCTGCCGCCTGCATTGTCATTGTCGGCAACCCCAGCTGTTGGCGCATCACGCGTACATGTTGGCAGATTTTCAAATTCATAACCCGTTGACGGGTTGGTAATGCGGGTGATGTTGTCACCAACAATCGTGGTAATTCCATCAACAATATTGCGTGTGCTGGCGATTTGCGCAACGCCGCCTGTCAAACCATTTAACGCGACATCGCTGATCGACGGATTGCGGTAAAAGTTGTTACGGTTTTGGTTATAATGTCCGGCAATCGAGATGAAATCGCCATTGCTGCCAATTGGCTGATACAGTTTCGCATTATATTGCTGTTTATCAATGCTGCCTGGACCTTTGAACTTGTCATTGGATGCGCTGGATGCAGAAAACCATGCTTTTGTTCCAAACGATGTGAATTCACCGGTTTGGACAACGCCGATTACGCGGAAGAAATTTTCCTCGCCGACCGAACCTTTCAGATATGCGCCGAAATCATTGCTGGGTGTCAGCGAACGGATGTTGACCGTGCCGCCCGCTGCCGACGCCGTTGGGCTGTCGACATCGGTGGTGCCCAAGTTGACGTTCACTTGCTCGATGATTTCAGGGTCAAGTTGCTGGTTGGAAAAAATGGCATAGTTACCGCTGTCGTTCAATGGCACGCCGTCAAAGGTCAGCGAGATACGTGCGCCGTCAAATCCGCGGATACGGATGTTGCCGCCCGATGATCCATAGGCATCGTTATTGGTAAAGTTTACGCCGGGGATCTGGTTGATCGTGTTCAGGATCGATTGACCCGCAACCTGCGTATCGATGAATTCCTGTGTCAGCACGGCGCGCGCTTTTGGGGCATCGGGAAGGACGATGCCTTCGATGCCCTTGTCGGTGCGCGATCCGGTTACAACGATTTCTTCTTCTTCCTCAAATCCGATGGAACCTGTGGACTGTGCCATTGCGGCGTTTGAAAACGCCAATACGGGCAATAGCAGCGCAATTTTGGCTGCGTTTGCGTAAAATTGTGATCTCATTTTGCTTCCCTTTTTCTTGACCGGTTCCGGTCTTTTCAAACTGTTGAATCATAAAGCGTGGCGACTCATAAGTTGCGCTATCACGGCCATATATTGCGCTTGTGTGACAACGCCATTGATAAGCGGGGATTCAAAAATTCGCCTTTTGTGCGTTGCACAATAGCAACAGTTTTTGGAGGCGAAACATCCCAAAAAAACAGAATTGCCCATTATCGAATGCTTTACAAAAATGCGCTATTACTTGGGTTATGAAACCAACTGGTCCCATCCCCGCCGGATATGAAACAATCAACGGAGAACTGGCAATAGGCGGAGTCACCGCCAGCGCGCTTGTCAACCGCGCAGGCGATACGCCGTTGTTTGTATATTCATCGGATCATTTGCGCGCCCGCATGGCGCAATTGCGCGCAGCGATGCCGCCTAAATTATCCATCCATTACGCGATGAAGGGCAATCCATATGGTCCGGTATTGGCGTTGATGAACACATTGGTCGACGGATTTGATTTGGCATCGGGGGGCGAAATGGCGCTGGCCATGGCGGCGGGCGTATCGCCGGACGGTATGAGCTTTGCCGGGCCGGGCAAACGCGACCGCGAATTGGAGGCGGCGATATCGCAGGGCGTAACGCTCAATTGCGAATCAGAAGGAGAGGCCGCGCGCGCCTTGGCCATTGGTGCGCGTCTGGGCAAAACGGCGCGATTGGCCGTGCGGGTTAATCCCACATTCGATCTGAAAGGGTCGGGGATGAAAATGGGCGGCGGCGCGAAACAGTTCGGCGTGGATGCGGGCCGCGTTCCGGCATTGGTGCGCCATATATTGGATGCAGGCGCGGATTGGCGGGGCTTTCATATCTATGCCGGCAGTCAGGCATTGAATGCTGACGCCATAATCGAAATGCAGGCGCAGACACTGGCCTTGGCGGCATCGCTGGTCAGTGAAATCGGGGTCGCGCCGCGCCGTGTGAATTTGGGCGGCGGGTACGGCATACCGTATTTTCCGGGCGATGAACCGCTGGATTTGGCGGCGGTCGGAACCGCGCTGGGCAAGGCGTTGGACAGATTGCCGCCGATATTAGCGGACACCGAATTTTGCATTGAGCTGGGGCGTTATCTGGTCGGCGAGGCGGGGGTATATCTGACCCGCGTCGTTGATAAAAAAGTCAGCCACGGAGAGACTTTCCTGATTACAGACGGGGGTCTGCATCATCAATTGGCGGCGAGCGGCAATTTCGGCACGGTGATCCGGCGCAACTATCCGGTGGCGATTGCCACGCGGTTTGATGCGCCAGCAGACGAAGTAGTCTCGGTCGTGGGATGCCTGTGCACGCCGCTCGACATGTTATCGAACCAGGCGCTGCTACCGCGCGCCGATGTGGGCGATCTGGTCGCGATATTTTGCGCCGGAGCATATGGAGCCAGCGCCAGCCCTGCCAACTTCCTTGGGCAGGCTGCCGCGTTGGAAATGTTGGTCTAGTTCAAGCGACCTTGGCTTCGTCGCCTAAGATCAGCGTATCAATTCTGCCGATATCTACGGTTGTGCGGCCGATATTCGGACCCGCGCCAGCCGCTTTATGTTTGAACTTACCTTCAACCTGTCCGCCCGGCGCAATGGTCAGATTTTCGTAAACCACATCGCCGCTGATTCGCGCCGAGGCATCGATGACAAGATCGGTGGCCTGAATTGAACCATCAACACGGCCTGATAGTTTGGCCGAATCGGCGGTTACTTTGCCCGTAATGATACTGCTTTCGCCCTGAACCAGCGAACCGCATGTGACGTCGCCCTGTACCTTTCCGTCGATATGCAAATCCACTCGCGCACTCAAATTACCAACGATTTCAACGTCCGATGCGATCATCGAAAATGTATGTCCGCCGCGCACTGGTTCATTGCCCCGCGATGTTTGCGGCGCTGTTGGCGCTGATGGACTTGGTTTGGCCTTCGAAAACATCGGTATTGCTCTCCAAAAATGTGCGCGGGTTTATTGCTGACCCGTTCAGCCGAACCTCGAAATGCAAATGCGATCCGGTGGACCGTCCCGTGCTTCCCATCCGGGCCACTTGTACACCGCGTTTGACCTGTTGGCCAAGCGAAACTGTAAAACCCGATAGATGCGCGTAACGTGTTACCAAACCGTTGCTATGCGTGATTTCGACGCAGTTGCCGTATCCTGATTGCACGCCTGCAAAAGTAACCTGGCCTGCGGCTGCTGCCAAAATTGGTGTACCCAAAGGTCCCTTGAAATCCAATCCGCTGTGCATTGCGCCTGCGCCGGTGAAGGGATCGTGACGGTAACCAAAGCCGCTGGACATCAACATCTGCGATGCCGGCATTGTGGTTGGCATACTGGCCAGGGCCTGTTCCATCGCGCTCATCCGCTGCAATGCATTGGCCAGCTTGCCAAAGCGCGGATCGCCCAAATTGTCTTTTGCCTTACTAAAAAACGGGATAAACGGACCGCCCATCGCGGTGCCGGTTTTCGCGCCTGTTAACGCCTCGGGATTTAAGCCCAGTTTCCGGATCGCTGCCGCTGCGCGTTGCGCCCGTAAATCCGCAACGGCGGTTAACCGTTCTGCAAACGCCAGTTGGCGGCCTTCAATCTGTGCCAATCCAGCCGCTTCGGGAATTGCGGCGCTAATTTTCTTAACAGTTTCATCTTGATCGTCAGCGGCGGGTAAGGCGGCTTTCGCAGCGGCCTCTGGCATATATTGGTTTGAAAGACTGTCGAGCACGTCCTGCCGCTGGCTCAATTGTTTCGTCACATCATCGATTGACTCGCGATATGTCGCCACCCGCTCCGCAGCGGATTGTACTTTCGCCTCTTGCCGCATCAGGGCCAACCGTTCGAACGATATGCTTACTTGGTTTACCGCCATTCCCAATGTGACCAGCAACCACACGCCGACAATCGCAGAAATACCGCCTGCAACGCGCCGCTGCAATTTTGCCGAAATTTTAAGAAATTTAACTTGGCCATTGGCACGCATGAAAAATTCACGGTCCACAAACCAGTCTGACAGCCGGTCTTTAAGACCAGCCACATTTGCCCATATCGCCACGACCTGACACCCCTTATTTTATGAATGGGCCAATATCATCGCTGAAGGCTTGTGGCGAATCCGGTACGGGTGACTCGTGACGAGTCGGGCGAGTCGTAAGACGAAATGTTGAAATTGAGGACAGGACGTATCAAACGCGCAATGAAATTGTAAACTTTATGTCGGGCCGGGCGTTTTGAAAGGGCGATTCTTGCATAATCAATGGTCCGGATGACGTCCAAAATATATGCGTAGGCTTTCAATTTGGATGCGCCTGAATTACGGCAAATGCATTATGGACCAAATGGCAAACCTAATCACCGAAATGGCGGGTAAAGCAAAGGCCAGTGCGCGCCAATTGGCCACTAGTTCCGATACGGAGAAATCGGCGGCTTTGGTATCTGCGGCGATTTCCCTGCGTGCTGCCGCCGGAGAAATTCTGGCGGCCAATTCGCTGGATATGGCAAATGGCGCGGAATCAGGGCTGACGGCGGCGATGCTGGACCGGCTGAAGCTGGATGCTGGCCGTATCGCCGCGATTGCAGATGCAATCGATCAGGTTGCGGTGCTTGCCGATCCCGTGGGCGAAATCAT
>JANOKA010000160.1:0-12515 GCA_031418995.1 Sphingomonadales bacterium | reverse complement strand
TGGATAGTTATTCTAACCACAAGGGCATTTTGTTTCGGGATCGAAGCCATTTTGACGTCCTTTGGATTTGACCGATTTTGTCCAGTGCTCCGTTGGCATCGCTTGAAATATATTCATATTCCTGCGCACTGCCGCCTAACTTTGAACAAAATCGCCTCAAACCTCAGATGCGTATTTAATAGGTCCTGACCCTAGGCCGTAGCGTGCGGGGCAGCTCCGATATTCGGCTTTCCCTTTACCAACTCACAGCAGCAGGTCTTCCCATAAACGGCCGTCTGCATGGCCCTGAAGCCCAGCTTGAATTTTCAGCGATGGACCGAGAACGTAGGAAAGCTCATTTACGCCCGCGATAAATGCCGCTACCCGGCCAGTCCGTTATTTGGTGCCCCAGGCCGGACTCGAACCGGCACTCCTCTCGGAACAGGATTTTGAATCCAGCGCGTCTACCAATTCCACCACTGGGGCACTGCATCACCGGGTTTGAGCCCTGTTCAGCGGACGCTCATCTAACCGAGCGTTTCCGATGATGCAAATGATAAGGCGATAATATCGGCTATTTTTTCAATTCGCGTTTTAATGTTGCGTGGGCTTTTTTGCCGTAAGGCGGCTTCAATCCGGCAATACCTGCCACATCAAGCCCGCTTTGGCGGTATACAGCGCGCATGTGGCTGAACGTTTTGAAACCGTCCGCGCCGTGGTAATTGCCCATTCCTGATGGTCCGATACCGCCAAAAGGAAGGTCCTCCATTGCGTTATGAAAAATCACATCGTTAATCGTTACGCCGCCTGACACGGTTCGCGAAAGCACATGTTCCTGTTCGGCGGTGTCGCTGCCGAAATAATATAGGCCCAGCGGACGATCGTGCGCGTTCACATAATCGATCGCTTCGTCCATGTTGTTATATGTCATAACGGGCAGGATCGGACCGAATATCTCATCCTGCATCACTTTCATATCATCGTTGACGTTCCGGATAATGGTCAGCGGCATTTTATTGCCGTTCGACGATTTGAAATCTTCGCCTGCCGGATTAACTTCGATCAACTCCGCGCCTTTTGCACGGGCATCATCAAGATAGCTTTCCAGTCGCGCACGGTTGCGGCCATTGATGACCGAGGTATAATCTTCATTGTGCAGCATCGTCGGATACATGGCCGTTACACCGGCTTTCACGCTTTCGATCATGTCGGCTTCTTGGTCTTTGGCCACCAAAAGATAATCGGGCGCAAGGCAGATTTGCCCCGCATTCATCATTTTGCCCAGCGCAATGCGTTCGCCGGCCTTTGCCTTATCGGCGGAACGGCCAATGATGGTGGGTGACTTGCCGCCCAGTTCCAGCGTCACCGGAACCAGATTTTCGGCAGCCGCTCGCATGATATGTTTGCCCACACTGGTCGCGCCTGTGAAGATCATATGATCGAAGGGAAGCTGCGAGAATGCTGTGCCCACCTCGACACCGCCGGTAAATACCGCGATTTCTTCTTCAGCGAAATATTTGGGTGTTATATCGGCAAATAATTGTGACACAGCTTCGGTAAATTCGGACGGTTTAACCATGGCCCGGTTGCCCGCCGCCAGCACGCCTGCCATCGGCACCATCACCATGCCCACGGGAAAATTCCACGGCGCCAATATGCCGACCACGCCCTTGGGTTGATACATAATCTGTGCCTTTGCCCCGATCAGGCCGAGCGGGAATGTCGGTTTGCGCTTTTCTCCTTTGGCCCAACTTTCCATATGTTTGCGCGCATGTTTCATCGCGCCAACCGATGGCATGATATCTGTCATCAATGTCTGTTCGGTGCTCCGGTGGCCAAAATCCGCCGACACCGCTTTGGCAAACGCGTCTTTATTATCGATCAGCATCGCAATCGCCCGGTCGATCCGGTCGCGGCGCACGCTGAAAGGTTCGGGCATTGCCGCTGTAAAACTGGCGCGCTGCTTTTGCAGAATTGCCTGCATGTCGGTAATAGGCATATCGGTCATCTATCGTCTCCAATTTAATCGCTTGATTAGTACGCTAGACCAGCCAAGCGAAATTGGAAGCGGATTTACAATTTAGGCGGTATTTTACT
The DNA here is from genome assembly GCA_031418995.1 of Sphingomonadales bacterium. Classification (GTDB taxonomy): domain Bacteria; phylum Pseudomonadota; class Alphaproteobacteria; order Sphingomonadales; family Sphingomonadaceae; genus Sphingorhabdus_B. The sequence continues at coordinate 10,439 of JANOKA010000160.1, read as the reverse complement.
CAACACTGTCAAAATACTGAACATCGGGCATCGCGGCCAATAACGGACTGAGTACCGGTTGTGCCGCGATAAAATAATCGGTTTTGCCATGGGCGTCCAAGGCCTGCTGATCCACATATTGTTCCATGAAAATATAAACCTGAGGGTCCGATTTCGACTTGTGCAGCTGATACGTGATGACGCCGGGTTCATTTGCTATAACATGTCCCATCAACGCCGTAGCTGCCGTTTCAAACGCGGCCTCTTTCCCAGCGGCGATAGTTAATTTGGCGATCACTCCGATCATATTCCTGTCTCCTGTATTTTCTAAAGCAACACTATCTGCCTGTTATGTTTTGGCAAGCATCATTATCCGCTCATCATCGCCCAAAAATGCGGCCCGCCATTTGGCACGTCCCATTCGGCTGTCACGTCAAATCCAAACCGCCGGTACAGCCCAACATTGCTTTGTGTGGCGGTTTCCAGATAAATTGGAAGGCCGTCGGCCTCTGCGCGGTCAATCCCTGCTTTGATCGCGATACCGCCCCAGCCTTTGCCTTGCATTTGCGGCTCAACTCCAGCGAACCGAAGATAATGATGACGTCCTGCCGGATGATGTGCCGCCATCGATTTACCGACAGCATCGCCGCGCCGCGTCGCGGAACGCAAAAGCGACAGATACGTAAGCTGCGTGCGCAGCGCGCCCAGCGGCGTTTCTTTATGCCGCCCCGGCGCGCGCCATAACGTCGCAACCTCCATATCTGGCGAATGCAGGACAGAGCCCGACGCAAAATCTTCGCATGCCAGAAAACGGAATATCTTCGGCAACCGTGCGCGGCGGATTTCAGGGTCGGGCAATATCCATGCGAACGCGGGGTCGTCCTGAAATGCCATCGCTAGAGTGTTCACAATCGCGGCCAATGCAGCAGGTGACGGGTCTGCCGCATGTAGAATGATTTTGCGGCTTTCGGACATATTTTCCATCGCGGCAACTTGGCTTGGTATCTGGTGAATTGCAATACATGTTAACGGCGTTAATGATGGCGCATGACGGTAAAAACCATGGCTATAATTGCGCTGCTGTTTGCGGGGTTTCACTTGCTGCTTTACGGATATATCCGGCGCAGGATTGCAGCGGCCAAAGCGCGGGCGCAACAAGACGGGAAGGATTAGGATCAGGACCTAAACAGCCTCCACCGATAACGGCATGCCGCCGCGTGCCCGCAATGTGATGCTGCCTGCGGGATCAGGATTAAAACCGGCAGGTACGCTAAATCGTTTTTCATTCAACCAATGCGCCAGAACAATCAATGCTTCGGTCACGGCAAACCGTGCGCCCACACAAATACGCGGTCCTGCGCCAAAGGGAATATATTGGAAGCGGTGCATCTTGGCCTTGCTTTCGGGGGCAAATCTTTCGGGATCGAACTGGTCGGGATTGTCCCATAATTTGCGGTGACGGTGGATAATCCACGGATAGAATACCATCAAGTCGCCTTTTTTAACCGCAATTTCCCCCAATTGGTCATCGGCCATGGCCTCACGCGTGACGAATATTGCGGGCGGATAGAGCCGCATGGTTTCGTCCAGAATCTGGCGCAATAACGGCATTTGTTCCACTGCCGCCTCTATATCGCCGCTTAACGCTGCCCTTGCCTCCGTGCGCGCTTGTGCTTGCAGTTCGGGTTGCGCCGCCAGCAAATAGGTCGCCCAAGTCAGCGCATTGGCCGTGGTTTCATGACCAGCAATATAAAATGTGATGGCGTTATCGACCGCCAGCTTGCGCGCCTCATCGGCGGGCATTTGTTCGTGCAGCGTCTTTATCAGTCCGCCAAAGAAATCATTGGTGCCGCCGCCTGGACCGCGCTCAATCACCATCTGCTCCAACGTTTGCCGCAGATAGCGCCGTGACCGTCTTGCCCGTACCATGGCAGGCGACGGATCCCATTCCATTAGGCCTAGCAAGGTTAGAAGTCTGGCTTGCCCGGCCACCGCCACCAGATTGTCGATATGCTTTGCCGCCGAACCCGATGCCAATCGCGGATCGCCGGAAAATAGCGCGTCGGCGATAATTGCCATCGTCGTTTTGGTGGCAATGGCGGCCATATCCAGCCGCGCCTTGCCTGCTGGCCAATCCGCCATTTGCCGCCGCGTACTATTTGCCATGATCGCCGCCATACCCTCGACCGCGTGCGGGGAAAATGTTGGCGCGACGATCCGGCGCTGTAATTTCCAGTCATCACCTTCTGCATTTAACAAGCTGTTGCCGACCACCGGACGCAATATTCGGCGGCCAATCGACGGGCGCTCGTAATTCACCTTATTGTCCAGAAACACCCGGCCAATCATATCGGGATCGTTTATAATATACATCGGCATACCCATTAAACGGCGCAGTTTGTAAGGGACATCAAACGCGGGCTGCGAAATCCCATAAAGCGAATTGCGCACCCGTTCCCCGAACATGCCGCGCCAACTGGGCAACCAATCGGCGACTCGCGCGGGATATGGCGGCGTGAAAAGTGGCTGTGCGGTCATGATGCCCTCCTGTCTTAAGCAAAAAAGCTAGCGATCTAAATATTTTGTGCAACCCTATTGCGGTATTTTTCAGTTGCGCGGCATGCAATTCGGTTGCCCAATCACTAGCATTGATTTGCCAATTTGACCTGATTATACGTTACATATGAATTAGCGGCCCATGCGTGGCCGCTTTATTGTTTTTGGAAAAAGGTGCAATCTATGTCTATCACGCCGCTTATGCCCGTATACCCAAGATGCGGGTTCCGTCCGGTGCGCGGAGAAGGCGCGTGGTTATTCTCCGAAGACGGCAGCAAAGCGCTGGATTTTGCCAGTGGTATTGCGGTCAATCTGTTGGGCCATGGTCATCCGCACTTAACCAAAGCGATCCAGGACCAAGCCGCCACCTTGATGCACGTATCCAACCTGTATGGCAGCCCGCAGGGCGAAGCATTTGCGCAGCGGTTGGTTGATACAACCTTTGGTGACACGGTATTTTTCACCAATTCCGGTGCCGAAGCAGTTGAGTGCGCCATCAAAACCGCGCGCGCCTATCACCAGTCGGCAGGATCGGATCGGTTTGAAATCATAACCTTCAAAAATGCTTTCCATGGCCGGACGATGGCAACCATCTCTGCATCCAATCAGGAAAAAATGCACAAGGGTTTTGCGCCTTTGTTGCCCGGTTTCAAATATGTGGATTTTGACGATCTGGAAGGCGCCGCCGCCGCAATTGGTCCGCACACCGCCGGATTCTTGGTTGAACCTGTGCAAGGCGAGGGCGGGGTACGTCCGGCGTCGGATGCATTTATGCAAGGGCTTCGTGCACTGGCCGACGAACACGGCCTGATGCTGATCCTCGACGAAGTGCAGTGCGGCGTGGCGCGGTCGGGCACATTATATGCCTATGAACAATATGGCATCGTGCCCGACATTATGGCGAGCGCAAAGGGACTTGGCGGCGGATTTCCGGTGGGGGCATGCATCGCCACCGAAAACGCGGCGCGCGGTATGGTGGCCGGAACGCATGGTTCAACCTATGGCGGCAACCCTTTTGCTATGGCGGCATGTAACGCGATATGGGACGTGGTTGCCAATGACGAATTTCTGGAAAATGTCCGCAATATGGGCGAAAAAATCCGCACATCACTGGAACAGTTTATCGGCAATTATCCCGATCTGTTTGAATTGGTTCGCGGCAAGGGATTGATGCTAGGCGTTAAAATGACGCACGAGGCGCGGGCGTTTGTCGCCCATTGCCGTGACAATCATGGGCTTTTGCTGGTTGCGGCGGGGGACAATACGTTCCGCGTGTTGCCGCCGCTGAATATCGATGACAGCCATGTAGCCGTCTTCATGGAAAAATTGTCGGCAGGCGCGGCAGATTATGTGCGGCCGCAGGCATAGTGCCCAATTTCCTTAATCTGGCGGATGCCGGCGGCGATGCCATTGCCGCCATGATCGGCGGCGCTATTGACCGAAAGACGGCACGCATCGGATGGCCCAAGGGTAAATCCGACGCCGATGCGCCGCTTGCCGGTCACACGCTGGGCATGATATTCGAGAAAAACTCGACACGTACCCGTGTGTCGTTTGAAATGGCGATGCAGCAATTGGGCGGCAATGCTATTTTTATGTCCGCAGGGCAAATGCAACTGGGCCGCGGGGAAAGCGTCGCCGATACTGCGCGTGTCTTGTCACGCTACGTCGATGCCATTGTGATCCGTACCGACGATCATGCCAAGATACAGGAACTGTCCGAATTTGCCGATGTTCCGGTTATAAACGGCTTAACCGACCTGTCGCATCCTTGCCAGATTGTTGCCGATTTGCTGACCATAACCGAACATGGCAAACCGTTGCCGGGATTGGAAATGGCATGGCTGGGCGATGGCAATAATGTGTTGAACAGCATCGTCGAAGCGGCGGGCCTGATGAAATTCAATGTCCGTATCGCCGTACCGCAAGGATATGAAAGCGATACCAGTTTCATCGATGCGGCGCGCCGAGCAGGCGCCAATATCACCGTCACGCGGGATGCAGCCGAGGCAGTGGCTGGCGCGGATATCGTTGTCACCGATACATGGATTTCCATGGGGCAGGAACATGCGCATAATAAGCTGGCGGCGATGATGCCGTATCAGGTGAATACACAGTTGATGGCAATGGCAAAGGCGGACGCGAAATTCCTTCACTGCCTGCCTGCACATCGCGGTGAAGAGGTAACCGACGCTGTTTTGGACGGCGCACAATCGCTGATCTGGGATGAAGCGGAAAATCGGTTACATGCGCAAAAATCGATTTTATTATGGTGCTTTGGAAAGCTGTAATGGCCTCGCAGCCCGAAACATTTACCGATACATCGCTGCGATTTTCAATTCCTTCGCGCAATGCACGCGGCCGTGTTGTCCGGCTGGACGATGTTATGGGCGAAATATTGTCCGCCCATAAATACCCGCCAGCTGTGGAAAGAATATTGGCAGAGGCGCTTGTTCTGGCGACATTGCTGGGCGCATCGCTGAAAGATGTGGGCGGACAATTAACGATGCAGGCGCAAACCGAGAACGGAGCGATCAGTTTGCTGGTGTGCGATTATAAGGACGGCGCTTTACGGGGCTATGCGCAATTTGATCCCATCAAGGTTGCTGCCGCTGGCCCGGGTGCCACCTTGTTCGCGCTATTTGGCAAAGGATATCTGGCGATGACTTTTGACCGTGACCCAACCGAAGGCCAGGAAAAAGGATCGCGGTATCAGGGCATTGTCCCGCTGGAAGGTTCTAGCCTTTCCGAAGCGGCGGAACATTATTTTGTGCAATCCGAACAAATTCCGACGTTGATCCGCGTTGCAATCGGTCATCATGATGGGCGGTGTATTGCAGGCGGCATCATATTGCAGCATTTGGCCGAGGGTGAGGATGGCCGCGAACGGTTGCACGTCAAACTGGACCATCCCGAATGGGAGCATGTCAAGATTATGGCGGGCAGTGTGAAGGATGCGGAATTGGCAGATGGGGCGTTGGCTATGGAGGAAATCGTTTGGCGGTTGTTCCATGAGGAAGCCGAGGTGCGAGTGGAACGCGGCGATACGCTGACTAAAGGATGCCGGTGCGACCTTTCCCATATCCGTGATGTACTAGCCCGGTTTCCGGCCGCAGAACGCGCTGAAATGGCGAATGACAATGGCGACATACTTGTCGACTGCCGATTTTGTTCGCGCGATTTCCCGATCAGCCTTGTGAGTTTGAATAACTAGAGTCTGGATATTGAAGCGCGGGTCAATTTTTGCCAAAACTAACAGCTTTTGTCATTCATCGTTCGTACAACACATTCTATCGTGCATTATGTCATAAAATAGTCTATATGTTCTTTCATAAGAGTAGTACTAAAAACGCAAGGTCGCCACCGTTTTGCAATTAAAATAGTGGACCAAAGAAAATGAAAAAACCTATTAAACGTCTGATATTATTCACAGCTACGGCATTTGGTGTTGCCGGCGCATCCTTATGTTTTGCGCAGCCATTGACGCCGAACGTACTTGATTCGCTAGGGCGCGGAATGTGGCAATTTCGTGCCGTAGGCGGCGGCGCTACGGGCACCACAGTCAGCCGGATGTGCGTAAGCGATATAACCAAGTTGGCGCAGGTTCAGCATCAGGCGTTGAATTGCCAGCATTATATTGTGCGCTCTAACCCGACCAATATCACGATCAGCTATAGCTGCCGTGGTCAGGGGCAGGGCCTGACCGTGATCCGCAAAGAAACCAGCAAGCTGATCCATATTGAATCGCAAGGTATAAAGAACAATTCCCCGTTTTCTTTCGCGGTTGAGGCACGCAACATAGGCCCCTGCTAATGGGCAGCACTTGGCAGGTCTGATGTTGCAGAGCAAAATACGCTGTTAATTCTTAATTAACCATCATGGGCTATTCAGGTTGAGTTCTGTCTTCGCAGACAGATTTCCTCCCTAGCAGGCTTAACGGCCTCACTCGGGCCGCCGCTGAAAAGCTTGGCGGCCCAATTTTTGTCTAAAACGCCGAAATCCCGGTGACTGCACGGCCCAATATCAGTGCGTGGACATCGTGCGTGCCTTCATATGTGTTGACCGTTTCCAGGTTGGCCGCGTGGCGGATAACCTGATATTCTTCACTAATGCCGTTGCCGCCGTGCATGTCGCGTGCCTGCCGCGCTATATCCAGTGCTTTGCCAACGTTATTGCGTTTGACGATGGAGATCATGTCGGGTGCAAATTGCCCTTCGTCTATCAATCGGCCTACGCGCAGCGAAGCCTGTAATCCCAGCGCGATGTCGGTCATCATATCCGCCAGCTTTTTCTGGAACAATTGTGTTGCCGCCAGTGGCCGTCCGAACTGGTGCCGGTCCAGCCCATATTGCCGCGCTGCATGCATGCAAAACTCCGCTGCACCCAATGCGCCCCAACTAATGCCGTATCGCGCACGGTTCAGGCATCCAAACGGACCTTTCAGGCCTTGAACTTCGGGTAGCAATGCATCCTCGCCAACCTCGACACCGCCCATCATAATCATGCCTGTGGTCGATGCGCGCAGCGACAATTTGCCCTCAATTTTTGGAGCCGAAAGCCCCGTCATACCTTTTTCAAGGATGAAGCCGCGAATGCCGCCGCCGTGCGCTTCGCTTTTTGCCCAGACCACAAAAACATCGGCAAACGGCGCGTTTGAAATCCACGTTTTGCTGCCCGTAATGACATAGCCGCCGTCCACTTTTTTCGCCGTTGTGCGCATGCCCGAAGGGTCCGATCCTGCATCGGGTTCGGTCAAACCAAAGCATCCGATTAATGATCCTGCGGCAAGTCCGGGCAGATATTTGCGGCGCTGATCTTCGCTGCCATAGGCGTAGATGGGATAAATCACGAGCGAGCTTTGGACAGATGCCATTGACCGGTACCCTGAATCCACCCGTTCAATCTCGCGCGCGATCAGGCCATATGCGACATAGGACGCGCCTGCACCGCCATATTCTTCGGGCAATGTTGCGCCTAGCAGGCCTGCCTGTCCCATCAACGGAAACAATTCAGGCGCGGCGATTTCGTCGGCATAAGCCTTAATAACGCGGGGTTGCAATTGGTCTTGCGCAAAACCGTGTGCGGCATCGCGAATCATGCGTTCTTCTTCCGTCAATTGCCCTTCCAGATTAAAGGGATCGGACCAGTTGAAAGCTGCCATTTCGGCCATTTTAATTCTCCATTACAATATCTGTCCGCTATACTTTTCCGCGGCACAGGGCAAGGTGGCAAAAATGGTATGTTTGGATGTTATTTACCGCTGATTTGAGAGTAATCCACCTTGGCCACGACAGCAATTATCTGCGTTTGAATCTGCCGCGCCATTGCAACGGGCAATGCGATTATTTCCAGCGTTCCGCCGGCTATTCCCAATTGCAAACTGGCAAGGCCGCGTCGCCGTGCCAGCGGCCCTTGCTGGACCTCGGCGCTTTGAATCTTGATCTGCGGCGCAATCGTCAAACGTTCCTGCCACCAACCGCTGCGCACAAAAATCTGGTCCGTATCCAGCGCGTAACGGTTGTTGCGCCATTGGAAGTAAAATGCAGTGGCGGCAAATGCCAATAGTAGCAAAAGCAGCGCCGCTTTCCAGCCTGCATTGGCGGCAAGGATCAACACGAGCATGGCAGACAATATGATGATTGTGACCAGAACAAACTGGATAATCCACCACGCCGATTGTCCGCGCGCGAAGACCAATTCTGAACTTGCGCGGTCAATTTTTGCCGCCGACAATATCCGCGCGATTTCCTCCATCGTAGCCAGCGGCGCGGCAGCATGATCGCTATCCTCGCCTTGCTTTGTCCCGCTATCTGCAGCCAGACTGACGAATTTCAGCGCATACCATCCGCGCAGTTTCCGGATCGGCCCCGTCTGAATTGTGGCAGCCTGCACGCGGTGTACGGGCATAACGGTGTCGGTCAACGTCAACAATCCGCGTCGCCGCCGAAAACCCTTTGGCGTTACATCCAACCGAAAACCGTTTTCGCGCAGGAACGTGCGGATGATGCCTGTTGCAAATCCCAGAGCAATCAAAGCCAGCAATGCGGAAAGCCCGGCCAAAATCCGTGCGCTCCACCCTATGCCGTTCAGGACATCACCATTATTCTTTGCCACGCCCAGCCACGCACCGACATCATAAATGTCAAACGGCATCAGGAAATCAAATTGCTGCGCCGCACCGCCCAGAACCGCAAAAATTATGAGGGAAAAGGAATAGAAGCCGAGCGTCAAAACGCGGCGCGTGTCCATGGTATAAATCGGCGGAGTCTCGGCCATGTCCGCCGTAACTTGCAACGCGTTATGCTCCGCCGTCCCCGCCTTGTGTGCGCGCACCAGTTCGCGCAGCCGCTCTGCCTCTTCGACAGCGACATAGCTTAATGTGCCTTCGTCGCCCGTCCCGCTGCCGGTTTCAAATTTCACCTCTGCCAGCCGGAACATCCGGGCCAGTGGCTTTTGTTCGATGCTGACATCCTGTATTCGGTCATAGGGTATTGACCGTGCATTGCGGCTTATCAGGCCGCTTTCGATGCGGATGTCTTCGTCCTCTATAAAATAGCGAAACCGGGTCCAGGCGATCCAGCGAAAAATCAGCGATAGCCCGATGACGCCTGCAATGATGAACGGCATAAAAAATACGCCCTTGTCACTGCGCCCGGCGCCGAACAGCACCGCCAATAACGGAAAGAACAAACGGGGCAGGCCAGTGATAAACCCGACGAATAAACCGATCGCGCTTAGTTTGATACCTGTCGCTGCCTGCTGGATTTCTGCACTTGCGTTCAAAGTGCGGCCTGCCTTATGTGTGCGCGTATCGCCTCTCGCATAGCTAGCGCATCGGCATGGGCAAGGCCGGGCAAACTGACCGTGCTGTTATGATTGCCTGCCGTATGCACCTGTAACGTCGCCAAACCATAGGGCCGTTGCAATGGACCTTGCTCCACATCAATATGCTGGATGCGGCCAAACGGTACGATGGTATCGCTGTAGAACAGATACCCGCGCACGACACGCAGGCGGTCCGCGCCGACTGCATATCCCCAGCGGGCATATTTACGCGCCGGAACCACCCATGCGTAATATAGCGCGAGCAAGGCAACGGGAATGATGAATGCGCCGCGCGAAATGATCTGTGCCACCTCCAAAACGCCTGCACCAATGACGAATATAGCCATGAAAATCGCACTGGATATGCGGGTGACCGTAATGTGGCGCGGGTCGAGAGGGGTGAGGTCATCGTTGAGGGCCATCGTTGGCGCGGGATCGATTATAATTTCGGACATAATAGTGATATGCGCAAGGGGCGTGATATTGGCAAGGCGGTTTGTTTGCGCCGTCATTGCCGCGTCGCTTCGCTTCTCGCGGATGACGAGCTGGTATTTATGCCTACCGCGCTAATGCTTCCTCGGCCTCGCCCACTAGCTTGGCGATAATATCCACCACGGGCCGTTCAACTTGAACCATTCCCACAGATTGCCCGGCCATAACCGAACCATTCTCGACATCGCCGTCAATCACCGCCCGGCGCAGTGCACCGGCCCAGTATTTCTCGATCTGCATTTGCGCCTCGTGCATGTCGATCTCGCCTGCATCCAGCCGCGCTGCGACTTCGACTTGGGTCCGCGTGAATTCTTCGGTGCCCTTGTTTTTCAGGGCGCGGACGGGGATGACGGGCAGGCGCGGGTCAATCTGTACGCTGGCCACCGCGTCGCGGGCATTGGCGCGCAGGAAAGCTTTTTTGAAATTGGGGTGCGCGATGGATTCTTCGGCGCATACAAACCGCGTGCCAAGCTGCACGCCCGATGCCCCCATTTCCAAGTAACTGGCAATGGCGCATCCACGCGCAATTCCGCCCGCCACAAACACCGGAACAACCTCCGCCATGTCGGGCAAAATCTCTTGCGCCA
>JANOKA010000159.1:0-3132 GCA_031418995.1 Sphingomonadales bacterium | reverse complement strand
GCGCCCGATACCCGCGTCAGTTTGAACGCGGCGGGATCCAGCTTTCCGGTCGACGCCAGATGCGGCCCCCGGCACATATCCATCCAGCCGTTTTCATGATCCGGCGCGCCCGACCAATATACCGTTAGTTCTTCGCCCTCTGGCAATTCTGCGGCCCATTCGGCCTTGAATGTCTCGCCGCTTTTTTGCCAGCGATCGATCAGGTCAGCACGGCTCCACGCCTCACGCACCAATGGTTTATCGGCGGCGATTATCTTGCGCATTTCCGCCTCGATCAGCGGCAGGTCATCGTCGGTAAACGGTCCGCGTACAGACGGCGCAGCAAAATCATAGTAGAAACCGTCGTCAGTGGACGGGCCAAAGGTAATTTGCGTTCCGGGGAACAGCGATTGCACCGCCTCTGCCATTACATGCGCGAAATCATGCCGGGCAAGCTCCAGCGCGTCGCCCTCGTCCTTTGCCGTCACCAGCGCCAGCGCCGCATCGCCGTCAAACGGCCGCATGATATCGCGCAGCTCACCATCGACCCGCGCGGCAATTGCGGCTTTGGCAAGGCCGGGGCCGATGGCGGCGGCAATATCAGCGGGTGTGGTGCCACGCGGAACTTCGCGCATTGAACCATCGGGAAGGGAAATTTTTAGCATATCAGACATGGCAAAGCCTATGGCGGGATACGCAAATTTCGGCAAGAGTGAAGCGCTGAAAAAACGGCGATAAGTAGACAAAGCAGACATATATATAGGGCGAATAACGCAAAAGGTGGGTTCTGGGTGGGCGCGTTTTGGGCCTAAATATCTGGTGCGGTGATTGCGCAGATTCTAGGACTGATTGGGGATTATCCATTATCAAGCTCTTGTAAAAAACGTCGTCATTCCCGCCCTTCGACTGCCCGCAGGGCGGGCGCTCAGGATAAACTGCCCTCCGGGCAGGCGGGAATCCATCACCTGAGCATTAAGTTTATAACACAATGTAGAGTAAAAATTGGACTCAGGTGATGGATTCCGGCCTTCGCGGGAATGACGATGTGTTTGATTTCCAATCCTAACAAGATCCCTCACGGAACTTGCGCAACACTTCAATGAGGATAATTTACTTGACATATACGAACCTATATGGTTATTAATTGGAAATGACAAGTCTTTTCTCCTTTTCGCCCGTCCCCTCACAGCGCCGCCGCGCCGATGGCTGGACTCCCAAAAAACAAATTATCTTTATTGAGGCTCTGGCCGAACTTGGCAACGTCGCTGACGCGGCAAACCGCGCCGGAATGGGCCGCGCTAGCGTTTATACCTTGCGCGACAGACCCGGCGCGGAATCCTTTGCTGCAGCATGGGAAGCAGCGCAGCAGGTCGGCTTTGAAAAATTGCAGGACATGGCCATGGATCGCGCCATAAATGGCGAATTGGTCCCCTATTATTTCCACGGCGAACTGGTCGGCGAACGGCGGCGCTATGATAATCGCCTATTAATATTCATGATGCAGCAAACAATCAGCCGCCGTTATGGCCAGCTTGCCACCGAAAGCAGAAAGCAAGAGGCCGCGCAGGAAGCGGCGCAGAAACAAAAAGTAGCGGACTCGCCTGATGCGAGGGCAGAATTGTTAGTCAAACTGAATTTGATGCGGAGCCGGATGGAAGGAAATTCTGATGATTAGCGCCATAATTAACGCTAACGCGTGAACGCCGATCACATTTGCCCAAAATATATTCCAAGCCTTCCCCTTCCCATGCAAAATCTCTGCATCTCAACGTGGAATTGTACCAACGCCGTTTTAGTTTCACGCAGATATCCGAAGTGGCGCAGAGGTGGATATAGTTTTACAACATCGTCATCCTGAACTTGTTTCAGGATCCATCGTGCAGCATAGGTCAAACCTATCCTGAAAAATGGACCCTGAAGCAGATTCAGGGTGACGCGTATCTAATTATTGACGGCTCAGAAAAAGGAACTGCCGTATGAAAACAGCCACTATACTTGCGGCAATGGCCGTTACTATGATTAGCAGCCCTGCTGTATATGCGGCGCCAATCAATGCCACTGCAATCACCCCCGCCGCGCAAAAGGATTGCCGCCCGAGTGCCTTTACCGGGGAAGAAAAACAGAATTTTGACCTGAAACATTCGACGGTGCAGATGACAGGGCCGATGAGCATGGACGTGCCCGCCGTCATTTTCATTCCCGGATTATCATCACCGCGTGATGTTTGGGCGGCTACAGTAGAGGCCAATTATTTATGCTACCGCGTGTATACCGTCCAGATACGCGGGTTTGGCGATGATGCCGGGCCCAATGCGGAACAGACGCCGTTGCTGGAACCGTTTACGCAGGAACTGGCGGCGTTTATCCGTGACAATGATATAAACAAGCCCGCGATTGTCGGGCATTCGCTGGGCGGACTATCCGCGTTGATGATCGGCGCGCGGCATCCTGATTTGCCGGGCAAAATCATGGTCGTCGATGCCGTCCCGTTTATCGGTACGATATTCAATCCTATCGCTACCGTAGACATGGTCCGGGCGCAGGCACAGGCGATGTCCGCCGGAATGCGCGCGGCCCATGAACCTGATAAACCGACCTTTGATGGCAAAGACCCCGGCGCACAAAGCCAAGGCGGGTTTTATTCCAATTCGCCCGCAGGCCGGACATTGGTGGCAAAATGGTCGCACGAATCAGATGTCCGCGTGACGGCGCAGGCCTTTTACGACGATTTGACCACCGACATGCGCAGCGATCTGCCCCAAATTACCGCGCCTGTTACTTTATTATATGCGCAGGACGATAGCGCGATGACGGTGCAGGCGGCCACATCTGCGTTCGTTCCGCAATATGCAGGCACACCAAAGTTTGAGGCCGTGATGATTTCCGGCAGCCGCCATTTCATCATGCTGGACCAGCCGGAAAAATTTGCTGCCGCGCTAGATGCGTTTTTGGCCAAGTAATTTGGTCCACCACAACTGCTTGACACTTAACGCGCTTTGCCGCCATTTATCTGCATAATAAGGGGCGTAATATGGTTGAAGATCGCGGTGAAACGTCAAGTGCATTCCGGTTTCACGGCAATTGGCGGGCGTTCTTGCCAATTGCGCTAACCAATTTGTTGCTGACCATTGTCACACTGGGAATATACAGGTT
>JANOKA010000158.1:0-6309 GCA_031418995.1 Sphingomonadales bacterium | reverse complement strand
TGTGGCCAGGATAATCGGCACGGTCAGCTTTGCCGCCATGGCCCAGCCGATACCGACGCCAACAATCGCGCCGGGCAGCATCCACGCCAAAATCCGGCGGTTCCATTGGCCGCGAAACGACCACAGGCTAACCACGTCCTGTACGATCAGTATCGGCAGCAAAACCGCGGCGGCAGCAACGGGCGGCATCGCCAGCGCCATAATCGGCGTAGCCAGCGCGCCCAGCCCGGAAAATCCGCCTTTGGCAAATCCGACCAGTATGACGGCGATAACGGCAGCAATGATGGCGGTGGGCGTATCGAGCATATACGCGTCGTTGCCGATTGCCGTGCATTTATCAAGCATATCGCGTTTGTCAGGACGGCAATCGGGCGCTATGGGCCAAAATATACTCACCAACAAGGACGCCAATCCATGCCGAAACTTATCCTGATCCGCCACGGCCAATCACAATGGAATTTGGAAAACCGCTTTACCGGATGGTGGGATGTCGACGTAACCGAAAAGGGCGCAGCCGAAGCATGGGCCGCGGGCGAGCTGATGAAAGCCAAAGGCATAACGCCTGACATATGTTTTACCAGCGTACAGACGCGCGCGATCAAAACGCTGAATCTGGCGTTGGAGGCGATGGGGCGATTATGGGTTCCGGTGACCAAAAACTGGTTGCTGAATGAACGGCATTATGGCGCGCTTACCGGGCTGGACAAACAACAAACCCGCGACAAGCATGGCGATGAACAAGTGCATATCTGGCGGCGCAGTTTCGATGTGCCGCCGCCGCCGATGGAAGCAGACTCGCCCTATGCGATGTCACAAGACCCGCGTTATGCAGGCATTAATGTGCCTTCATCGGAAAGCCTGAAAGACACAATCGACCGCGTGCTGCCATACTGGGAAAATGCGATTGTGCCCGAATTGGCCAGCGGCAAAGACGTATTGATTTCCGCGCATGGCAATAGTTTACGGGCGCTGGTCAAACATCTGTCGGCAATATCCGACGCCGATATTGCCGATCTGGAAATTCCGACGGGGCAACCGATTGTGTATGATTTGGACCGTGACCTGACGCCGGGTACGCGCTATTATCTGGCAGATAACTGAAGCGGGTAGATCGGCGCTTATGCAGGCCTGTCCCGCTTGCCGGTTTTTTCGGCATACATTGCTTTGTCCGCGCGCATCAAAATCTCGGCAGCCGAAACATTGGGTTCAATCATCGCATAACCCACCGATACGCCCGCCTGAATGTCCACACCTTCATAACTCAGCGCCGCTGCAGCAACCGCCTGCGTAATTTTTTGTGCTTTGAACGGCAAAGATGCCGTATCCACTTTTTCCAGCAATATGCCGAATTCGTCTCCGCCGATCCGCGCCACAATATCGGATCGTCTAACGCCAATTTTTAGGACTTCTGCAATCGCCACCAACATGTAATCTCCGGCGTTATGACCCAGCGCATCGTTGACATTTTTCAGCTGATCGACGTCGATAAATAACAGTCCGCTGTCTTCGCCGTAGCGGTGTGCACGCCAAATCCAGCGGTCCAAAATATCCATGAAGTGGCGGCGATTATACAATGGCGTTAACGTATCAACGCGCACAAGGCGCTCAAGCTCGGCAATTTGCATTTTCAGCTGCAGGTTTTCCTGCCTGATTGCCGAAAGTTCGTCGCCATAGGTGGCGTGAGGCATATTGTTGGCGCTGGTGCTACTGGCAAAAGTGGCCATGTTTTATCCCGGTTATGTTTGCGACCCGAGTATTATTATGACGTGCCCCTATGCCGGGGCAGACGCGACTTAAAGCGCATTCTTGTGCAATTTGCAATTGTTTACAAGCAGACGGCGCAAGTTTTTGTCGCGCTTGTTGCTCGATTTAATAGGGAATTGCGCCAAGCCTGTTGCCGCGCTAAAAGCCGATGCTTCCAGACAGTAAGTTACAACGTGGACGGGGCAAAATAGTGAGCGACGAAGCACCCTTAATCGGTATTATCATGGGCAGCCGTTCCGATTGGGAAACCATGCAATCCGCAGCGGAAATGCTGGCCGCGCTGCATATACCCCATGAATGCA
This sequence comes from Sphingomonadales bacterium, assembly GCA_031418995.1. GTDB lineage: Bacteria > Pseudomonadota > Alphaproteobacteria > Sphingomonadales > Sphingomonadaceae > Sphingorhabdus_B. The sequence goes on along the minus strand of JANOKA010000158.1, from coordinate 4,243 downwards.
AAGTTGTTTCGGCGCACCGTACCCCCGACCGCTTGGTTGCATATGCCAATAGCGCGGTGGGACGCGGTTTGAAATGTATCATTGCAGGGGCCGGCGGCGCGGCGCATTTGCCCGGAATGGCAGCGGCGATGACACGTATCCCAGTACTGGGCGTGCCTGTCCAATCCAAGGCGTTGGACGGCATGGACAGCCTGCTTTCGATTGTACAAATGCCCGCTGGAATCCCCGTTGGCACATTGGCCATCGGCAAGGCAGGCGCCGTGAATGCCGCGTTGCTGGCAGCGGCTATGCTGGCAAATAATGACGCCGAACTTGCCGCGCGGTTGGACAATTGGCGTGCCGCGCAAAGCGCTTCGGTGGCGGAGTCACCCGAATGACGATTTTAGCGCCGGGCGCAACCATCGGCATATTGGGCGGCGGACAGCTGGGCCGTATGCTGGCGCTGGCTGCGGCACAGCTTGGTTATCGCTGTCACATTTATGCGCCAGAGGCCATCAGCGTCGCCGCCGATGTTGCGGCTGAATTCACGTGCGCTGAATATGACGACATTGCCGCGCTGACCAAATTTGCCAAATCCTGTGACGTCGTGACATATGAATTTGAAAATGTTCCTGTTGCGCCGCTGAAAAAAATTGAGGGAATTGCCGCCTTGCGCCCCGGCACTGCCGCATTGGAAATTGCGCAGGACCGCACCCGCGAGAAACAATTTGCCATTGATCTTGGCGGACGCACGGCGGCCTATGCGTTGGCCAATGACGCCCTGACGCTGCAAAATGCAGCAGAGAAAGTTGGCATTCCAGCCGTCGTTAAAACCGTTACCATGGGATATGACGGCAAAGGGCAGATGGTCGTCCGCAAGGGCGCAAATTATTCGCATGTCTATCATGATCTGGGCCGCCGCCCGTTGATTGCCGAAGCTTTTGTCGCATTTGATGCCGAGTTTTCCGTCATCCTGGTGCGCAGCCAAAGCGGCGAGACGCGGTTTTATGACAGCCCACGCAACACGCATGAAAACGGCATTTTGGCAATATCAACCGTCCCTGCTGGTCCATTGGTCGAAAGCCAGATGGCCAAGGCGCGTGTTCTGGCGTCCGCCATAGCCAATGAGCTGGAATATGTCGGCATATTGACCTGTGAATTTTTCGCCACCAAATCCGAACCTGTGTTCAATGAAATGGCCCCGCGTGTGCACAATAGCGGCCATTGGACCATCGAAGGCGCGGTTACCAGCCAGTTCGAAAACCATATCCGAGCGGTATGCGGATTGCCGCTGGGCGATACCGCGACGGTGGGTGAACGCGTGGAAATGCAGAATTTAATCGGGGATGATGGGTTGCGCTGGGAAAAACTATTGTCCGATCCAGCGGCACATGTCCATTTTTACGGCAAAGGCGCGCCCGTACCGGGCCGGAAAATGGGCCATGTCACGCGGCTTTATCCTTAGCTTGTAACTGTAAAGTTTCCGCGTTAGTCGCTATTTTATGAACCATCCCGAAATAGTCCTGGTCGTCGCGCGCGCGCAAAATGGTGTTATTGGCGCAAATGGCGACATGCCATGGCGCATCCCCGCTGACCTGCGCCATTTCAAACAGCTAACCAAAGGCCGCCCGATGATTATGGGGCGCAAGACATTCGACAGTCTGCCCGGGTTGCTGGATGGCCGCCGCCATATTGTCATCACCCGCGATACGGCGTGGGAAGAAGATGGCGCAGAACCCGTCCATTCCGCCGCCGAAGCGTTAAAACGCGCCAACGGTCCGCATGTGTGCGTAATCGGCGGCGCGGAGATTTACCGATTGTTTCTGGATCAAGCCGACCGGATCGAACTAACCGAAGTGCATGCATCGCCCGCAGGTGATACCATTTTGGACGCGTTCGATCCCGTTACATGGGAAGAATCACAGCGTACCGATTATAGCGCAGAAAACGGCACACCTGCCTATAGCTTTGTTACCTTAGTACGCAGGAATGCCAAATGATGCGCCGCATTTTTGGCGGCGGGTTGGTGTTGGCGTTAATCGTCGCAACGGGATTTTTCATCTTTGTCCCCGGTATGATCGAAGCGTCGATGAACAAGATCGACGGGAAACCACTGCCTAGAATTAGCGCTGAGGCCATGGCGCTACACAAAACACTGACCATTGCCGATTTGCACAGTGACAGTTTGATGTGGGACCGCGATATTAACGACCGTGCATCGCGCGGCCATGTTGATGTGCCGCGATTGCAAGCGGGTAATGTCGCATTGCAGATTTTCTCTTCTGTATCGAAAACACCCAAGAACCAGAATTATGACGCCAACAGCGCGGACAGCGACAACATAACGCTGTTAACCTTCGCACAATTGCAGCCTGTCAAAACATGGAGTTCATTGGCCGAGCGGTCGTTATACCATGCGTTGAAACTGGATCGCGCCGTCAATGCTTCAAAAGGGTCATTGGCGGCGATAAGCAACGCAGGGCATTTGGCGGGTCTGGTCAAATTAAGACAGAGCGGCACACCAGCCATAGGCGCGATGCTTTCCATCGAAGGCCTACAAAATCTGGAAGGCAAAGCCGCCAATCTCGACCGGCTATACAACGCCGGATTCCGAATGGCGGGCCTAACACATTTCTTTGACAATGAACTGGCTGGATCGATGCATGGCCTGAAAAAAGGGGGGCTCACCCCGTTTGGCCGCGCCATTGTTGAACAGATGGAGGCCAAGGGCATGATCGTCGACATCGCGCATTGCAGCCAGACATGTGTAACCCAAATTCTCGCAATGGCGACGCGTCCTGTTGTTTCCAGCCATGGCGGCGTGCAGTCGACTTGCAAGGTTAACCGCAACCTGTCCGATACGCAAATCAAGGGCGTGGCGGCGACCGGCGGGATTATCGGTGTTGGATATTGGGATGGCGCGGTGTGTGACACTTCGCCTGCAGCCGTGGCCAAAGCGATGAAGCATATCCGCGACCTTGTCGGCATCGAACATGTCGCATTGGGCAGCGATTATGACGGCGCAACCACGGTGCGGTTCGACACATCGGGGTTGGTGCACGTGACGCAGGCATTGATGGATGCTGGATTTACCGAAGCCGAAATCCGCGCCGTAATGGGCGGCAATGCTATGCGGGTAATTGCTGCCGGATTGGTACCGATGGCCGAAGCCATACCAGCAAAGTGACCATACCGCGCCTTTCTCACCTTGACCGCGTTCCCGATGCCTTGCGCGGAGCGGTGATCGCGCTAGGCAATTTTGACGGATTTCATCTGGGGCATCAGGCCGTGGCAGGACGCGCTATAGCACTTGCCAAGGAACAAGGCCGCCCCGCAATTATCGCCACTTTCGATCCGCATCCGGTGCGCCATTTTGTACCCGGTGCAGCGCCATTCCGGTTAACCACGCTCGATCAACGCCAACGCCTATTTGCAGCGGCGGGCGCAGACGCGATGCTGGTATTTGAATTTGACGGCGATCTGGCATCGACCAGTGCGCAGGATTTTATTGTTGAATTATTGGTCAAACGGTTGGGCGCAGCCGCAGTGGTAACGGGCGAAGATTTCACCTTTGGCAAGAATCGCGGCGGCAATATCGGCGTGCTGCGCGATGTCGGCGCGCAACATAGCTTGCAAAGCATTGCGGTTGGCGCTGTCGATGATGCCAGTGGAATTATCAGTTCCAGCCGGATCAGGGACGCATTGCGGGACGGCGACCCTGCGGCGGCGGCGGCATTGCTCACCCGCCCTTTCACTGTCGAGGGCATCGTCCAGCATGGCGACAAAAACGGCCGTCTACTCGGCTATCCCACCGCCAATGTCGATATGGGCCAATATCTGCGCCCCAAATACGGTATTTACGCGGTGCGGGGTCGGCTGCCAGACGGACGGATGTTAAATGGCGCAGCAAACCTTGGCATCCGGCCAAGTTTTGATCCGCCGAAAGAACTGCTTGAACCATATTTCTTTGATTTTTCAGGTGACCTTTATGGCCAGACAATTGAGGTCGAATTCCACGCCTTCATTCGCGGCGAGGCCAAGTTTGATGATCTGGAGGCCTTAAAGGTCCAGATGGCAAAGGATTGCGATCAGGCGCGAAACATTTTGGAAAGCATATAATCTCTGCGGCCTTTGCGCCTCTGCGTGAAAATTTTTGTTCGCGCAGAGGCGCAGATATCGCAGAGATTTTGAGGGGAAAGTGAATGTCTTTATCACCGCGCACACGCAATGTTTTGGGCGTGTTTGCCTTGCTCATTGCGGGTTT
>JANOKA010000157.1:0-28744 GCA_031418995.1 Sphingomonadales bacterium | reverse complement strand
AACTTTTCATCGTCCCGCAGCTCAGCTGGGATAGCATCCAACGCGCGCGAAAGATTATCAGCCACCGAAAGCACATCGCGGGCAAATCCGGTCGCGGCATAGGCGCGGGCATCGGCGGCTTCTTTTTCCATGCGGCGGCGCACATTTTGTGTGTCGGCCTGCGCATATAGCACGTCCTGTTTCGCCCGTTCGACGGCTTCTTGCAGGTTCATAATACGTTGGTCGCGTTCATCGCCAGCATCGTCGGCATCCGATTTCAAATGCTCTGGCACGCCTTCCAGTTCTTTTTCAATCGCGGCATCAAGGTTTGCGTCGTTGGTTTTCTTGGTCATGGCCCTGTTTTCTTTAAGTGCGTTAATTGCGCATAAAAGCGCCTATCGCATGCGCATATATGCTCTGATTTTATTTCATCAAGCGGCTTAGCGCTTGTGCGGTGAAATCTACCATCGGTACGATGCGCGCATAGTTCAGCCGAGTTGGCCCGATTACGCCCACAACGCCCACCACTTTCCCGCCCAATTCGCGATACGGCGCGGCGATAACCGATGATCCCGATAACGAGAAAAGATTATTTTCCGAGCCGATAAATATCCGCGCCGATTGCGCATCGCGCGCGCTATCGACCAGACGAGCAATTTCTTCTTTGCTTTCCAACTCGTCTAATAATTGCCGCACGCGGTCCAGATCGGCGGCGGCATTTTCGTCGAGCAAGTTGGATTGCCCTTTTACGATCATCACCGGCCGCGCATCGGCATCCAATGTCCAGATCACCAATCCCTTGCGCACCAGATCGGCACTGGCCTTGTCCAGTTCGGCCTTTTCAGCCCGAATTTCAGCGTCCAACCGGGCAAGCGCATCCGAAAGCGTCAATCCGGAAAGCCGCGCTGTGATATAATTTGCCGCCTCAACAAGTGCGCTATCCGTTACGGCTGCGTTCAGGTCGACCACGCGGTTTTCGACGCTACCATCGGCGCCCACCAATATTGCCAGTGCCTTGTCCGGCGATAATCTGGCAAAACTGAACTGTTTCAAAATTGCTTCACGCTTGGGAACCAGCACAACGCCTGCACATGCCGAAAGCCCCGACAATACCGATGTCGCCGCCGCCAGTGCCGCCTCAATTGGGCCATCGCCCGTTATCTGCGATTCAATCGCACGTTGTTCTTCCGCCGACGGCTCGGCAGTGTGCATCATCCCGTCAACAAACAAACGCAGCCCGCTTTCGGTCGGCATCCGTCCCGCACTGGTATGCGGCGCAGCAAGCAAACCTGCCTCCTCCAAATCCTGCATCACGTTACGGATGGACGCGGGGGACAGGCTGAGATGCGAAAATTTGCTGATCGTGCGGCTGCCCACCGGCGCGCCCGTTTCCAAATAGCTTTCGACGACAACGCGAAATATGTTGCGCGTGCGATCATTCAGTTCGTGGATCGTGGTGGTCATACGCTCGTGATAATCTATCGCAGCGAACTTGCAAAGCCATGCTATCCGGCTATGGCGATGGCAATTCAACCTTAGGAGATTCCTCATGCGTCCATCCGGCCGTTCGCCAGACGAAATGCGCGCCCTTACCATCGAAACCAATTTCACCAAACATGCCGAGGGTTCATGCCTTATCAGCTTTGGTGATACTAAAGTTTTGGTCACCGCCAGCGTCGAAGACCGTCTGCCGCCGTGGATGCGCGGCAAGGGCGAAGGCTGGGTGACCGCGGAATATTCGATGTTGCCGCGCTCTACCCACACCCGCAGCCAACGTGAAGCGGCCAAGGGCAAGCAATCAGGACGAACACAGGAAATTCAGCGGCTTATTGGCCGTTCTTTGCGCGCGGTTGTCGATATGAAGAAACTGGGTGAACATCAAATTACGCTCGATTGCGACGTGATACAGGCAGACGGCGGCACGCGTACCGCGTCCATTTCGGGCGCGTGGGTTGCCATGCGACTTGCCGTTAATGGCCTTTTGGCATCGGGCGCGATCAAGCATGACCCGATCATGGCGCATGTTGCCGCGATCAGCTGCGGCATATATAACGGCACGCCCGTGCTCGATCTGGATTATGATGAAGACAGCAACGCCGATGCCGATGCCAATTTCGTCCTGATCGAAGGCGGCAAAATCGCTGAGGTACAAGCCACCGCAGAAGGCGCAACATATGACGAAGAGGCTCTGCTGCGCTTGCTGCGTCTGGGCCGGATGGGTTGCGACAAGATATTCGCGGCGCAGGCTGAGGCGGTAAAATAATATACCAACTCTAATCAATCATTACACCGTCACTCTGAACGCGTTTCAGGGTCCATTTGTCAGGATAGATTAGCTCTAAAATGCGAGATGGATGCTGAAACAAATACAGTGTGTCGGAATATTTAGTTTATAGGTTCATTATGACAGCACGCAAACTCCAGCCCGGCAGAATCGTCATCGCCAGCCATAATCAGGGCAAAGTGCGCGAAATCCATGCTTTGCTAGCGCCCTTTGGGATCGAGCCAATTTCAGCAGGCGAGCTGAACCTGCCCGAACCCAAAGAAACCGGGACGACCTTTGCCGAAAATGCACTGCTCAAGGCACATGCGTCGGCGCAGGGTTCCGGCCTGCCTGCTCTGGCCGACGACAGCGGACTGTGCGTGACGGCCTTGGGCGGCGCGCCCGGCGTATACACCGCAGACTGGGCAGAGAGGCAGCATTATGAAGGCGAGGCGGGCCGTGACTGGTATATGGCGATGGGCAAGGTTGAAGGAAAACTGGCGGAGCTGGGGCCCGATGCCGACCGCAGCGGATATTTCGTCTGCACGCTCGCCTTGGCCTGGCCCGATGGCCATGCCGAGATTTATGAAGGCCGCGTGCAGGGCAATCTTACCTGGCCGCCGCGCGGACTATTGGGCTTTGGCTATGATCCGGTATTTGTGCCCATGGGCAGCAACCAGACATTTGCCGAAATTGATCCGGACGCCAAACATGCAATCAGCCATAGAGCCGACGCATTTGCCAAACTGGTCGCGGCGGTTTTTTAAGCCTCTTTTCGCGCAAACCAGTTGCTAATGCAGCCACGCACCAAAAAAAAACCGGCGCAATCAAACGACAGCGCCGGTTTTTGTATCATCCCAAAGGCCTATGCTTAATTAGCAATCAAGGGCTGGACGGTTCATCGTCCGAAACCAGAATGATCGCGCCAACTGCCGCTGCTGCGCCAAGCAAGCCGAGCAACAAACCATTACCGCCAGCTTTTGCCACAGGAACAGCGGCAACTGGCGCAGGAGGAGGTGGCGGCGGGGGAGGAGGGGGTGGCGGCGGAGGTGGTGTATAAGCTGGCGTAGCAGGCGGCGTATAAACAGGTTGCTGCACAACAGGCTTAGGAGCAGGTGCGCGCATCACGGGTTTCGCTTTTGCACGCGGTTTGACTTTCGCCTTTACCTTTTTCTTGGGAACATAAACCGGATTTGAGGCATCGGCCTGCACAATCACAGGAACAGCAACCATGGAAAGCGCAACAGCACCCGCCGTGATTTTGTATATTTTTGGTAACTTGAACAAATCCACTGGATTATCTCCCACAATTCCGACTCGGAATAAGAGCGCAATAGCTAACAACGCAATTAACCATAAGCAATGTCCAGCAGGGGATTCTCTGGAAATATAGCATTAAATTACATCATTTTACGCCGATCTTCTCACCCACAACATTCCCAGCGGGATAATAACGGCACACCATATATTCATCACGCGGGTTTCTGGCCAAGGCACAGCCCACCGCTTTTGTGGTTGGCCAGATCAGCTGGCTATAATGCCCAATATCCGTCCAGTTGCCGGTTTTGGAAACATTGGGAAATGTCCCGGCACGAAAATCGGTGGCTTCGGCAATCCAGCTGCCGACCATAGCAACAGCATCATAGGCTCCTGCCGTTCCCATCCACATATTTTCGCCTTGCGCATCTGCAGACGTGCTTTGAACGGCATGTTCATAAATATCGGTTTTTGCCATAACCGTTGCGTGTAAAGCGGCATCGCGTGATAATTTCGCGTCCCACACCAGCGGTTTCAACCCCAATCGCGCGCGTTCGGTATTATGTTCGGACAGCCACACATGTTCCAAGGTTGCGATGTCGCGCGGCAATATCATTGCCCCAGTTTTCGGCGCATCAAAGCTATGGACCAATATCGGCTCATCCCCTGCCCAAGCTGCGTTTGACAAACTTGCAATTGACAGGATCAATAAGCCGAAGGCCGACTTGAGGAATAGCTTATCCAAATAATTTATCCTACAGCGTCAACATGATCGCCAAAGAATTATCACAACTTGCGCTGTATATCCACTGGCCGTTTTGCGTGTCAAAATGTCCTTATTGCGATTTTAACAGCCATGTTCGCAGCGGCGTTGATGAGGACGAATGGCGCGGCGCGTTGCTGGCCGATATGGCATATGAAGCGGCGCTGACTTCGGGCCGGAAACTGTCGTCGATATTCTTTGGCGGCGGCACGCCCAGTTTGATGCCCCCCGAAACCGTGGCCGCACTAATATCTGCGGCGCAAAGGCATTGGGGATTTTCAGATGATATCGAGATAACGCTGGAAGCCAACCCGTCATCAGTAGAGGCCGCACGCTTTGCCGATCTGTCCGCTGCCGGCGTAAACCGTGTTTCGTTGGGATTACAAGCGTTAGATGATGATGCCTTGCGTTTTTTGGGGCGTGCCCACAGCGTCGGCGAAAGCCTGGCTGCACTGGAAATTGCGCAGCACGAATTTGCCCGCGTCAGTATCGACCTTATTTATACCCGCCCAGACCAAAGCGAAGCAGAATGGCAGATCGAACTTTCCCGCGCCATCGGATTTGGCACAGGGCATATGTCGTTATACCAGCTTACCATTGAGGATGGCACACGGTTTGCCAGCGATGTACGCACTGGAATATTCATACCGGCGGACAATGATTACGCAGCGGGGCTGTATGATATGACCCGGGACTTGACAGCGCAGGCGGGTATCCCGGCGTATGAGATTAGCAACCATGCCAAACCGGGCGAGGAAAGCCGCCATAACCTGACCTATTGGCGATATGCGGACTATGCCGGGATTGGGCCCGGCGCCCATGGCCGCAGGTTATACAGCGCTACGCAGCGGCATAAAAAACCGGAAAATTATCTGTCCGCCATATCGCGCAATGGCCACGGTATAAAAGCTGAAGATGCATTGTCGCCGCAGATCCGTGCAACCGAGGCTTTGCTGATGGGATTGAGGCTGGACGAGGGTGTTGATTTGAACAGCCTGGCACAGCGCATAGGGATAGTGCCAGAAGCATTGATTGATGCAAGTGCCGCGCAGAAAATTGCAGCGCTGGGTATGTTACAGATGGAAAGGAACCATTTGACCATTACGCCCAAAGGTATGCCGTTACTTGATGCTATTTTGCCTCAAATAGTGGCTGTCTAAACGATACTAATCGGACGGTGTGCAGACAATGACGATGGTAGCAATTGAACGCATCGCCGCAAACTGGTACGATTTTGGGAATGCCAGAGTCTGTTGCCCCACCATTGCCGCTGATCGCCGAATATCGGGCTTATTTGACCAATAGTCGCCGCCGTTCTGTGCACAGCGTCCGCGCTTATATAGCCACAGCGCAGCGGCTTTCGGCTTTTTTGTGCGGACATTGGGGACATGCTATAAACCGCGAGAGCCTCTCCAAAATCAGCACTTCTGATCTTCGCGCCTATCTGGCGTACCGCCGCAGTCCATCGGATCGCTCAGACGGAATAACCAACCGCTCTACCGCCCGAGAGCTTTCCGCAATACGGGCATTCTTGCGCTATGCCTTGGGCGGTGATGCCGCACTGCCCGCCATGAAAGGTCCGCGTGTCCCCGCCAGCTTGCCGCGCCCGGTAAGTCCCGACGACGTCATTGCTTTGGCGGAAAATATCGCAGATACGGCGCGCGATGGATGGATCGGCGCGCGCGATTGGGCGGCTTTATTACTGCTATATGGATCGGGGTTGCGGGTCAGTGAGGCAACGGGTTTAATGGGGGACGTTCTGCCGCTATCTGACACCATCCGAGTCACTGGTAAGCGCAATAAAACGCGGATCGTTCCGATATTACCGCAAGTCCGGGCCGCAATCGAAAACTATATCGAACTGTGCCCGTATCCGGCATCCAAAGCCGAGCCCTTGTTTCGCGGCGCACGCGGCGGCGCATTATCGCCTGCCTTAATCCGCCGCGCTGTACAAGGCGCACGGCAGCGATTGCAGTTACCAGAACGCACAACGCCGCACGCGCTGCGCCATAGTTTTGCGACGCATTTGTTGGCGGGCGGGGCAGATTTGCGGTCATTGCAAGAATTACTCGGCCATGCCAGCCTGTCATCGACACAGATATATACTGCGGTCGACACGGCGATGTTGCTGGATGAATATAGGAACGCGCATCCACGGGCTTAATGCTCGCCTTATTATCAAGCCAAACGCACTTCAATGGCGTCCCAGATCATGCCCGCAATATCGCTGTTGTTAAACCCGTCAATCGCAACAATGCCGGTGGGCGATGTCACGTTAATTTCGGTCAGATATTCACCGCCGATCACATCAATGCCAACAAATATCAATCCGCGTTCTTTCAAATGCGGTCCCATTACGGCGCAGATTTCCTTTTCTCGGTCCGTCAATTCGGTTGCCTCGGCATATCCGCCGACGGCCAGATTGCTGCGAAATTCACCCTCGCCCGGCTTGCGGTTGATCGCCCCTGCGACTTCGCCATCGATCAGGACGATACGTTTGTCACCCTGCGCCACCGATGGCAGGAATTGCTGCACCATAAACGGTTCAGGCCAGATTTGATTGAACATTTCAACCAGCGCGCCCAGATTGCCGCCGTCAGCATCGATACGGAACACAGCTTTGCCGCCATTGCCGTGTAGCGGCTTGATAACAATTGCGCCATATTTGGCTTGAAAAGCTTTGGTATCGTCCAGGCTGCGTGTCACCAATGTTGGCGGCATATACTGCGCGAAATCGAGGACAAATACTTTTTCCGGTGCGTTGCGCACCGACACCGGATTATTGACCACCAATGTCTGGTCCATAATCCGTTCCAGCAGCCATGTTCCAGTCAAATATCCCAGATCAAATGGCGGGTCCTGCCGCATCAATACCACGTCGATATCGCGGCCAAGGTCAATACGAACGGGATCATGTGCCTTGAAATGTGCACCAGCCACGCGCTGTAAATCAAGCAATTGACAGGCCGGTGTAGTAAGGTGGCCATCCTCCCAGCTTAAATCGCGCACGTCATAATGGTAAATGGTCATGCCGCGTGCCTGCGCCGCCAGCATCAGGGCAAAACTGCTGTCACCATTGATGTTGATGCTTTCAATTGGGTCCATTTGAACCGCGATTTTCAGGGACATTGAGGGCTTCCTTATTTTCCTTGCCAGACATTGACCAAATGGCGCGGCCATGACCATGGCGCAACCAATATCACATCAATGCGGATGTTTTGCGCGTCCTGTCCATATTTGCCAATCATCTGTTCAGCGGCGGCAGCCACCCGGCGCAGGCGGCGTTCGTCAATCGCGGTGGCCAGATTTTCAGCCTTTACCCGTGCTTTAACCTCTACAAATGCCAGCGTTCTTCCGCGCCGCGCAATCAGGTCCACCTCGCCGCGCGGATTGCGCACGCGTTGCCCCACGATGCGCCAGCCATGTAGCCTGAGCCACCATGCGGCGAGCATTTCGGCACGGCGTCCGCGAATTTCGGCCGCTTTGCGGTTCACTTGGATACAGCCTTTAGCGCTGCGGCGCGGACATACACTTCGCTGCGTTCCATCCCGAAACGTTTGGCAACCTCCGCCGCCGCCTTTGCCGTTGGCAAACGCGACAGCGCTTCGGACAACGCGGCATCAATGTCACCTGTTTCTACCCTAGCAACCACTTCTGGCGGGCCAACAATGACGACAATCTCGCCTTTAGGTTCTTCCGCCAGATATCGCTGCGCAAGCTCTGGTAATGTGCCCGACACGACCTCTTCGAATTTCTTGGTAAGCTCTCGCGCCACCGCCGCCTCGCGCGCGCCGAGCCCCGCCGCTAACGCTGCCAACGCCGCGCCCAGCCTTGGGCCACTTTCATAAAATACCAATGTTGCATCTATTGCGGCATATCCGGCAACAGCGTCATCCCTAGCTTTGGCTTTATTCGGCAGAAACCCGGCAAACAGAAACCGATCGGTGGGCAGTCCGCAAATCGACAAGGCAGCAATTGCGGCGCTTGGTCCCGGCGCAGTGCTAACAAATACGCCTGCCGCACGCGCGGCACGGACCAGCTTATATCCCGGGTCCGATATTAACGGCGTTCCTGCGTCCGAAACCAAAACTATGATATTATCGCGAGCCAATTCTATCAGACGGTCGCGGTCACCAGTGCTGCTATGATCGTTATAGCGGCGCATTTTGGCCTTTATGCCCAAATGATGCAGCAGCTTTCCGGTGATCCGGCTATCCTCCACCGCGACTATATCTGCGGCGTTTAACAACGCGATGGCGCGGCGCGAAATATCTGCCAGGTTGCCGATGGGGGTGGCGACAATGTACAGTCCCGAATCATAGCTTTGAGAAGTTAGCGAATTTTCGGGAGAGGAAGTATCCATGGCCGCAATCATTGCAACAATGGGGAACAATTCGCAACCGCGCCATTTGCATCTTTATGCGCGGCATATTGGCGTTGCAAAGCGCGGCGCGGTTCTGGCGCTTTTGATGTTCAGTGCGGCATGCCAAACGGTCGTCCCCCGCGGCGGCCAGGCCCCTGTTACAGGTGCAAGGCCCGAACCGATTATCATTCCTGCAGACGGAAAGCACAAGGTAGCATTGCTCGTTCCGATTACTGGCCCGGACGGCGATGTGGGCCGTTCGATTGCCAATGCTACGGCTATCGCGTTGATTGATACAGGCAACACTGCAATCAATGTGCAGACATATGATACCGCCTTGGGCGCAGACGGTGCAGCGCGGCGCGCGATTGCCGATGGAAACAAGTTGATCCTTGGTCCCTTGCGCGGGGATAATGTCGTATCCGTGGCCGATATCGCGCGCACCAAAAATGTTCCTATTATCAGTTTTTCCAACGATATCGGCGTGGCAGGGCGCAACGCGTTTCTGTTGGGTCATCTGCCCGATCAATCGATCACCCGCACCGTTAAATTTGCTAAATCGCGGGGTCTATCGCGTTTTGGCGCGATTGTTCCAAGCAGTGTTTATGGCCAGCGCGCCGCATCCAATTTTACACGCGCCGTACGCGATGCTGGCGGTGTATTGGTTAGCGTTCAGGAAATCGACGGGTCCGCTGCAAGTATTGATGCCGCCACCCGGCGGATGCAGGCGGCAGGTGCGGTTGACGCCGTCATGGTGGCAGATACCGGCAAATCCGCGCTTTCCATAATACCATCTATCCGCAGCCACGGTATGAAAAACGCCCGCATTCTGGGAACCGAATTGTGGAATATCGATGGCAGTCTGGCGGGCAGTATTGTGATGCGTGAGGCATGGTTTTCCAGCGTGTCGGACGGATATTTCCGGACGTTTGCGGGAAAATATCGCACGCAATATGGCAAAGCGCCATTACGGCTGGCCAGTTTGGGCTATGACGCGATATTGTTAACGATGCGGGTCGCGCCAAGCTGGAAATTGGGAACGACATTCCCGATTACGCAATTGACCGATACTGGCGGCTTCATTGGCATCGACGGAGCCTTTCGGTTTCGCGCAGACGGTTTGTCCGAACGGATGCTGGAAGTGCAGGAAATTCAAAAAGGCAAATTCGTAACAATCGATGCCGCGCCGGCTGCGTTTAAGCCTTAGGACCTGAAATTTCCTTGCGGATCAAGCTGCTTTGCGTTGTTTTTCCAGCTTTTTCAGTACCATTTGCCGTTTCAACCGCGACAAATGGTCGATGAATAATATACCTTCCAAATGGTCCATTTCATGTTGCAGACATGTTGCCATCAAGCCGTCCATTTTTTCTTCATGAAAATTTCCATCCAAATCCTGCCAGCGCGCACGGATTAGCGCGGGACGCTCAACATCGGCATATTGATCGGGAACCGACAGGCATCCCTCACTATAACTTGCGTAATCTTTTGACGGATCGAGTATAACCGGATTGATAAATACACGCGGATTGCGCTTCACGGGCCGGTGGTCATGACCGCAGCCATTATCGCCGCAATCTTCGGCATCGGCGCTTTCATCAGGTTCTTGTAGGTCAATTACCAGCACGCGTTTAGGCACGCCAACCTGTATCGCAGCAAGACCAATGCCCGGCGCATCGTACATGGTTTCAAACATATCATTGATTAAAGTGCGCAAGCTATCGTCAAACACCGCCACGGGCGTAGATATGGTTTTCAGCCGTGCATCGGGCACTTCAAGAATAGGTAATATTGCCATAGGGGGTCAGATAGGCATTGCTATGGCCTGGGTCAATGGGGCAGGATTGCCCTTAACCGATCGGGCGGCGTGCGCGCAATGCCTGCGCCAATGTCCCGTCATCCAGATAGTCCAGTTCCCCGCCGACCGGAACTCCGTGCGCCAATTGGGTCAGGCGGATAGGATAATCCTCCAGCCTTTCAGCTAGATAATGCGCCGTAGTTTGCCCGTCCAGCGTGGCGTTCATCGCCAAAACAACCTCGTCAATGCCGCCAGCAGCAACGCGTGTGATTAATCCTGCGACGTTCAAATCCTCTGGCCGAATGCCGTCCAGCGCTGATAACCGCCCGCCCAGAACATGATATTTCCCGGGAAACAGCCGTGACCTGTCGAGCGCCCATAGGTCGGATACATCCTCCACCACGCAGATGGAGCGCACATCGCGGCGCGGGTCGTTACAAATTCCGCACGGGTTAATAGTGTCGATATTGCCGCAAGTACCGCAAGTAACCAGCTGTTCATTGACGTTGACCAGCGCGCGCAGCAACGGCTGCATCACGCTTTCACGTTTTTTCATCAAATGCAGTACAACACGCCGCGCCGAACGCGGGCCAAGCCCGGGAAGTTTCGATAATGCCTGCGCCAATGCGTCTATTTCTTGCGATGCCATGTGTCCATCATTAGGGGGCTTTGTAGTAAAGGAAAAGAACAGATGCGCATTGCTTTCATGGGAACGCCGGAATTTGCCGTGCCAGCGCTAAACGCGTTGCATACAGCGGGACATGAAATTGCTTGCATATATACCCAGCCGCCACGCCCTGCAGGCAGAGGTAAGAAATTGCAGCCATCCGCTGTCCAATTGCGCGCAGAGGCGTTGGGTTTGGATGTGCGTTCGCCCGTTTCGCTGCGCAACACTCAGGCGCAGGCGGAGTTTGCCGCGCTGGATCTGGACGTTGCGGTGGTGGCTGCCTATGGCCTGATATTGCCGCCAGCGATACTGGATGCGCCGAAACATGGTTGTTGGAATATCCATGGATCGCTGCTGCCGCGTTGGCGCGGGGCAGCGCCAGTACAGCGCGCGATATTGGCTGGGGACGCACAAACGGGTGTAATGGTGATGCAAATGGATGCGGGGCTTGATACTGGCGCAGTTCGGGCGAGCACTACAACCCATATCGAAGCGAAAACAACTGGCGAGCTGACGACGGAACTGGCGGCAATGGGCGCTGGTTTAATGACGCAAGTGCTTTCGGATATGGACGCTTATCCGGCAATCGCGCAAAGCAGCGAAGGCGTTACTTATGCTGCCAAAATCGACAAAGCCGAAACACGGCTGGACTTTACGCAGAGCGCCGAAGCATTGGAACGCCAGATACGGGCGTTTAATCCTGCGCCCGGTGCTTGGTTCGAATTTGAAGGACAACGATACCGTGTATTAGCAGCCGAAACTATCGGCACAAGCGGCAGAACAGGCCAAGTTATCGACGATCACTTAACTATCGCTTGTGACGGCGGCGCAATACGCCCTACTTTGATACAGCGCGCGGGAAAGCCAGTTATGACCTTGGATGATTTTCTACGCGGCAATATCATCCCTGCCGGATCGCAGCTTTAATGCCGCGTTTTGCCCTGACAATTGAATTTGACGGCGGGCCATATGCGGGGTGGCAGCGGCAGGATAACGCCCCGTCGGTGCAAGTGGCGATCGAAGCAGCACTGTTCAAAATGTGCGCACAAAATGTCGCGGTCTATGCCGCCGGACGAACCGATGCGGGCGTGCATGCCCGAGCCATGCGGGCGCATTTTGATCTGGATACGCAATTGACAGCCTTTCGTATCATGGGCGCGATCAATGCGCATTTGCGCCCTGCGCCGATTGCGATCAAGGATTGCGAACTGGCTCCGAATGATTGGCATGCGCGGTTTTCCTGCACGGGCCGCGCGTATGAATACCGTATCATCAACCGCCGTTCACCGCTCGCGCTTGACCGGGGTAAAGCATGGCAAATTGCGTCGCCGCTGAATGCCGATATGATGCACGGCGCCGCGCAAATACTTGTGGGCTTGCATGATTTCACCACGTTCCGTTCGGCCGAATGTCAATCCGACAGTCCGATTAAAACGCTCGATCGTTTGGACGTACGCCGCGAGGGCGAGAATGTAATTATCGAGGCGGCGGCCCGGTCTTTTCTGCATCATCAGGTGCGTTCGATGGTGGGATGCTTGTCGCTGGTAGGACGCGGCAAATGGAGCGCGGACGATTTGCAAAGCGCGCTTGATGCCAAAGATCGCGCTAGACTGGGCCATAATGCCCCGCCCGATGGGCTGTATTTTATGGATGCGGTTTATGCGTGTTTCACGCGAAGTTCACGAAACAGCGAAGAGCGCGAAGAATTTTTTCCGGTCTAAAACTTCAAACGTCGCGAGCTTCGGAGCTTCGCGAGAAATTATTTTCATTTTGATTGTGCGTAAAAAACTTCTTAGTCTTTTGAATTCAAAATAAATTAATCCCTATGCTAACCGAATATCCGTCCCACCGATTTTTCCAGCATAATCAATTGCCACAATAGCCGGCTGTTGTCGCTGCGGCCCGATATGTGATCGTCGGCTACTTTGCTCATCGCGCTTGCATCCAGCCAATCAAGCTGCGCCAAGGTTTTGCTGTTTGCAATGCCGCGCGCTGTATCGGCCAATGGTCCGCGCAACCACGCTGATATTGGCGTAACAAAGCCCATTTTCGGGCGATAGAGAATGTCCTTGGGCAGATACCGCTCCATCGTGTGCTTCATCAAGAGCTTACCCTGTCCGCGCCGCACCCGCATGTTTTCGGGTAAGCTGGCGGCAAATTCCATCAAGCGGTGGTCCAGCAAAGGCTCGCGTGCTTCCAATCCCACCGCCATGCTGGTGCGATCCAGTTTGGTCAGAATATCGCCGGGTAACCACATTTTCATATCCGCATATTGCGCTTGATCCAAACCGCTGCGCGCGGGCGCATTTTCCATCAGGCGGTGCATATGACTTTCGCTGCGGTAATCGCCTAATGCGTTGATTGCACGCGATGAATATAATTTTCGGCGCTGCGCTGGCCCCGTCACTCCCACTGCCTCGGCATAGCCCTCAGCCCCGCTGCGTGCCAACGAAAGCAGTGTAGTTTTCGCCCTGAAAGCACGTGGTGCCCAATCAGCTTTTGGATAAAATTTGCCCAATGTCCCAAGCAACGGACCGCGAATTACAGACGGTATCAACCCGCGCACGCGTTCTTCATTATGGTGGAATACATGACGGCGATATCCCGCCATCGCCTCGTCCGCGCCATCCCCCGATAACGCCACAGTCACTTGTTCACGCGCCAATTGGCACACGCGGTATGTTGGCAAGGCGGACGCATCGGCAAAGGGTTCGTCAAAATGAAATGCCAGTGTATCGATCAAATCAAAATCGTTCGAACCGACTTTACGGCTACGGTGGTCGGTATGGAAACGCTGGGCAATCCTTGCAGCATATTCGCTTTCATCGAGCGCGCCGACATCAAACCCGATGGAGCATGTTTTTACTGGTTGCTTTGATATTTCCGCCATTAGCGCAACCACGCTGGACGAATCCACACCGCCCGATAGGAACGCGCCCAGCGGCACATCGGCCACCATACGCGATGCCACCGCTTGCCGCATCAAACGCAGCAATTCTTCTTCCAATTCTTGCTGGCTGCCCTTTACCCGCGCCGAAAAATCAATATCCCAGTATTCGGTTGGTGCAGGCATTGGCTTGCCCTGTTGCAGCAGCATATAATGTCCGGCAGGAAGCTTTTTTACACCGCGCAACATGCAGTTGTGATCGGGAACATAGCCAAAAGCCAGATAGTCATCGAGCGCAGTAATATCGGCTTCGCGCCGCAGCGCCGGATGCGCCAGCAGCGCCTTTAACTCTGACCCGAAAATCACGCTGCCATCGGGTAACGAAGTATAATGAAGCGGCTTAACTCCTAACCTGTCACGCGCCAGTAATAGCTGTCGGTCTTTGGCATCATATACCGCAAACACAAACATGCCATGAAACCGTGCGATACAATCCACGCCCCAATGCCGCCAGCCGTGCAAAATAACCTCGGTATCGCTGTTGGTTTGAAACGCATAACCTGCCGCTTCCAATTCACGGCGCAGTTCCAGGAAATTGTAAATTTCGCCATTGAAGCTGACGGCGATGCTGCCATCGTCTGATACCATCGGCTGCGCCCCGCCTCCAATGTCAATTATCGACAGGCGGCGATGGCCAAGGCCTATACCCGGCGCAGTCCAAACGCCGCTGCCATCAGGGCCGCGATGCGCAATAGCATTGCTCATATGCCGCACGCGTTCGGGATCAACGGGCTTGGCCGTTTCGATATGGAAAATGCCTGCTATACCGCACATTTTAGTATGTCTGCTCCAAAAACTGTTGCACGTACTTAGCGGATGCCTGCGGCGTGGTCAGCCAAATTGTCGATATTGCCCATGTCTTTGATAAACGCATCCAATGCAGGGCGCGCGCTGGCATTGCCGCGATGTTCGGCAGACACGAGTATTGCCACCGCTTGCTGGTTCCCGCCAAGCAACCGTGTTTTCAATGTGGCAAGTTTAATTTGCCCGCCCGACCCGCTGGTTACGCCGCCAGTGCGGTAAAAACTGATCACATCACGGGCAACTGGACCCGGTGCAGTTATGCGTTCGGCTTTACCATTATATGGCGCGGTCAGGTTTTCTGTCCACGCCCATTTGCTGTCGGGGTTGGCCGCGCCTTGACCAAATCCAATAAGTTCACGGCCTTCTGCCTGACGGTTATAAACGGCGATAAACAAGTCCGCCGTCTGACCTTGCTCGTTTTGATAGCGTGCCATTGCGCTGCTGCTTGCGCCTGTGAAGCGCGGTGCCCATGGATATAGGGGTGCATATTGAATGGTTTTCCATCCGGGAACTTTGGGCAGCGTAATTTGTGCCGGAACGGTCACAACCTGCGCCGCGATTATATTGGACCAAACAACAGGCGTTGCAACAACTGCAAGTGCCGCAAACAATAAGGCCTTGACTGACATACCGCCATGGATGTTGGAGACGAGCTTTGCCGGATCGAATGCGGGTGCGTCGGCGCTTTTATCAAAATAGCGCCAACCCATTGCCATCACTATCGCAATGACGATCGCAAAGAAAATCCAGCCGTAAAATACGTGGTCAAATCCCGCTGCAAAATCGATGCTGGTATGGTGTGCAATATATATCGTGCCAAACGCGCGCACGCCGTTGGCCAAAATTGGGACCGCAAAGCACAGAGCCATGAAAGCAGCACGGCGACCAACGCTTTGGAAACACAGATTGGCAACCAATGCGCCATAGGCAAGCATAGCGACCAAAAACTGCACCCCCGAACATGCCTCTGCTACCTTGAAATATCCTGTGGGTGTGGTGATGAAAATGCCGTCAATATGCGCCGGAATATTGGTCCAGCCTAACAGGATCATACTCATTTTCGCTGTAACCGTTTGCAACATCGGCACGGCTTCTTCCCCAATGGGCAAAAGGAAGAACATATAAAATAGCGGAAATGCCAAACCGCGTGTGACGTTCAATCCCAGCAGTGCGCAAACGCTGCCTTGCAACATCATCAATAACCCCAATTGCCGCGCCACAGCCACCCCCGCCGCATCACCCAGCAACCATCCCGCCGCTGCCGCGCCAATATACAACAACGCCGGCCAATATGTGCGCGGGGCTAATTCCTGCAACAACGGCGCGCGTTGATGCACAAGCCATGCAATAATAGGTACGATCAACAGGCAATGGTTGAAGGTCGAGCTGTTCCACCAGATCATCGCCATATCGGCGGCATCCTGGCGGAATAACAGCAGCAAAACCGCCCAAGCCGCGCCAAGATATGATAGATGCATTTTCCATGCGCCGTTTGATAAAAGCGGCAACGCCCTGCGGCTATCGCCATTCGCCAGAGCAATCACGCTCATTCCGCCGCCGCCACTAATGCGTCATCCATCGCCATGATTGTGCGCAAACCGGACAATTGTCTGACCCAGCCATAATGCGAAACCACATGCCGCCGCGCATTATCACCCATTGTTTTGGCAGTAAGAGGATCAGCCAGCAGATCGCAGACAATCCGCGCCTCGGCCTGAACATCGGCAGCGATGCGAAAATGGATACCGTCTTCAGCATTAATGCCTTCTGCGGCGCATGCGGAGGCCATAACAGGCTTGGCCATTGCCATCGCTTCCAGCACTTTATTTTGTATACCGCGCGCAATACGCAGCGGTGCAACAACAACTGCCGCTGCATTCAGCCACGAACGCACATCACCGACTGCGCCGGTTACGATGACACCTTTTTTCCTGGCAAGCGACTGAACCTGTGCAGGCGGATTTCGGCCCACAATGGCAAATATAGCGCTGGGATGTTGTTTGTGAATGTCAGGCAATACGTTCAGTGCGAAATCGGTCACAGCCTCGATATTCGGGCGGTAATCCATCTGGCCTGTGAATACGATCATCGGGCCGCCGTCTTTCATCGATATTGCCGGTATCGCATTGGCGGGATCATAGCTGACGGTATCGATACCATTGCCCAACGCCTGAATGCGGCCATCTGCAATGCCCGAACGCTTGCGAAACAGGTCGGCTTCAGCATCGCTTACAAACAAGCAGGCATCGGCACGTCGCGCGATATCATGCTCAAACTCAGCCAGTTTACGCCCCTCGCGTGCATTTACCCAACGCATCAATGGATTGCCCTGCCCGGCATAGCTTTCAAATTTGGCGCTATCGACGTCAACAAAATCCATCACGAAATTGCCATCAAAACGAGTTGGAACATATTGCGCCATTTGCCCGGAAAAGCAGAAAATATGGCTGATATTTTCGCCAGCCAAAATCGCATCGACATGCGCCGACATGCTTGGCGTAGCAAAGCTTTTAACCGATACAGAACTCCCCGTAACCAGCGCCTCTATACCCGCCTGCCATTGCGGCTTAGTGCGAATTTCGGCATATACCGTCGCAAATTTCGGCTCCATTTCACTGACAAATCCCATGTCACGGGTATCGTCGGCAAAACAGGCCACATGTACCGGAGCCATATCGGCCAAGTGGCGCAAGATATTGTGCGATCGGATTTTATCGCCGCGGTCGGCTGGCCACGGAATGCGGTGGGCAAGGAATAATATGTCGCCCATTACCCCAGCCCTTTGGCGATCCACGGCCCGATCCGGTTGGCAATTCCCAGCGGCAGTTTCTGCCACAGCGCAATTTGCGCCTTATATTTCGGGCTGTTCGGGTTTACGTCACGCAGAGGCTGGCCATCTGCAGTACGCACCGCATAAGCCATAGGATCGGGTTCAAAACCCCAGTTTCTCTTGAAAAAATAGGCGCCAGATTCGGTTTTGGACCGCCCAAAATCAAACCGAGTACAACCCCGCGCGCGCGCATGGTTCATCAGTGCATAATACATCAGATCATTGGCGCGCAGTTTGCGTGCTTCGAATATTCCGCCGCCCCAATAGGGCATAACCGTTCCGTTGTGATAAATGCTGAGCACACTGGCTACAGCGCGGCCATTCTGCAGCACCGTCAAAATATCGGCCTCTGTGCCAAATGCATCAAGCACGCTGGACATCAATGATTTCGGGAAAACCGGCGTACCCAGATTTCGCACGCTTTGCGCGTAAACATCGTAATGCCATGCACGGTCTTGCACGGAAGTTCCGGTTTGAACCGTCATTCCGTTTTCTAATGCCTTGCGCACTTCGGCGCGCTGTTTTCGCGGAATGGCGAGCAGTTCGGTGTCATCATCGGCCATCAAATCGCGTGCAAAATTGGCATGGGCATCGCGTATTACGGTCCACTCACCACCAGGCAATTCCCCCCCCCGCAATTCCACTGTCGGACAGCTCCATCGCTGAGCAAACTCCCACGCCGATGCCGCAAGCCGGGCAGTAACGGATTTACTGTCTGAAAGTATCCCGCCGCCAACCGCGAAACCCGATGACACCAATGCCCGGCCAAATAATGGCGAGTGCATGATATGACACGGCAGTATTCCTGCAATCTGGTCACCGCGTTCTGCGATAAAACAATGCGCCGTTTGTCCCGTGCCGCCCTGAACGGCTTTCAACCATTTCGGACGGTGGAACGGCAGTCCGCCATTTTGCCCCATGACCCATGTGTCGATCCGCGCACATTCATTGGTGTCGTCCAAATCCATCTCGCGTATCAAAATCTTTGGCCGGATCATCGGCGCGTTCATGCAAAACGCGCCTGTTCTTTTTGAACGACTATGTCGAGCCGTTCCCATTCAAACTCGCGTGCCAACCGCGCCAGTTTTCCGGCCATCGCATCGAGTTTTGTATAATGACGGAATTTTGATTTCAGCGGCGCATTGGCAACGCGGGGCTGACCCGGATCAATCTCCCACGGATGGAAATAGATAATTGCGGGACGGTCATCACGGCTATTAACCTGCCGGATCGCCCAGCGGGAAAATTGGTACGGCAGCAACCGGAAAAAACCGCCGCCGCCTGCTGCTAAACGGCGTGACCCAATCGTTGCCGTTGTAACCGGAATCTCAAGAAAATCCGATCCTGCAACCGGACGAAAGGCAAACCGCGGAGCGTCGGCCCAGCCATAATGGTCGTGTTTTACGGGCGCAACACTGGACGAATAGCGATATCCCTTTTCCGCCAGTATTTCATGCGCCCATGGGGTCCGCTGATCGATGGAGAAACTGGGTGCGCGGTAGCCGAAAATGGGGGTTCCCGATGTATCTTCTAATATCTTTCGCGTCCGATCAATGTCATCGGCAAATTGCTGCGGCGTAAAATTGAACACACGCTCGTGCGAATATCCATGGCTGGCGATTTCATGGCCCGCGCCGGCAATTCTTCGCATTAACGCGGGATAGCGTTCGGCAACCCAGCCTAGCGTGAAAAATGTACCTTTAACACCAGCCTTGTCGAATAATTCCAGCACCATATCACTGTTACGCTCGACGCGGCATTCCAGCGTGTCCCAGTCACCGCGTGAAATCACATTTTCAAACGCGCCGACTTGGAACCAGTCTTCAATATCAACCGACAGCGCATTTCGCACGATATTCAGGTCCTTCTAATACTCAATTTGTGCAGCGGGGCAGCCTTATGCCGCACGGCTGGATGAATTCATGTGCGCGGCAGACGATTCTTTGTCCATCCAGTCAATCATCATACCCAAAACCCGGCGTAAGGCCGCATCTTGATCCGCCACATGCGATTCTAATGCCGTCAAACGCGCCGCATTTGTATCAACCGCATGTTTATCACGCGATGACGCAGATTGGGTCGCTGTTTGCGGCGCAACAAAATGGATATCCGGTGCGGATATAGTTGGTGCAGTGTTGATAGCCTCTAACGCAGTCGCCATTTCTGTTGCCATCTGAATCTCGGCGACTGGTACCTCGTCGGGCGTTTCTTCGACCAAACTCAGCGCGACCTCGCCGCGGGCCGACATAGGCGCTTCATATTCAAATGGCTGCCCTGCCATATCGGCAAACACCGCAGACACCAAATCGCCGTCAATCACGCTCAATTGTTCGACTGCACCCATCAACAATACGCGGCTCATTAAGGTATTCAACTTGCGCGGAACGCCTTCAGTTTGTGCATAAAGCTCGGCATAGGCATCAGGCGTCAGTTGCGGATTACCTGTCCATCCGGCCCGTGACAGGCGGTGAATGATATAGGGTTCAACCTCGCCAGCATCCATTGGCTGCAAATGATGTGTGGCAATAATACGCTGGCGCAATTGCTCCAAATCTTGCGAACTTTGGACTAGATCGCGGAACTCCGGCTGACCCAGCAAGAAAATTTGAAGCAATGCCTGTGAACCCAATTGAAAATTGGACAGCATCCGCAATTCTTCGATTGCACCCACCGATAAATTCTGTGCCTCGTCAACGATCAGCAGACATCTGCGTCCAGCCCGTGCCTCTGCATGCAGATAGTTTTCAATCGCTTTCAGCGTTGCAGCTTTATCTTGTCCGGACGTATGAATGCCAAAACTTTCGGCGGCCATTTGCACCATGTCGTTGCCATCAAGCTGGCTGGTGACGATATTGGTGGCGGTTAGCCGGGATTTGTCAATGCTTTGCATCAAATGGCTGACCAAAGTGGATTTGCCCGCACCGACATCGCCCGTGATTACAATGAACCCTTCGCCTTGAGCAAGGCCATATCCCAGATAAGATAATGCCTTACGGTGCGTTCCGCTTTCGAAATAATATTGCGGATCGGGGGTCAGCTGAAATGGCCGTCCGTTTAGTCCGTAAAATTGATCGTACATTTTATTCTTCTCCGATGCCTATGCCGAATAATACTTAGAAGCTGTAACGCAGCCCAAGCAGCGCTGATCCGGTAAGCTGTGTATCAAAATCTTCTTGCCGCGTGCTATCCAACCCGACCGCAGCGGTTGCCGAAAGTCCGCGCACAATCTGGCGGTAATAGGCCGCGTTGATACCGATACCCAGCACATCATTCGCGCCGGTAAAGCCGGGATCAAAATAGCTGGCATAGGCATTGGTATCAAACCGCGAACTGCGATCCAGATCCTTGCCAAGGTAAATCGTGGCATAATAATTTTGGTCCACCAGTCCGGCCAAATCAGCGCGCGCGCCCAATGCCGATGTCAGATATTTGCGGCGATCATATCCCACCGCAACGCCGGTATCCCATCCGCCAACGGTCGAGCTAAGTGCCGCCGATCCGCCGCGTGTGCGGAACGATGCAGATGCCGTTGATTGCAATGCATCGTTAAAACAAAATCCGCCCGACTGACCAAAGGCACAGCTGCCAATATCGCCCGACAACGGATTACGCGACGCCCGGAAACTGGTTGGTAATGACGCCAGATTATCGTTCAACATATTTCCGAAACCGGATACGGTATCATAAACCGATACATTCACCGCCCATTGATTATTGGGTTGATAGCTAAGGTTACCGCCGAAAGTATCGCTGCCATAACGGTGGCCGTAATATCCACTCAGCGTTGTTCGGCTGCTTGGACGCCACAAAACGCCTACGTCCCAAATGACACCATCTTCTTCATAGGCGGTCAATCGCGGCGAGGCTTTGTCGGTAATCAAACGGCCATCGCCGTCGACCAGCGGATCGCCCGCCGCATTGCGCAGCGCATCGCGTTCGCTGACTTTCACATCTTCATATCCAACGCCGCCAACAATGGCGAGGCCAGCGCCAACAGGAACCGTCACATCGCCGCGCACAAATTTGCTTTCCAGACGGCCATCCAACTGCCCTGCGTCTTCGCGGTCATAACCGACGCCAACGGACCAGCCGACGGGCAAAGGCCCAGGTTGCATGCCAACCGATGCGGTTGCGCTGTGGCTGATACTGTCATCGAATGTATCGAACCGATCTTGTCCGGGAGGAAGCGATCCGACATCCTTGCTTTCAACCTTAGTATAGCCCGCCCGGTACGCCGCATTGACATTCAAATCACCAATTTGAGACGCATAGGTTGGGCCAGCATAGATGGAATATACCTGACTTACGTTATCGGGATTGCCGACCAAATTGGTGGGTGATACGCCGCGTCCGTCAACCTTTGACCGCGTGGCGATGCCGCCCGCTTCAAAACTCAAATCGCGGGTCAGTTTCACCGATCCGCGCGCAAGCCCCGACACGACATCAGAATCTTCAACGCCGCTGTCATATCCGATCAACCGCTCGTAACGGACGTTTAATTGCCCCTCTGCGCGGCGGGTGGAGATGGTGGCATCAACGCCCACTGCAACGGTGGAGTAAGTCAGAACGTCTCCGCCGCTTTTCAAATCGGCGACCAAAACTTGCTGTGCCTCGATAAATGGTGTTATTTCAACGCGCGGCCCGCTGCGTTTACCAGAAGAACCGCCACGGCGGCGGCTGTTTTGCGATTCTTCGTCACCGCCGCCAACCTGACCGATATCGCTTGCGCCGTCGTCCATTGGTGACCATTCAGGCGCAATCTGCTGCGCCGATGCCATGCTCGGAACCGCCAATGCAGCGCCAGCGAGCAACATATAAATAAGGTTTGATTTGGAATTCCGGTTTTGCATAATCATGCTCCATATCCATAATAATTGCCGAATTTCCGGCCGGTGGGAGAGAATTTGGCACGGTTTAAAAGCAGCTGTATATTGTCACAGCCGCTCAGCAGACTTAGTGCGTCGCGCAGCGCACTGTCCGTCGTGTTATCTGCATTCACCACCATAACTGTCTGCCCGACGTGCAACGCCAATACGGACGCTGGCGAGGCGGCCAGTGCGGGCGGTGAATCAAAAATGATGATCCTTGTGGGGTCATTGCTAGTCAATGTCTCAATGATTTCCGCCGTACGAGACGCCGCCAGATATTCGGTATCTTGATTGGTTTGGGCGCCTGCTGGCAGGATCGTAAGCCCGGAAATATCGGTTTCGATAATCAGGCTTTCGACATCACAATCACGGTCGGCCAAAGCATCCATTAAGCCGGGGCTATGCTCGATTCCAAATGTCTTGAGCACGCTGGGCTTGGCAAAATCGGCATCGACCAGCAGTACGTGATTATCTTTCTCGCTCGCCATTGAAAGCGCAAGGTTAATCGAACAATATGTTTTTCCCTCATTGGGATGCGCCGAACACACCAAAATCCGCTCGCCATGTTCCAGTGGCTCATATCCTTTTCCGCCTCTTGCTGCGAGCAGCAGCTGGCGTTTGACGATACGGAACTCTTCGGACAAACCGGTCACTGGACCCTCAGGATCAATGAAATTTCCGGCGCGCAGCAATGCACGGTCAATTTTGGCGAATTTTGTATTGCGCGTTGGCTTGATATACGTGGAGGTCGGCGGAGCAGCAGATACCGAAATTGGAATAGGCGCAGCTAAAGGTGGCATAACAGCTGCGGGTTGCGTCACCGATTCTGGTTGATGGACAGGCGCAGGTTGTGCTGCAAGCGGTGCCGGAGCGACAGTCTGAACAGGAACTACAGGCGGCATTATAGGCGCGCCGCCCGTACGCAACGCCGCACCGAAATCATATAATTCCGATGCCCGCTCCAACAGCGAACCTGACGATTTAATTGAGCTATGTTTGTTCATGTCTCTATGCCTTCTTAAGTCGTCACACTGCGCTGGATAAATTCGGCAACGATCAGCAATGCAAACACGCCGCCTAGCGCCGCTGCGCCGCTGTAAAACAGTTTCAATTTACGTTTGCGTTCATCGCGCTGCGCGCTGGTCAGCATTTGCGAGATTGCGCCGATTACTGGCAGACCGCTGGCACGTTCCAGTTTGGCCGCAGTGGGATAGCTGGTTTGCAAATGACCCAGCGCAAACGCCGCACCAACACCTGCACCAAGGCCGGCGAACAATACCAGTGCCAGCAATAACGGGCGGTTTGGCGCAGACGGCACGCTCGACAATGTCGGGCGGTTAATCACTTTGAATTGCACCGCATCAGTTTGTGTTTCAACTTGTCCGCGCAGACGCACATTATCGCGGTCAGCGACCAGCTTGTCATATTGCGCTTTCATGGTTTCATAGTCGCGGTTGATGCGCGTCATTTCAGCAGCTACACCGGGCTCTGACGTTTGTTTGGCGGCCAGTTGTGCCATTTCAGCTTGCAGGCCCGACTTGCGTGCTTGCAATGCGCTAGCCGATGCCTCGCGTTCTGCGCGCATGCTTTGCAGCGATGAATATGCCGGGTTTGGCGTACTGTATGATCCGCCACCCGAGCCGCCCGATGCCGGGTTTGCTCGGGCCTGCGCCCGCAAATTAGCAACCTGATTCTTTTGCGCAATCACATCGGGATGCGCATCTGTCAGGCCACGTGCGCGCATCGCGCCAAGGTCTGCCATGGCTTGCGACAATGCCGCCTGAGACGGGCTAAGACCTGCTGCGCCGCCGCCAAAAGAGGGCGTGGAAATTGACTGCGGCGTTCCCGATAACTGGCCGTTTAATGCCGCAAGTGCACTACGTGCTTGAATCAGTTGCGAATCAATCTGACTGAGTTCGGCGCGTGATGCCTCTAAACGCTGCGACACGGAACCGACACCAGGTAACAAACCCAAATTGTTGGTTTCAAAATCAACGCGCTTGGCCTCGGCTTCTTGCAGTTCAACCTGCCGTGCAGCGATCTGTGCATCCAGAAACCGCAATGTTTGGCCTGTTTCTTTGCGGTCACCAGCGATGTTATCTTCTTCGGCTACATCGATCAGTTTTTGCACCACGTCACGCGCCAGTTTCGGGCTGGGTTGTTTTACAGTAATTGCAAAGAAATTATCCTGCTCCGATTTCACCTCAATCTTGGCACGCAAGCCCTCGATCTTACCTGCCATCTCACGGTCAGATGAAATACTTTGACCCAAATCCGTACCGCGCACGACTTTTTCAAGGTTCACAGATGATGTCAGCGTTTGTTCAAGCTGCTGTATGCTGCGGCGCTGATCGGCGGTGGAAATACCGACCTTATCGGACAGGATCGACTGCATTTGCACCTGAATACGGGATTTTGATTCGTAACTGTTGGGGATCAACGCAACGCCAAGCCATCCCAAGATGCAAAAACCCCAAGCAATAGCCAAGGCTAACCAGCGCCGGTTCCAGACACTGTGTAATGCGATTCTGATTTCGTCATAAAGACCGGTCATTGTGGCTGGTTATCTTTCAATTGATGCCAAAGGAGTGTTGCGAATTTTCATGCGTCAAAACGCGCTTTCCGGAATGATGATGACGTCGCCGGGTTGCAGTTGCACATTCGCTCTGCTGTCGCCGCGTTTCAAAAGGTCACCCAGACGCAGCGAATATTCCTGTTGCCGCCCTGTACCGCGATTGTAGCGGATCAGGCGCGCCCGGTTACCCGCTGCAAATTCGGACAAACCGCCAACCGAGATCATTGCATCCAGCAATGTCATATTCGCGCTGTAGGGAATGGACGCCGGCTTTTCAGTTGCGCCAACAATCCGTACATTTTGCACGCCGCCAACGAAACTGTTGACGATAACGGAGACAATTGGATCATTGATATATTGCGATAATTGTAGCTTGATATCTTGCGCCAGCATTGTCGATGTCTTGCCGACAGCGGGCATATCGGTAATTAATGGCGTTGTAATCCGGCCATCAGGGCGCACTTGCACTTTTGCGCCAAGTTCGGGATTACGCCAAACAAATATCGTCAGTTCATCGCGGGGACCGATCAGATATTCATCGCTAGGGCCTTGCTGGGATTGTGCCGGTGCCATCGGAAGTTCACGTCCTCCGGAACCTCCGGCACATCCAGTTATCATCGAGACAATCACAGCAGCGGCCAAAACCACCTTAGATTTTATAAACTTGCGCATCATAACGTCCTTTTTGCCGCCCCCGAAAATAAGCGCTGCCGCAGGCGGCAAACGCAATTTGGTCACAGATCGAGGAACGTATTCGCAAAAAAGGGTGAACAACCCGTTAGTATTATAAAATAATTGATATAAATTTCACCGCGTCCCAATCAGAGACACAGGCGCAATCAAGTGTTTACGCAGATAAAGCGGGGTAAGTTGTGCCTGAAACAGGACTAGGAAATGGCTAATGCCGCTGGCAATTCGCCGGTTTTAAAACGGGTGAAACTGGCGGTAACAACCTGCCCCTTTTGCCGTGCACGCCATAGAAAATAAAGGCCGATGGCCGTGCATAACAGGATCGCGGGTAAGGATGCCTCTGCACCAAATGCGCCCCCTGTTAATATATCTGAACCGCTGGTTTTGCTTACCAGCAATCCGGGTACATCGGTTCCCGAAACCGGAATGCCGAATACGCCGCCTTGAACAGAGTTCCATGCCATGTGCAGGCCTATTGCGGCCCACAACCGCCGCGTCAGCATGTAAATCGCGCCGAGCATGATGCCCGCCTCAATCGCAATCGCAAAAGCGGCGAGCCAGCTGGAATTAGGGTTGCCAAGATGGACCAGACCAAAAAACAGCGCGGAAATGGCGAGCGCTAAATAGCTGCCAAGCCATTGTTCAAAGAACCGGAAAATAATCCCGCGAAACAAAACTTCCTCCGTAATCCCGCTTATAATCGCCACGCCCAGTACGACGATCAGCACCTCTGGTCCGTTCTGTCCGATAATCTTGTAACCGCCAAACAATGCGATGACGCCAACCACCAACGCCATGACGACCGTTCCCACAGCGATGCCAAAAAACCATTCCTTTACCGCACCGGGCAATGCAAAATCGGCAAACGGTTTGCGCTCGATAAAGCGCGTGAATATCCAGTAACCGAGAACGCAAAGAGACGAAATGATAGTGTAGCCGAGAAGCTCCATCGTATCGGTCAGGCCCGCTTTGGGCATTGTAGCTTGCAGTATTGCACCGCCAGCGGCCATGAACGCGAACGTCACGACCAACCCAGCAACCAACAAGAATACTGGATGCGTGACTATTTTCTGAAACAATGATCGTTCGAAATATGGTGTCATCGCGGGCCCCCAAATATATCTTGGTAACCGTATTAGGTGATTAGCACAGTGACCGCCAGCGCTTTTCTTTACACCGCATTCAACGCTTTTCTCGCCTTATCCTCCAACCACTCCATCGCCGCAGCCCATGGGCCATGCCCGTGGCTGATCCGCGCCACGCCCAAACCAGCCAGCGTTTTATGGTCAGGACATCCGGCACGCATAAGGATATTTACGGGCAGAGGTGATCCATTGCACAACCGCTCGATTAACGCTGAATCTTGCAGGAAAGGGACGAACAATCCCCGCGCTCCTGCATCGGCATAGGCCTTCGCCCGTTCGATCATTTCATCAACTTTCGCAGCATCATGGCCGGCTGGCGGCGTTAGAATAAACGAATCCGCACGTGCGTTTACGAACACGCCTGTAGCAGCGGCAGCCTTTAACCGAGCGCTGGCATCGGCAACTGAATACAGTGTTTTGGTTGCCGGATCCTTGTCTTCCATATTAATGCCTATCGCCCCTGCAGCGGCGGCGCGCTTAACGGAACGCCCAACGGCGCCGGGATCATCCCCATAGCCTGCTTCCATATCAATGGTAACGGGCAAGTCTGTAACCGCCAAAACCTCGGTTAGTGTTGCGATGGCAACATCTAAGGGCAATTTCTCTCCGTCGCTAATGCCGTGGGCGCCTGCCACACCATAGCTGCCAGTGGCGATGGCCTTGGCTCCGGCCCTGGCGACCGCTATGGTACTTCCAGCATCCCATATATTATACAGTATCAATGGATTGCCCGGAATATGCATGGCGGCAAACGCTTCGGTTTTATCAGTCATGTAGTTGCTCCAGTTTCAAGAGTTTTTCTTTACGGTCCAGGCCGTAGGCATAACCGCCCAGCGTTCCGTCGCTGCGGATGACGCGGTGGCACGGGATCAATACTGCAACGTTGTTCGCGCCATTAGCCGATCCCGCGGCACGGACCGCACCGGGCGAACCTACTGCGGCGGCTATCTGTGCATAGCTGCGGGTTTCACCAGCAGGAATACGGCGCAGCTCTGCCCAGACAGCTTGCTGAAAAGCGGTTCCGGCAACATCCAGCGGCAAGTCTGGCATTTGCGTTGGCCGCTCAACCGCAGCGATTGCACCCGACAGAATTTCATCAAACGCAGCACCGCCCACCTCTATTGTTGCATTTGGGAACCGACGGTGCAATTCGGCTTCGTCTTCATCAAACGACAGCCTGCAAATCCCGATATCAGTTGCCGCAACCAACATGCTGCCTAGCGTCGTTTCAGCTGTTGCATAGCGGATGACCGCCCCTGCCCCGCCATTTTTCCATGCACTTGGCGTCATGCCCAATTGTCCTTTCATATCGGCGTAGAACCGGCTTGGCCCTGAATAGCCGGCATCATAAATAGCATCGGTGATGCGCCCGCCCGTTGTAAGTGCCGCCTGTGCACGTTCAGCGCGTAGCCCGCGGGCATAGGCCGCGGGGGTAACGCCGACATGCCGTTTGAACAGGCGGTGAAAATGATGCGTCGCATATCCTACCCGCGCCGCCAACGCCTCTAAACCAAGCGGATCATCTTGCTCCAAAAGCGCCAATGCCTTGGCCACTGCAATTTCATCACGCGCGACGTCCTGCGGACGGCACCGCATACACGCCCGGTATCCTGCCGTTATCGCCGCCTCATTGGTCGCATAGAAAACAACATTCTTTTGCAAGGGATGACGCACAGGGCAGCTGGGCTTACAAAAAATCCGCGTCGTTTTTACCGCACCCACAAACTGCCCGTCAAAGCTTCGGTCACGCCGCAGGAATGCGGCCCATGCGAAATCAGGGTCGATCATAATCTAATCC
>JANOKA010000156.1:0-1621 GCA_031418995.1 Sphingomonadales bacterium | reverse complement strand
GGCGGCGTGGCGGTGCTGCTGGGCGTTGCGGGTGCGTCGGCGGTGTGGCGCGCATTCGGGTAAAAAATAAAACATTATTAACCAAGAGCTTTAGCAGCATGTTGGGCACTGTCAGATATTTGACAATTAACCATGCGGTTGTTCCTGTTCCTTTTTCTGTTCGTCAGCTCGCCTGCCTTTGCGCTGTATGAAGGGTTGCAATGCGTGCCATATGCCCGCGCGGTATCGGGCGTACAGATACGCGGCGATGCGCATACGTGGTGGGGGCAGGCGCAGGGCCGCTATGATCGCGGTGATCGGCCACGGGTCGGCGCAGTGCTGGCGTTCAAACCGCACGGCGCAATGCGGCTGGGCCATGTTGCCGCGGTGCGCAAGATCGTCGATAGCCGGACATTGCTGGTCAGTCACGCCAACTGGTCGGCAATTGACGGCACACGCGGTCATATCGAGGAAAATGTCCGCGTCATTGACGCATCACCGCAAAATGACTGGAGTGAAGTGCAGGTGTGGTACACGCCCAATGCGGCGCTAGGCACAACGCGCTGGCCCGTGCACGGTTTCATTTATGCCAGCCAGCGGCGCAGCGATTATGAAGTGCGCATGGCCGTCGCAGACCTCACAGGCGGACGCGGGAATGTTTCAAATGCGGCCTTGGTTACCGGCCAATCGCCGCCGCCCGTCAATGCCGGAATGCTGCGTCTGCGTAAGTCCTTATTGGCCGATATCAACAATGCGTCGGTCCATGAACAGGCGATAACGTACGCGAAATCGCCGCAGTCGCGCAGCGATCCGATTGGGGACATATTGGCGCGTGCAGGCAGATAAGAATTTATCATACTGCGCCGAATTGGGTTTGCATCATCCTAGGTTTACTTATTCGGATCATAAAAGCCACGAAGAGAATAAGATAGAATAAGGGTATTTTGCCAAGGGACAGTCCCATCAGGCGCTTCCTCTTATGCCTTTTTCCCTTTGCGGCTTTTATGAACCGATGCGTGCACTTTCACTTGAAATGTAGGATTTGTTAAAGCAAGCCTTCCGCAGGCTCTTTGACAATTAAATATCCACTAAATATCCACGCGTTCAAGGATTGGTAGAAACCCAGTCCGCAATGTCGGCTGCGACCTTGTTGGCGGCGCGGTTCAGTGCGGCGCTTGCCTCACCAGGTGCAATTGCGCCCATTTTTTCACGCGCTTCGAATCGCTGTTTCAGCAACGCTTTGCCGCGCACTATTTTAACCGCATCAAATATAACAACGGCCTGATTGACGCGCGCATCAATTCCGAACTCGCTCAAATTGCCGGACAGATAGCTTCCGGCTTTGCCGCCTGCCTCAACCTCGCTTAATATCATTTTACTAGTTTTGGCTGAAAGCGTTTCAACCAGCAATGATTGCATCAACCGCGATGGTTTATCGGCCCAGAATGCATCTTTCAAATACGCGATACTGCCGTCATCTATTTGTACCGGAACGCGGTTGGTGTCCAGTTTGCGGGGTATGTCGGGTATCAAAACGATCATAGCCTCTGACGCATCGCCCGTTTTGGCTGCACCGTTTTGAACTTTTGCCTCGGCGGTTAGGACCAATAACGTCGGCGGCGCTTTCGCGCCAAAGCTGACG
>JANOKA010000155.1:0-4716 GCA_031418995.1 Sphingomonadales bacterium | reverse complement strand
CGACAAAACAGTGGCTGCTTCCCGGCGAGATGCTTGATGGTCTGGGTATGGCCGAAACAACGCCGGGGCCTTTGGTGATGGTGTTGCAATTTGTCGGGTTTTTGGCGGCTTACCGCAACCCTGGCGGATTGGACCCGATTTGAGCGGGCGAGCTGGGCGGATTGTTGACCAGCTGGGTTACGTTCCTGCCATGCTTTTTATGGGTATTTGCAGGCGCGCCCTATATTGAACTGTTGCGCGCAAATCGTGCGGTTTCGGCTGCACTGGCCGGAGTAACCGCAGCAGTGGTGGGCGTGATCGCTAATTTGGCATTATGGTTCGGCATGCATTTCCTGTTTGGAGAAGTATCGCGGATTGAGATGGGGATATTACACGCAGAATTGCCCGTTTGGAGCAGCTTGCAAATTTGGGCATTAATATTGTCGTTGTTGGCGGCTGTATTGTTGCTGCGCTATAAGTTAGGGTTGTTTAAAGTGTTGGGGACATGTGTTGCGGCGGGGATGGCCGTCGTTTTGCTGGGTTGATATTGCCAAGATTGGTTTTGCCAGACGAAAACCGTTGCAATTCCCGGACACATTCCCTAATTCATGTTTATCCCGAAATCGTAATAATTCTTGGGGCTGGCGCCATACGGGGCCGGCGCAAAAAACTGTTGCTGTTTCCTATATGATAAAAGCGAGCCATTTTGACCGATATCCAAACCCTGATCCCGCTGATCGAGCCCGAAGCCAATGCTTTGGGATTTGATCTGGTGCGTGTCATTTGGTTGAACGGTGACGACGGCCTGACTTTGCAAGTAATGGCGGAACGGCCCGATACGCGGCAATTGGTTATCGAGGATTGCGCCGAATTGTCGCGGCGCATTTCCGATATTTTTGATGCGCTTGATCCTATCGAAGAACCATATCGCCTTGAAGTCAGCTCGCCGGGCATAGACCGCCCGTTGACGCGGCTGTCCGATTTTGCCGATTGGGCCGGACATGAGGCAAGTATCAAGCTTGCTGAACTGGTCGATGGCCGCAAATCGCTGCGCGGTGATCTAATTGGCATCGACGGCGACGATATTTCAATTGAGGACCGCAAGAATGGCGCAACGAAATTTCGGCTAAAACATGTTGAAAGCGCAAAGCTGACCTTGACAGATCGCTTGATTGCGTCAACTGCCCCGATCAAGAGCGACGGGGCCGACGAAGTAGAGCAAGACGAAACCCCAGAAGACGAACAGGAAGACTGAACCATGGCCAATCCCATTTCCGCCAATAAGGCTGAATTGTTAGCAATTGCAAATGCCGTTGCCAGCGAAAAAATGATCGACAAGTCGATTGTGATTGAGGCGTTGGAAGAAGCAATCCAGCGTGCAGCGCGGGCGCGCTATGGCGCCGAAAATGATATCCGGGCGAAACTGGATACGCAAACCGGTGACCTGCGTTTGTGGCGTGTGGTCGAGGTGGTCGAAGAAGTTGAGGATCATTTCAAGCAAGTTGACCTGAAGCAAGGCGACAAGCTGCAAAAGGGCGCTGTTGTTGGTGACTTCATTGTTGACCCGCTGCCGCCAGTTGATTTGGGCCGCATCGATGCGCAATCCGCCAAGCAGGTCATCTTTCAAAAAGTCCGCGATGCCGAACGTGAACGTCAGTATGAAGAGTTCAAGGACCGCGCGGGTGAAATCATCACGGGCGTCGTGAAATCTGTCGAGTTCGGCCATGTTGTGGTTGATCTGGGCCGCGCAGAAGGCGTTATCCGCCGCGACCAGCAAATTCCGCGCGAAGCGGTGCGCAATGGTGACCGTGTCCGCGCGCTGATTATGAAAGTCGTCCGCGAAAACCGAGGTCCGCAAATCCTGCTGTCGCGTGCACACCCTGATTTTATGAAGAAACTGTTCGCGCAAGAAGTACCCGAAATTTACGACGGTGTTATCGAGATTAAGGCTGCGGCTCGTGATCCCGGCAGCCGCGCCAAAATCGGTGTTATCAGTTATGACAGTTCCATTGATCCCGTCGGTGCATGCGTTGGTATGAAGGGCAGCCGCGTTCAGGCGGTTGTGCAGGAAATGCAGGGCGAAAAAATTGACATCATTCCATGGTCGGATGATGCGGCAACTTTCATCGTCAACGCATTGCAGCCTGCCACCGTCAGCCGCGTTGTGATCGACGAAGATGAAAACCGTATCGAAGTTGTTGTGCCCGACGATCAATTGTCACTCGCCATTGGTCGCCGTGGTCAAAACGTACGGCTGGCATCGCAGCTGACCGGACGCGGCATCGACATTATGACCGAAGCTGAGTCGAGCGAGAAGCGTCAGAAGGAATTTGTTGAACGCAGCGAAATGTTTCAAAACGAGCTGGATGTTGATGAGACACTGGCACAATTGCTGGTCGCCGAGGGCTTTGGCGAGTTGGAAGAAGTCGCGTATGTTGCCATCGAGGAAATCGCGCTTATCGAAGGTTTCGATGACGATCTTGCGGCGGAATTGCAAAGCCGTGCACAAGAAGCATTGGAGCGTAAGGAAGAAGCATCGCGCACCGAACGCCGCGATCTGGGCGTCGAAGACGCTCTTGCTGAATTGCCGCACTTGACCGAAGCAATGCTGGTTATTTTGGGTAAAGCAAATATCAAGACGCTTGATGATCTGGCCGATCTGGCCACGGACGAGCTGATCCAAAAGGCGCGCACCGAAACGCGCCGGGGCAATAATGACCGTCATGACCGGAAACGTGCCGAAGACAAAGCGGGTATCCTAGCGGTATTTGGCCTGTCTGAAGA
Source organism: Sphingomonadales bacterium (assembly GCA_031418995.1). GTDB lineage: Bacteria > Pseudomonadota > Alphaproteobacteria > Sphingomonadales > Sphingomonadaceae > Sphingorhabdus_B. The sequence continues at coordinate 1,953 of JANOKA010000155.1, read as the reverse complement.
GCAAGGTAACGAGATTATCATGGCCGCGCGCGCGCATTGGTTCGAAGACGAAGATGGTGCATCCGCGCCGGGGACTGAAGAGGAGGACGCCATTGCCGCGGACACCTCTCAATGAAAGCCTAAAGCATCCTGACAAAGCGGCTCCTGTAAGGAAATGCGTCTTGAGCGGAGACCGTGCTGACAACAGCTCGCTCATCCGGCTTGCCCTTGGCCCCGATGGCAGCGTTGCCCCCGATGTCCATGCCAAAGCGCCGGGACGCGGTGCATGGGTGGGCGTTTCGCACGATGAATTGGCGGCGGCGCAGGCCAAAGGTAAATTGCTGGGCGTGCTAAAACGTGCGTTCAAGGAAACCAATGTAACATTGGCCGATGATATGGCTGGGCGTATCGCATTTGCCTTGCAAAAAGCGTTTCTGGATCGGCTGGGGTTGGAAGCGCGCGCCGGAAACCTTATCTTGGGAGCTGAAAAGATTGATGCGGCAGCGCGATCTGGTCAAGTGCATCTGTTATTGCACGCCAGCGATGCCAGTGCCGATGGATCGGGCAAGCGCGATCAGTCGCTGCGCGTTGGTACAGATCAGGAAGGTTCAGGCAGGGGCGGGGTAAAGCTGCCCATTGACCGCGATATGATATCACAAGCACTGGGGCGCACTAATGCGGTCCATGTGGCTTTGATTAACAAAAAAGCTGCGGAACGGGTGATGCATCACCTTGGACGCTGGATAAATTTTAATGGATGCAGTATGGCTCCGCCGCAAAGCGGGGCGCAGCAAGGCAATGATGCGGCATCCTCCACGAATGATGAGCAAGGACTGGGTCTGTAATGAGTGACGAGAACGAAAATAAGCCGACGTTGACACGTAAGCCATTGGGGCTGGCGCGGTCAGTGCAGTCTGGTGAAGTCAAACAGACCTTTAGCCATGGCCGTACCAATAAAGTGGTTGTCGAGGTAAAGCGCCGCAAGTTGGTGGGTAAACCCGGATATGAGGCCGAACCAGAGGTTGCCGCTGCCCCAACACCCCCGCCGGCAGCCGCCGTAGCGCCGGCTCCCGCTCCCGCGCCAGCGCCGACTGCGAAAGCGCCTGCAAACGACATTATGTCGCGTCAGGAACGTCAGGCAAAGCTGCTGCGCGATGCCGAAATTGCGCGTTTGGATATACAAGAAGAAAACCGCCGCCGCGAAGACGAACAGCGCGCCAAAGCTGCTGAAGCTGAACGCGGACGTGCCGCTGACAATCGTGAGGCTGAAAAAGCCGTTGCCGCTTCGCCAGTTGTTGAAGCAGTAGTCGCAGACACGCCAGCGCCAGAGGCTGTAGCTGAAACAGCCGTAGCGACCACGCCATCACCGCCCGCTGCGCGCCGCTTCACACCTGTCGAAGCGCCCAAACGGCCTGAGCGCGAAGAAGTGAAAAAAGCGCCGCAACGCCCCGGGGTTAAGGATCGTAATGATCGCCGCCAATCGGGCAAGCTAACCGTTACCCGTGCGCTTGATGATAACGAGGGCGCACGCGCCCGTTCGCTTGCCGCCTTGAAACGTGCGCGCGAGAAAGAAAAACGTTTGCAAGGTGGCGGTGGCCGCCGTCAGGCCCAGCCCAAGCAAAGCCGCGATGTCATTGTACCTGAATTGATTACAGTACAGGAACTGGGCAACCGGATGGCCGAAAAGGGCAGCGATCTGGTCAAGTCGCTGTTCAAAATGGGTATGCCAATCACGCTGACCGAAACCATCGATCAGGATACAGCGGAGCTGCTGATCGAAGAGTTTGGCCATAATATTATCCGCGTGTCTGAATCCGATGTGGATATTGTCCATGATGATGACGGCGTGCAGGATGATCCCGCAACCTTGAAACCGCGTCCGCCCGTTGTGGCCGTGATGGGCCATGTCGATCATGGCAAAACCAGCCTGCTGGATGCGCTACGCGGTGCAAATGTAATGTCGGGCGAAGCTGG
>JANOKA010000154.1:0-2436 GCA_031418995.1 Sphingomonadales bacterium | reverse complement strand
GTGTCAACTTGTGCTGTTCCATCCACCGCCGAAATGCCGCAGCTGGCATAGTTTCGCCCGCCTGCTCATCGGCCCAGCGCCGCAATTGCTGTGCGCCAAAGTCAATGCCGCACGGCCATTCCACCGACCATCCGTCGGCTGCCAGTGCTACCTTGGAAAATTCTTTTGGGGCCGACAAAGGCGCTAGATTAGGGTGTCCATCAATAAGCGATGTTAGATCGACTTGAGATAACCGCCCGTCATCCCATTCCAGCGCGAGGGTTTGCAGCGATGATGTTGTGACGTTCAGTAATTTTCCAAGGGTCATAACTGTTCTCCACTAAACTCTGTCCATTTCATTTCCAGAAAAGTCCGGTTTTGTTCGGCCCAAACGAGGGCCTCCCGAAGTTCAAGCTTTCCCGACATCTGAATGATTTCGAGCGTATCAATCCGCACCTGCGCCGCGCCATCACGCCCCAATATATGAAAATGAGGCGGATTATGATCGGCAAAATACATCGCAATTTCGGATGCTGAAAAGCGGATGAGGCGAGGCATAGGCATAGTGCAATAGTTGCATTATAGCAAGGAAACAATTGCGCCAAGCACATTTTCAGATTGAATTTTATGCTCCAGCTATTGAAGCCGTTAGCTTAGCACAACAACTAGCAAAGCTTGTTGAGTTTTGAGCAATTGATTTGTTTAAATGTCTTATTGCGCGCGCATCATTCAAATGAAGAAGTTTTTCTCGCTCCCACGGATTGCCAACTCCTATTGCAAGCTTGCTTGAAATCGGAAGCCACATTTCACTTCTGTAATCAGCTAGTGTTCGGCCTTGAGAGAAGTTCATTTGAATGACTGGACGACTACCAATTATGAATGACCTATTGTTATTGCAGATTGAAAGTAAAACGATTCCACGTTCGTTAATTACTCTTTCGGGTTCCGAGGGCGGTCTTTCAAGCATTCGAATGTAAGCATTTCGAATAATGCGAGATTTTTGTTCATCGGCTCTCAGAGAATTGACTTCACTATCGCGATTTGGGAATTCTTCTCTTATTGAGTCTATAATGCCGTCAAACCATTGCGATGCAAAATCGTCTTTCGTTTGGTCATGAAGGTCAGGAACGCGTCGCCACTGCGTAAGAAAAAACCTGGTCCATATGTGCTTTTCAGCTGCTTTCAGATTTGGCAGTCGGTTATGCGCAACTGCCTCAATTACTTTATCTAAAACAGGACTGACGCTATCCTCAAGTTTTGAGAGCCAGTTTTCCATCGCCGCGTCGCGGGATCCGTCAGTTTCAAGCTCACTATAATAGTGACTTCGAACAAATATACTGTCGGGCCGTGCTTTACGGACAGTTTTTTCGGAATCTAGTTTATTAAATGAATGCAGCCAGCCTTCATCATCAGTGAAGCGTTTTAATAGCACCTTTGGAACAAAATGATGACGTTTAGGCGTGGACACTTCTCACATCTCAAACATCCAAGTTCGCTACGTTCAGCGCATTCTCTACGATAAAGTCCCGCCGCGGTTCCACGACTTCGCCCATCAACTTGGTGAAGATGTCGTCGGCCAGATCGGCTTGTTCAATCTCGACGCGCAACAAGGAGCGGTGTTCGGGGTCCAGCGTTGTTTCCCATAATTGTTCGGCGTTCATTTCGCCGAGGCCTTTATAGCGCGATACCGCGAGGCCCTTGCGGCCTGCGGCCAACACCGCGTCGAGCAGTTCGGATGGCCTTGTGATTAGGCTGCCTGAGGGTGTCAGCTTGGCCCGTGCGACTTGCGCATCGGGGGCGGCGATCAGGGCGTCGAGGCCGTCGTCGCTGGCTTCTTCGGTATCGTCTGCTTCGACGACAGCAGCGCTCGCCTTCACCAGTTTTGCGGGCACAGCATAGCTTTCGGTTTCTTCCCCAGCCAGTTTATGTAATTTGCGCGCCTCGGCGCTGGACAGGAATCCAGGCTCGATCATGTGGTGATCGACCACGCCGCGCCACAGGCGTTCAAACATATAGCCGCCTTCTTCTGAAACACGGCCCGACCATTTGCCCTCGCTATCCTGTGCTTGCATCCATAACGCTGCCTTTGCCACCGCAGCGGCGCGGTCGGCGGGTTGCAGGTCGGGGCCAAGCGCACCGGTTAGCGCCATTGCTTCGATAATGCTGCTGTCATAACGGCGCGGGACATAGGCCATCAGGCTGCGCATGCGCCGCGCATGTTCGACCAATGCCGCCAGATCATTGCCGCTGCGCGCGCCGCCTGCGGTTTCAAGGATCACCCCGTTTAGTCCCGTTTCGACCAAATATTTGTCGAGGGCATTATCGTCTTTAACGTACAACTCGCTGCGGCCCTTGGCGACTTTGTACAGCGGCGGCTGCGCAATGAACAAATGACCGCGTTCGATAATCTCGGGCATTTGGCGGTAGAAAAATGTTAGCAACAATGTACGAATATGG
>JANOKA010000153.1:0-2560 GCA_031418995.1 Sphingomonadales bacterium | reverse complement strand
GCGATCATGTGACCTTGCCTGTCTTGTGTCGATCACCCGACAATTCGGGCGGTTTGTAATTTTCGTCATGTTTGGCGAGGATATTGGTGGCAATGAACGTTCCGTTGGCGTCAAGCGACCCTTCGGCAACAACGCCGGAGTTTTCCTTGAACAGATCCGGCACGATCCCGCGAAACCGCACCGGTGTGGTGGAACCAAGGTCTTCGACCATGAAGCTGATCGTTACACCGTCTTTGTCATGCTTGATCGATTTATCGACCACCATCCCGCCAAGCCGGATCGCCTCACCGGGGGGCGGGGCGGCTTTGGCGATGTCGGCGGGTGAATAGAAATAGCTCGCCTTGTCATCGAGCGCGGTTGCGGCAAGCAGGCCTGCACCCCCGACACTGGCAAGCGCAATCGTAGCAAGAATCAAACGCTGGTTTTTCGCTTTCACAGCTCATCCGCCTTTTTTTCGGCCGGGCGCATTTTTGCATAGCTCAGCCACAGCACGACAACCGTGCCAAAGGCGGTAACGCCATATGCAGCAATGATAAACGGCCAGTGGTTCACCTATGCGTGCCTCACCCCGCTGCCAGTCGGCGCATCCGCGCCTCAACTTTGGCTTCGGCAAGGATGCCGCGCATTCGCATCAAAACAATTGCCCCGAACAACAGTGTAAATCCCAAAACCGTAAGCCCGAGCGGCCATAGCAGCTCGGGCGCGATCGACGATCCCTTGATCGTGATCGATGGTCCCTGGTGCAGTGATTTCCACCACACGACGGACCGATTTATGATCGGGATGTTGATCGCGCCAACGATGCCGAAGATCGCCGTCGCGCGGCTCACGGTCGTGCGTTCGTCGCTGGCATCAGCAAGCGCGATATACCCGAAATAAAGAAACAGCAAAACGAGCATCGACGTCATCCGCCCGTCCCATTCCCACCAGGTGCCCCAGGTCGGACGGCCCCAAATCGATCCTGTTGCAAGGCAGATTGCCGTGAACAGCGCGCCGGGCCACGCAATCGCCCTGCCTGCCGCGCCTGCAAGCGGGTGCCGCCAGACGATCTGCATCACAGAGGCAATCGCGATCCCGGTCCAGCCACCCATGCCGAGCCACGCGGCCGGAACATGGACATAAAGGATGCGAACGCTTTCGCCTTGCAAATAATCCGCCGGGGTAAGGAACAATCCCGCCCCAGCGCCCGTTAAAACCATGATCGCACCCAGCCAGAACAGCACGGGCGTCAAAGGTCGCGCGATCTTCAGGAACCGGGCAGGATTCGCATATGCGTGCATGTCGAACGGCGCATTAGCGCAGCCTTTCGCGCGCGTGAAGGGGTTAAACCCCTGACGATAATGCTGATAACGCAAGGCCGGCGACCGCCGCAACGGCCAGCACGCGCAGCACCGACCAGTTGCAGCCAAACAGCAGAATTGCGGCCAGCACGGCAAGACCTGCAGCCACAGAATCGAAACTTGCCCAGTCAGGTGCATACAGCCTGACAGGCCCCGAGCGGACGTCTCCTACGCGCGCAAACAAGACGTGGAGTGCGAACCAGACAGTCAGGTTGGCGACAACGCCGACGACGCTTGCCGAAATGGCCGCTAATGCGCCTTTAAGCCGCGGCATTGCCTGCATCCGGTCGATCCATGGTGCGAATGTAAAAATCCATAGGAAACACGGCGCAAACGTGACCCAAGTGGTCAATCCCGCCCCGATCAAGCCCGCGATCATTGGCGTAAATGGTTCAGGCGCGCGATACGCGGCAAGAAAGCCAACAAACTGCGTCACGAGGATCAGTGGACCCGGCGTGGTTTCTGCAAGCCCCAGTCCATCTGCCATTTCGGGGGCAGTCAGCCATCCGAACTGCTGCACCGCTTCCTGCGCCATATAGGCGAGCACGGCATATGCACCGCCGAACGTCACCGCAGCGAGTTGCGAAAAGAACAGGCCGATGTCCCACAGCACGTGTTGCTGCCCAAAAATCGCCAGAACAAGCAGCAGCGGGATCGCCCAGACCACTGCCCAGATCGCCGCGACGACCAAGCTGGCCTGCCATCGCGGCGCGGCGCCAGTCGCCGCCATTCCGGGCTTGATAGCCAACAAATCTGGACGTCTTGCTGCGATGACAAAGCCAATCGCGCCCGCTCCCAAAACCACCAGGGGAAACGGCAGATCCAGAAAGAACAGCCCGATAAACGCGGCAATTGCGAGCGATTTGCGTACCGGCCCGTCCAGCGCGCGTCCACCACTCCGGATCAACGCCTGCACCACAATGGCAAGCACAGCAGCTTTCACACCCAGGAAAATCGCCGCGAGCCATTCGAGTTCCGCGGCCACAGCATAAAGCGTCGACAGCGCCAGAATAACCAGAGCCCCGGGAATCACGAACAACAATCCGGCCGCCAGCCCACCCCTGACGCCATGCAACCGCCACCCGATCCAAGTGGCAAGCTGCTGTGCCTCAGGACCAGGAAGCAGATGGCAAAAATTCAGCGCGTGGAGAAAATCTTCCTCCTCGACCCAGCCCAAATCGTCGACAAGCGTCCGGTGCATGAGCGCGATCTGGCCGGCC
>JANOKA010000152.1:0-14616 GCA_031418995.1 Sphingomonadales bacterium | reverse complement strand
AACCTGTCGCGTACCGGACGTGCACCGACCGCCGAAGAGCTGTTTTCAGATGGCCCTCATCTTGCCACACAGGCATTCGAGATCGGTGATGTGAATTTGAAAAGCGAACGCAGTTGGAATGGCGAAATATATGTGCGTTATGACGGTACACCCGTTGAATTTAGCGCCACTATATACGCCAACCGGTTCAGCAATTTCATTTACGAAAACCAAACTGGCGCGGTCGAAGATGACCTGCCGGTATTCCAGATTACGCAGCGCGGAGCTCGCATTTGGGGCGCAGAAATAGAGGCGTCGGCGCGCATCGGACGCCTCGCCGGATTTGATGTCGAAACCGATATTGTCGCTGATCTGGTCCGTGCTAAATTGACGGGCAATGGCGGCAACTTGCCCCGCATACCTTCTTTGCGGATATTGGGCGGGGCCGCGTTAAAGGGCAGCAATCTGGACTTGCGCGGTGAAGTGGAATGGGCAGATGCGCAAAAACGTGTTGCCGCGCTGGAAACGCAAACCAGCGGTTATACGTTGGTCAACGCGTCGGCAACATGGCGGCCATGGGGTAAGGAACGCAATATCAGCCTTATCGCATCGGCAAATAACATATTCGATATTACCGCACGCCGTGCCGCATCCTTCACCAAGGATTTTGCACCGCTTACCGGACGCGATTTCCGCGTTTCGGCGCGGTTCAGTTTTTAGACAGGTAGCGGGGCGCAGAGGTTTCTTTTATCGCAAAGGAAATTGAAATGCGCAAAATTGCTATCTTGTCACTGGTTGCCGCGTCACTGCTGGTAAGCGCTTGTAATACGGTCAAGGGTTTGGGCCGCGATATCGAATCTGTTGGAGAAAAAGGTTCAGAAGTTATCGATTAATCGGCTATAATCTCTTGTTTTGATCGTCTTTTTTGTGTGATTGCAATGGCAATGATCGCAAGTTCATAAAGACAGTAAAGTGGTACCAGCATCAACAATTGTGACATTATATCGGGCGGCGTCAGTACGGCGGAAATCGCGGCAATACCAACCACAGCATAACGCCTGCCTGATTTTAGTTGCTCCAAACTGATAATCCCTGCGCGTTCCAGCAACATCAGGATTACGGGCAGCAAAAACGCCAGACCAAAGCCAAATATGAATTTCATCACAAAATTCAGGTAATTGCCAACGCCCGGTAACGCCTCTTGCGTTACCCCGCCCACTTCGCCCGCAAAGCCGAGCAGAAACCGCAGCGCGACGGGTATTGCAACATAATAAGCAAGACATGCGCCCAACGTAAACAACACCGGGGTCAGCACCAGAAACGGCAGAAAAGCGCGCTTTTCATTGCGGTACAGACCGGGCGCAATAAATCGCCAAATTTGTGTCGCAAATATCGGGAAAGACACCATCATCGCCGCAAAAAATGCGACCTTAATCTCCACCAAGAAACCTTCGAACACATCGGTATAAATCAGCTTGGACTGGCCAGCCTCTAATAATGGCTGAACCAGAACCGAAAATATTGGCCGAGCAAAATACAGGCATATTCCAAATGCGGCGGCCAGCGCAAGAAAGCTCCAGATCAATCTGCTGCGCAGTTCGATCAGATGATCGAGCAACGGCATTTTGCTCTCTTCCATATCGTGCACGGCGTCGTTCATGCGGTCTTGACCGGGGGGATAGGATCAGCAGTTGAGGTTCCGGAAGTCTCGCTTTCGGCCGGTGCAGATTGCTGGACCGTTGCGGCATCGTCGGCATTATTATCAGGAGTGGTCGGGGTTTGCGCCATGATCCGGTCGTTTTCGGCCTTCCACTTTTTCTCCAATTCTTCCAGCTCCGACTGCCGCACCATATCGTCAAGGCCAGAGCGGAATTGCGCTGCAACGGCGCGGCCCTTGCCCACCCATTTCCCCACAAACCGTAGCACTTTCGGCAAATCTTTCGGCCCGATCACGACAAGCGCGATCACCATCACAAGCAGAAACTCGGATGAGGACACATCAAACATGCCGCATTCCTGCGCAGCTGGCCGAAAACCGGACTAAAGCCATGCCAAATCAGACTTGCTTATCGCTGTGATTTTCAGACTTTTTTTCGGGCTCTGCCGCAGTTGTCGTTGGCGCCTCAATCTGCGGCGCTGGCTTTGCCGTATCATCTTCTTCAGCCATGCCTTTTTTGAATTCTTTAATGCCCTTGGCCACATCGCCCATCATACCAGAAAACTTGCCTTTACCAAAAAGCAGCATGACCAGAACGCCTACGACCAACCAATGCCAAATGCTAAAACTGCCCATTGCAAACTCCTATCGGGGAAATTCCCCGGCTGTTGTGAACCCGTAATATTAAATTCTGTCCCACTTCATAGCATGATCTAATCATTGTGATCGGAAATTTCCAGTTCCATACCATTTTCTTGACTATCCTCATTTCCCGCCCCGAAATCCATATCGCCCAGCGCCATATCAATAGGATCCAGCAATCCTGCGGCTTTCAAATCATCCAAGCCCGGCAAATCACGCCGCGACGCCAGCCCGAAATGCGCAAGAAAATCGGGTGTAGTGGCATAAATCAAAGGGCGTCCGGGCACTTCTCGGCGTCCCGCAGGTCGCACCCATCCTGCCTGCATCAGCACATCTAGCGTTCCTTTGGATATCTGGACCCCGCGAATAGCCTCAATCTCGGCGCGGCTGACGGATTCGTGATAGGCAATGATTGCCAGCGTTTCGACCGCAGCGCGGCTTAACTTGCGCGTTTCTTCGCGTTCGCGGCGCAACAAATAGGCCAAATCCGGCGCGGTTTGAAAATGCCACGCCTTTGCCCGGCAAACCAGTTCTATCCCCCGCCCTTCATAATGCGATGCAAGCGCCTGTAGCGCCGCAGCAATTTCGATGCCGTCACCGACAAATCCGCGAATCTGGTCAATCGTCATCGGCTTTTCGGCGGCAAACAAGGCCGCTTCGACGGCGCGAACCCCCGGGTCATGTTGGATCAATATGCCCGATGTCATGCTTTCACCCGCAGCATCAATGGCGCAAAACTATGTTCCTGTTGCAAATCTATGCGCCCCCGCTTTGCCAGTTCCAATGCCGCCAGAAAGCTGGAGGCCAATGCTGATTTACGCAACGCTGGGTCGGCGCTTGTGGGCAGGAATGCCTCAATCTGTGTCCAATCAACGGCACGGCCTATCATCGCCGATACGCGTTCCAGCGCCTCTTCCAATGTCATGACCGCGCGTTTTTTTACGACATGCAATACGGGCTGAGTCCGGGCTTTTATCTGGCCATATGCCGTTATCAGTTCGAAATAATCGCAATCCCATTTGCGGGCCTTTACCGTTCTCAAACCTTCTGGCGCGCCGCGTAAAAATACATCGCGCCCAATCCGGTCGCGGGCCAGCAGGCGCGCGCCGCTTTCTCGCATCGCATTCAGCCGCTCCAACCGCAACTGCAGCCGCAGCGCCAATTCCTTGGGCGATGGATCAATGGCGGGATCCTTGGGCAGCAGCAATGCCGATTTCAAATAGGTCAGCCATGCCGCCATCACAAGATAATCGGCGGCCAGTTCCAGTTTGAGTTCCCGGGCATTTTCAATAAAACCCAGATATTGCTGCACCAGTTCAAGTATCGAAATCTGGCGCAAATCCACTTTTTGATTACGTGCCAGTGTCAGCAGCACATCAAGCGGCCCCTCCCAACCATCAATGTCGATGGTCAGTACGCTGGCATCGGCCTCCATTTCCGAGCGCAAAGGTGTATCATTGAACATGGCATCGTCAAACAACATAGCGTCGTGTTGGCTCATGCCGCCAACGCCAGCAATTCATCGCGCTTGGCCGATAGCTCAGCAATGCGTGCGACATTGACCTGCCCATCAGTTGTCGCCCGTATCGTATCCAACGCCCACTCTAAACGGGAATGTCCAATTTCGGTCAGCTCTGGTAGCTTCGCGGCTATTGCGACCATCTCATCATACCGCCCCCAGCAATTCAGCGCCAGATCACAGCCTGCGGTAACGCAGTTCAGGGCCCGGTCACTCACATCACCCGATAACGCGTTCATGTCCAGATCGTCACTCATCAACAGGCCGTCAAAACCGATCCGTCCGCGGATGATGTTCGTGATTATATCGGGGGACATGGTGACGCAGCGATCCTTGTCCCATGCGTCAAATATGATGTGACCTGTCATGCCCATAGGCGCATCGTTCAGCGTTTTGAACGGCTGTAAATCCTGTTCCAGCTCAGCATCACTGGCGGTGACACAGGGCAGGTCATGGTGGCTGTCGACCAAAGCGCGGCCCTGCCCCGGCATATGTTTGACGATACCGACAACGCCGCCATTACGCAAACCGTCAATAACAGCGCGGCCAAGCGCGGCCACACGCATCGGATCGCTGCCCAGTGCCCTGTCGCCAATGGCCGGATGCGTTTCGGGCACTCGCACGTCGAGCAAAGGCAGGCAATCGACGTTAATGCCGACCTCTGCCAGTGTTAACGCAATCGCCTCGGCATTGTTGCGAACGGCTTCAATCGCGGAAATCGGCGCGATATCATATAACGCGTCAAACGCTGCGCCAGCGGGAAAGGTGGGCCAAACCGGCGGCTGCATTCGCGATACACGTCCGCCTTCCTGATCGATTAAAATCGCCACGTCATTACGCCCATGCAATGCCCGTATGCTATCGGTCAGCGCCCGCAATTGATCGCGGTTTTCCACATTGCGTTTGAAGATAATATATCCTGCAGGGTCCGTTTCCCGAAACAATCCGCGTTCCTGATCGGTCATAGTAAGGCCGGATAGGCCAAAGATTACGGGTTTCATGCGATCTGCCTGTGTAGAACGTTATATCTAATGAAATTCTATCGTTTTGCGTAAAGCAAAACAAGTCAATAGCTGCTCCAAAACGTCGCAAATCTGTGCATAAAAAAGGCCGCAACGATATGCTCGCTGCGACCTAATCATTGAAATAAATGTAAAGTTATTTGACGATCAAACAACCCTCGCCAGCGGCTTTTAATTTTGCACATAATTGCTGCGCGGCGGCGGCATTGCTGGTAATCGCTTGCAAACGAAATACTTTGCGTCCGCCCTCACCGCTGCTTTCGGCGATTTTGCGGCTGACACCTGACAAGAAATCAAATCGTTTGCTTAATGCGGCCCATGCCTGATCGGCTTTTGCTGCCTCGCTAAATGCGCCGATTTGAACCAGCGCTGATCCCGCTGGAACCGATGCATTGGCGGCTGCGGGGGTAACTGCTTTTGTAGCATCTGCAGGCTTTCCGCTCCCTGTACCAATTGCTGCTGCGGTTTTCTTGCCCTCGGTTGCGCTGAAAGCGGCGTCGCCTTCACCTTCAAAACTTTTGCCGCCGGGCTCATCCGGGCGCACTTTATAATCGCCCTCTTGCGCCGCGATCAATTCGCCATTGCCACCATCTGCGCCGGTTTGGTTGCGTTGCATCCAATACACGCCGTAAACAATCGCTGCGAGCAAAGCCACGCCGCCCAGCACGAGCGCAAGGATTTTAATCCCCGAACTGCCGTCATCATATTCGTAACCTTCGGCGGTATCCAGCCAAGGCAAACGATCAGGATCGTCCAAGTTCAGTCCATCACGGTTTTGGCCATCGCGGTCTTGATCTGTCACGGCATTTTCCCTCTTCATCACATGCTGTTCGCGGCATCGACCCCCATAAGGCGCAGCCCATTACGCAATACTTGCCCTATATTGGCGGCTAAGAAAAGCCTTGCCGATGTCAATTCGGGTTCATGTACCAATATGACGCGTTTCGTGGGATCATCATTACCCAAATTCCAGAAACCGTGAAACGCGCCAGCCAAATCCCCCAGATAAAACGCAATTCTATGCGGTTCACCCGATTTGGCCGCCGCCTCGACAATACGCGGGAAATTTGCTGCCTCGCGGATTAACGAAATTTCCGCATCGCCCAGCAATGCCAGATGTGCGGGATCTGCAGACAGGTTTTCCAGCGCTGCCTTACGGATGGTCGATTGAATACGCGCATGCGCATATTGCACATAAAATACCGGATTATCGCGCGATGCCTCAACCACTTTAGCAAAATCGAAATCCATTTGCGCATCGGCGCGGCGGGTAAGCATCGTGAAACGGACAACGTCTTTGCCCACTTCTTCGACCACATCGGCAAGTGTCACAAAACTGCCCGAGCGTTTCGACATTTTTACAGGTTCACCGCCGCGCAGTAGGCGGACCATCTGAACCAGTTTGATATCAAACGGCGTTTTGCCGCCCGTTAACGCGTCCACCGCCGCCTTGATCCGCTTCACTGTTCCGGCGTGATCCGCCCCCCAGATGTTAATCAGCGCATCGGCATTTTGGGATTTCTGGAAATGATAGGCCAGATCGGCACCAAAATAGGTCCAGCTGCCGTCCGACTTTTTGATCGGCCTATCTTGGTCATCACCAAACTGCGTGGACCGAAACAGCGGCAGCGTAACAGGCTCCCAATCTTCGATTTCTTTGCCCTTGGGCTTTTCCAATATCCCGTCATATACCAGATCGCGGCTGCGCAATTCGGTTTCAGCGGCGGCGGCCTTGTCCAATATGTGCAAATTGGCTTCGGACGAGAACACATCATGATGGATGCCGAGCAGCGCCAGATCGGTGCGGATCATTGCCATCATATCGTCAACCGCAGCTTCGCGGAATAGCTTTAGCCAAATATGTTCGTCCGCGCTGGCATATTGATCGCCATATTCTGCGGCCAGACGTTGTCCAACCGGGATCAGATATTCTCCGGGATACAGGCCTTCGGGCATGTCGCCAACATCATGGCCCAGCGCCTGACGGTAACGCAAATGGACAGACCGGGCGAGCACATCAACCTGCCCGCCAGCATCGTTGATATAATATTCGCGGATAACGTTATAACCTGAAAACTCCAGCAATGTCGCCAGCGCATCACCCACCACTGCGCCGCGGCAATGGCCCATATGCATTGGGCCAGTGGGGTTGGCTGACACATATTCGACATTCACTGTTTTGCCTGCGCCCTGATCCGAACGGCCATAATCGTCACCGATCCGGGCAATTGAAGTCAACTCGTCCAGCCAGACCTTACCTGTCAACCTGAGGTTGATGAAACCCGGCCCTGCAATTTCAGCAGACAAAACATCAGCATGCTTTTGCAATTCACCAACCAGCGTTTCGGCTAAGTCGCGGGGCTTTATCCCGGCCGGCTTTGCCAGCACCATCGCGGCGTTTATGGCTAGATCGCCGTGCGCAGGATCGCGGGGCGGTTCAACCGCAATGTTACTTCGGTCTATATCTGCCGGAAACGCACCACGCGCAGTCAAGTCATCCAATATATCATGGATGGCTTTTGCATATTGCTGAAAAATGGTCACTTTCAATTCCTATAATGTATTCCATGATTTAACGGCCAGGACCCAGTTGTATAGGCCAGATAAATCATCGCGTGACATTATACCGCAATTGATCCTCGGTCAGTTGAAACCCGATGAGCAATTCAAAACTCGAACGAACGACAGCGGCTTTTACCTCTGGATCGGCCAACGGATCAAGCGCGGCATCGGCGTCGCCGGGCTTACGCTTTTTGGTGATTTTCTCCACAATATCGTCGGGCAAACGGGCTGCGCTGCCATCGACATAACTCGCGGCTTTGCCCGTTGCGGACGCTTTGCTTTGTCCGTCGGCAAATTGCACAGATATCTGTCCGATCCGTTTTGCCACAACGGCGCTGCCCCCTTGAACGACCGTAGAAAAATACGGCAATGTCACGGTACGCGCCCCGCGTGTGTCGCGGCGTGATGCCTGTACCTCGAACGGTGTTTCGGAATAGATTTTATCGCCGGTAGAATTACACACCGGCCGCAATTTCGTCATCGTCGCAACCACGTCAATTGCGCTCGCATCCTGGCTGCTTGCCGGATTGAACAAAGTGATGTCGCCCGTTCCATCGGGTACCGCAACCGCAGGACAGCCGCTGCGGACAATATTCACGCCAACGCCGGCACTGACATCCAAATCGTTGCCACGGTTGCAAGCCGTAAGCGAAGCGGTGAGCAACGATATCACGATAACTGGCGTTTTCTTCATTTTGGAATTTATCCTAATCAGCATTATATGTAGGACCCAGATGGGCCACGATTATTTTATGACAACGTCCTTATCCCGCGCAATCGCGGCGTGCAACTAGGGAAAGGTCTTGGCGTATGCGGCGAGTTTACCTAAAGGACATTGCAGATGACTGAACACACCGCTTTCAAACGGCCATTGCGCCTGCTTCTTGCCGCCCCACGGGGCTTTTGCGCCGGTGTTGACCGGGCGATAAAGATCGTCGAGGTCGCATTGGGACGGCACGGCGCACCCGTTTATGTACGCCATGAAATCGTTCACAACCGCTATGTTGTCGAAACATTAAAGGCACAAGGCGCAATTTTTGTCGAGGAACTGGACGAAGTTCCCGATGGCGGCCATGTCGTGTTTTCCGCACACGGGGTTCCCAAATCGGTCCCGGCCGATGCCCGTGCGCGCGGACTCGCCTTTTTTGATGCCACATGTCCGCTGGTATCGAAAGTTCACCGGCAGGCTGAACGACAAGCCGATGCAGGACGACATATCATTTTTGTGGGCCATGCCGGCCATCCCGAGGTTATCGGCACATTCGGCCAAGTGCCCAAAGGTACGATGACACTGGTGGAAACGGCCGAAGATGCACATAATATTATACCAGAAAATCCGGCAAATCTGGCATTTCTTACACAAACCACTTTGTCGGTCGATGACACCGCGGAAATCGTGGGCATATTGCAATCACGCTTTCCCATGATAATCGGGCCAAAGGGCGAAGATATCTGTTACGCCACATCCAACCGTCAGGACTCAGTCAAGGCAATCGCGCGCGATTGCGATCTGGTGCTGGTCATCGGCGCGCCCAACAGTTCAAATTCGCTGCGCCTTGTCGAGGTTGCCGAACGCAGCGGTGCAAAAGCCATTTTGGTACAGCGCTCCGATGATATAGACCTGAATTGGTTTGATAACGTCCATACATTGGGCTTGACCGCCGGAGCATCCGCGCCGGAAATACTGGTACGCGAAATCGTCAACAGTTTGGCACAACATTTTGATATCGACGAACAGCAAGTCACCACGGCCGAAGAAAGCATCATCTTCAAATTGCCACGCGAACTGACCGAACCCGCCGACTGATGGCCGTTTACACGCAGGTGAGCGCAGAGGCCGCAGCCGGACTGTTGAAACAATATGATGCCGGTGATTTGATAACTTTGAAAGGCATTGCAGAGGGCGTTGAGAACAGTAACTATTTTCTGGAAACAACCCGGTCGCGATACATTTTGACGTTGTATGAAAAGCGCGTTGATACCGCCGACCTCCCGTATTTTTATGCGCTGCTGGATCATTTGCACCGGGCCGGGTGCAAAGTGCCGCGGTTTATTTTGGACCGCAGCGGGCAATGGCTGCAAAATGTCGCTGGCCGCCCGGCATGTCTGATCGAATTTCTGCCCGGCATTTCGGTTTCCAGCCCAACCACAGCGCAAGCCTATGCCACAGGCGCAGCATTGGGCGAAATGCATGACGCCCTGCAAACATTTGCGCCTATCCGGCCAAATAGCCTGGGTATCAACGCGTTCCGGCCACTGGCGACAAAATGCGGAGAGGCAGGACTAAATAATATAGCAGACGGATTGGCAGCGCGTGTGTTTGCAGAGTGCGATTTTGCCGAGCAAAATTGGCCCGCGCATTTGCCGCAATCCGCCATTCATGCGGATTTGTTTGCTGATAATGTTCTGATGACGGGTGACGCCGTTTCCGGGCTGATTGATTTTTATTTCGCATGCAATGATCTGCGTGCGTATGATTTGGCGGTCACGCATGCTGCATGGGGTTTTTCAGCCGATGGCGCTGTGTATAATGAAACCGTTGGCCGTGCGATATTCGATGGGTATGCAGCCAAATTTGATCTGGACGAGGACACCAAATCCGCTTTTGTGATATTGGCGCGGGCAGCCTGTTTGCGGTTTTTATTAACCCGCTGCTATGATTGGATTAATACGCCAAGCAGCGCCATTGTGACACGCAAAGACCCACTGGAATTTTTGCGCAGGCTGGAATTTTATGCTAGTCATACGACAGGAAATTCTTTGATCGGATAAGATTTTGAAGCATGTTGACATATTCACCGACGGCGCGTGCAAGGGAAATCCCGGCCCCGGCGGATGGGGCGCGCTGATTCTGTATGGCGGTCATGAAAAGGAAATTTCGGGCGGCGAACCAGAAACCACCAACAACCGGATGGAGCTGTCAGCGGCCATCCACGCGCTAAATTTGCTGATTGAGCCATGCCGCGTCGCGCTGCATACCGACAGCAAATATGTCAGCGATGGTATCACCAAATGGGTCGCGGGCTGGCAACGCAATGGTTGGAAAAACGCATCGAAACAGCCCGTTCGCAATGCCGATTTGTGGCATGACCTGATCGAAGCAGCAAAGCGTCATCAAATAGACTGGATATGGGTGAAGGGTCATAGCGGTCACGAAGGCAATGATCGCGCCGACAAATTGGCCAGCGATGCCGCAGAGGCTGCTGCACCCTAACCAAATCGAGCCGGACTGAACGGGTCCGCGATAACCCCAGGTAAGTTATGGGAATTGTTCAAAACCAGTGATGCAGCAAGTTTTGCCGTGGCTGGGGCAGTTTGAATTCCAAAACCGCCCTGCCCTGCAAGCCAGAAAAATTCTGGACAGCGCATATCATAGCCAATGACGGGCAGTCTGTCTGGCGCAAAACTGCGCAGTCCTGCCCATTTGTGCTGAACCTGCAAAATATCCCAGTCTACCACGTGTTGCAATCGGTGAATGGCCGCAGCGATATCCAGTTCATCCGGCGCGGCATCGCCCGCAATACTGGGCGTTTCATCGTGCGGACTTAACCAGATTGTACCGTCGGCATTGGGCTTAAAGTAAAAACTACCGTCCAGTCCGATCACCAGCGGTATCGCGGGATCAGCGTGCGGTGCGACCGCAATTTGTGCAATGCTACGCCGCATCGGGGCTATGCCAAGGGGCTGCACACCTGATATCTTTGCCAGTTCGTCCGCCCACGCACCGGATGCGTTGATTACCAATTTGCCCTCAAATGTTCCGGCCGCCGTTGTTACGGTCCAGTTGCCTGCGTGGTACGCAGCATCTGTGACGCGCGCATTGCATATCAATTCGGCCCCGTCACGCCGCGCTTTGCGCAGATATGCGCTGTGCAACGCCGCAACATCAATGTCGCAGCAATCGGGTTCCCAAACGCCCGTGGTCCAACCAGGCCGAATTCCGGGAACCAGTTCCTGAATACCGCCGCGATCAATGCCGCGAATGTTCAATCCGCGCCCTTCAAAATCTGCTAGCATCTTTGCGGCGCTATCTTCAGTTCCGTGCTGCCTGATATGCAATGCGCCGCGTGGCAACAAAAACGAACGGTCTGCAAAACCGGATGGTGGGTTTCTCAGAAAATCGCCCGATGCCTTGGTTAGATTTTGGACACCCACACCGCCATAGCATTCGGACCAGAAAGCCGCACTGCGTCCAGTGGAATGATACCCAGGGGATGATTCGGCTTCCAGCAGCAGCACTTTACGGTGCGCACCAAGTTCCGCAGCCATGCTGGCGCCGGCAATTCCCGCGCCGACAATGATGACATCAAACGCTGTCATATGTTGGACGAAATCCGGTCAAGAAATATGTCTATTGCCTGTAACAAACGGTCGCGGACATCATCGGTTTCCCGCAAAATCTCGTGCGCGGCTTCGTCCCCGAACAACATCAATTCGCCGTTGGGTAAACGTTTTACATCCGCAATAGTCTGATCGGTGCTGACCAGTTGATCGGCGGTGGTTGCCGCGATGAACACCGGGATTTTTACGCTTTCAAATGTACCAGCGCGGTGGATTTTGCGAATGGATGCAACGGCGCGGTCGACCCAGCGCCAGCTGCCCGGTCCTAATTTCAGCATTGGCCGCATGCTCCACCACGCGGTTTCGTCTTCATAACGGGCGTCATCATGCGTCAATATCCGTGCCCGCGAAGTCAGCGGCGTTAGCGGTTTTTCACTGATTTTCCACGCGGCGTGACCACCCCGGCCCAGCTTTACCATCAACCGCGCAGCGGCGCCCGTTATCGATAATGGCAGCCCGCGAGAATGTATCGATAACATCGGCGCAATCAAAACCAGTGCGTCCGGATCAATCACTTTTTCTATCGCGGCGCGTATTGCCAAATGCCCGCCCATACTGTGCGCCAAAATGATGTGCGGGCCCGGATGAGCGGGTTTCCACATTTGAAAAAAAGATTTCAGGTCGGCAACCCACGTGGCAAAATCATCAATATCGCCAACATTGGCGTCGTCCAGCATACGACCCGACATGGCCTGCCCCCGCCAGTCTATTGCGGTCACCCCCCAATTGCGGTTGGCATAGCGGTCCAGTGTTTCCAGATATTTTTCGTAATGATCGCCGCGACCGCCCAGAAACAATATCGAACCGCGCGTCGCGTGTTTGCCCTCAGCCCGGGTATTCCAATCAATCCGGCGGATGGGCCAGCCATCTGCGGCATGCCATATCGTTTCAGTGGCTTCGGCCGGGATAGACCGCCTGTCAAACTGCTTTGGATCAAGGGATTTCGCTGACGCGGTGGTGGTTACCATTTGGTAATTTCTATTGGTTAATACGAACGTTATGAACTTACAAATCCTCGCTTACGCGCTGCTCGGCGGATTGGCAATTGGCCTGATATTTTCGGTCTATTCCGATATCAGGTTCCGGCTGATCTATAATAAGGTCACGTTGCCGATGGCATTGGCCGCGCCGCTATATTGGTTTGCGACCGGGCAATTCGGGCTGGCCGATATTGGTATACATCTGCTGACGGCTGCGGCGATATTTGCATTATTCGCGCTATTTTTCGCAATCGGAATGATGGGCGCTGGCGATGTTAAACTGTTTGCCGCACTCGCTTTGTGGTTCGAATGGACCGATGTTGTCGAAATGATGTTGTACACATCGCTTATCGGCGGCGTGGTTACCGTCGTATTTCTCATTATTCACAAAGTCAAAAAACAGCCAGGGAAAGTGCGCATTCCCTATGGTGTGGCGATATCATTGGCGGGTCTCGTCATGATCGGTGCACAATTTATTAACCCTTTTGCGCGATAGAAGACCGATCAATCAGGGGACCCGTTCGTCATGGATAAGAAAAAGATAGTATTGCTGCTTAGTGCGCTTGTTATTGCTGCACTCACCGCGTTCATGGCGCGGAGCATGTTCGGAGCAGCGCCCACGCCGCAGGCCAAAGCAGTCGCTCCTCCGGTTCCAACCGGCCCCGAAGTACTGGTCGCCACACGGGCGCTTCCCATGGGGACAATCATTACGGCAGATGCGTTGCGTTTCCAACCATGGCCCAAAGAATTGATCGATCAGGCGTATTTCACGCGCACCGGCAATGTTGAAACGGGCGTATTGCCATCTGCGGGTAAAATCGTGGGCAAAGCGGTTCCCGTCGAACAAGCCAGCCCCGAAGAATTGATCGGTACAGTCGTTCGCAATCCTATCAATGCAGGGCAGCCGATTACCAAAACTTCGTTAGTTGCACCGGGTGATCGCGGCTTCCTTGCCGCGGCGCTAAGCCCCGGCATGCGTGCCATATCCATTCCGGTTTCGGCCAAAACCGCTGTTGCCGGATTTATTTTCCCCGGCGACCGTGTCGATGTGTTCCTGACACAGCGCGTTGCCGCAGATTACGGGGCAGCAATGAAAGTTTCCGAGACCATTTTGCGCAATGTGCGTGTCTTGGCTACCGATAAACGGTCATCGCCGACGGTAACCAAACAAGGCAAAACCGTAGTGTCCAAATATAAGTTGATAACATTGGAAGCCACCCCGCGCATGGCAGAACAGTTGACCGTGGCCCAGTCGCTGGGTTCAATCAGCCTGTCGCTGCGCGCCTTGGCCGATAATGCCGCCGAACTGGAACAGGCGCTGGCATCGGGTTCTATCAAGATACCCGAAGGCGCAACGCCCGAGGAAGAAGCGAAAATCCTGAATTCGGTCAATGAACGTCCAATCATGGGAAGCGCAACATTCTCAACCGGCGGTGACGTATCGCGTTTTCAACGTAAATCGGTACCACGTATTCCAACCAATGCCGTGCAAGACGCCGTGCGATCCGTGCGGATTGCTAGAGAAGTTGAAAAAGCTGCCAAAGGGCCCGTCGTGAAAGTTTCACGCGCAGGAAGTGTCAGTGAAGTTCAGCTGGACCGGAGATAATCAATGACCAAAATTTCAACTTTCAAATCCGGTTTTGTGGCGGCTGCCATCGCGGCAACCTATTTCACTACCGCGCTGGCAACAGCACCAGCAGCAATAGCAGCACCTGCCGCCGGAACTGCGGAGTCGGGCAAGCTGATCGTATTGTCAATTGGACGGGGCCAGCAATTGAACCTGCCAACCGCGATTACCGACGTGGTTATATCAAATCCAAGCGTTGCAGATGTCGAAGTAAAATCTGCACGGCAACTGTATATCCTGGGCAAAGGTTCCGGCGAGACAACATTTTATGCCACTGATGCGGCAGG
>JANOKA010000151.1:0-8796 GCA_031418995.1 Sphingomonadales bacterium | reverse complement strand
CGTGCATTGGCGTTAATATAAAGTGCGCCCTCATCGCCATAACCACTGGCCAGCACCGTAAATCCGCCTGTGCTGGTTGATTTAGGAAATTGCCGTGCATCCCATCGCGGCGCGATATTGCGGTCGCGCGGCAAAATCCATATTTGGAATAACCGACACAACGTATCTTCCAGATTATATTCGCTATGCGTAACCCCCGTCCCGGCGCTCATGACCTGCAAGTCGCCTGCCTCGGTGCGGCCTATATTGCCCATGCTATCTTTGTGCGTAATCGCGCCTTCGCGGACGTAGGTTATGATTTCCATGTTATCATGGGCATGCGGCGGAAAGCCGGACTGCGCCGCAATCTCGTCATCGTTCCAAACGCGAATAGCGCCCCAACCCATTCGGGCGGGTTCATAATAATCCGAAAAGCTAAAATGAAAATTGGGTTTCAACCAACCATGATCGCGTTTGCCAAGCCGGGAAAACGGACGAAGTTCATGCGTTGTTTGTTCGGCTATATTGGTCTGGGTCATCATACTATCCACATCGGCGGGGATGTTGTCGCCGGAATATCTGTAAAATGGGAATGTCTGCACTTTGGTTCAAGGGGGTATAAAGCGGACGGCATTTCACAGATCTGTTCAATATGAACGCATTCCCAGTGGCAAGAACAGGTTCATAAAAGCCACAAAGGAAAAAAGATAAAACAATTGCCGTTATGAAGGCGCAAGCAAAAATGCTGGCAGCACATTTGGCCTTTATATTTTGCGCGGAATTCGGAGTATTTGCTCCATTTAGGAGCATAAACCACTTGAGCGAGGCATATCGCGCGGGATAATTGTTAATTATTTTCCGTTTCGCCATCACCTGAAACCCGCAGTAATGACTCGTTTCTTAACGTTTGAGCCTCTGCGACTCGCCAGAAACCCGACATTAACCCGAAATTAACCTTTTAAGTTCATCTGTCTTATGGTTAATAAAAGCCAATTCCACTTGCCGCAACGCGACGCACGGCAAAGGAGTTGGGGGACGCAATATGCATAAGGGGTTTACCACATGCGAGTTTTGTTGATTGAGGATGAGCCGACCACTGCCAAAGCCATCGAGATGATGCTGGCGACGGAAGGCTTTAATGTTTATAATACCGATCTTGGCGAAGAAGGCCTCGATCTGGGTAAGCTGTATGATTATGACATCATCCTGCTCGACCTAAACTTGCCAGATATGCATGGCTATGATGTGCTGAAAAAACTACGCGTCGCCAAAGTGCAGACGCCCGTGCTCATCCTTTCGGGCATATCGGAAATGGACAGTAAAGTTCGTTCATTTGGCTTCGGCGCCGACGATTATGTCACCAAACCTTTCCACCGCGAAGAACTGGTCGCCCGCATCCATGCGGTTGTGCGCCGTTCAAAAGGGCATTCGCAATCGGTTATTCGTACGGGCAAGCTGGCAGTTAATCTGGACGCCAAAACTGTTGAGGTTGACGGTGCACGGGTGCACTTGACAGGCAAAGAATATGCCATGCTGGAATTGCTGTCGCTGCGCAAAAGCACGACATTGACCAAGGAAATGTTCCTGAACCACTTATATGGCGGAATGGACGAGCCTGAACTGAAAATCATCGACGTTTTCATCTGCAAATTGCGCAAGAAACTGGCGCTGGCATGTGGCGGCGAAAATTATATCGAAACTGTCTGGGGCCGCGGCTATGTTTTACGCGATCTTGAGGACGAGGTCGAACGCCCGCAAGTGGCGTAATCTGAGCTTAATCAATAACCCGGTGAAACAAGGGGGCGGTTCTTGCAAGGGGCCGCCCCTTTTCTGTAGGCTTATGGCCGTGGCGGTATACCGGCGAACGTGATGATGCTGTCGTCATATTGATCCTTCACCGATGCCACGCCGTAAAAGTGATCGTCGACGATCTTCCCTTTGAATGTATAACTTGTCGCATCGGCGCCAACGACATCGACCGTGCCCTGCCATTCCGCTTGATCGGCGCGGCGCCAATAGACGCGGTACCCGCTCGCGCCCGGTACTGGCGACCAGTTTACTATGCTATCGGACGTAACTGCCCCTGCCAATGACGCGGTAGCCGGAGCGGGCAATGCTTCGGCCAGCGAGCGCGCAACCGCAACATTGAGCGCGGTTACCTTTGCCAGATAGCCAAAATCCATGCGCTCCGCCGTATCGCCATATTCGATGCCATTTTCGTTACGGATATCCTGATGCTGGTGATGGTAATTTTCAACACCCACGGTGAAGCGAATGGCGGGGAAGCCCAGTTCCAGCGCAGGCAGATGGTCACCGCCGCGCGCAAAACGGTCCGGACGGCGAACGCCAAAGACGTCCAGTTCAATTTCCGCTGTTTGCGCCGCCGCAATGCTGTCTGCGTAACGCATCAGTGCCCGGCTGGGTCCGTCATCTTCGCCGCCGCTACCGCGCCGTGCAAGTTGACCGGACAAGTCTTCGGACGCACGAATACCCTCGCTGAACACCCGAACGATATTATCCACCTTGCGGCCATCGGTGCCAATAGTTCCGCCAACAATATCATTATTTAGCATCGCGGTGACTTTCCAGCCGCGTTCTTTTGCCGTTTCGGCCAGCAACCGTCCGCCCATCAAACCCTGCTCCTCGCCCGATAGCAAAGCGAACACTATCGTTGCTTCGGCCTGCGGCATAACGGCCATCAGCCTTGCCGCCTCTAAAACCAGTGCGCTGCCCGATCCGTCGTCATTTGCGCCGGGTGCATCGCTCGTACTGTCCATGATATCGCTCACGCGGCTGTCGATATGGGCCGCGATAATGATGACATGGTCCCAGCCCATTTTGCCTGGCTTTACCGCAAGCACATCGACGATGTTCACGCCGTCCGGTGCGCGCGGTCCCGACATCTGCCGTTCGAGTGTTTCGGTAGTCATGCACCCGCCGCAAGATTTCGCTATTGCGTCCAATTCGGACTTCGCCCAGCGCCGCGCCGCGCCAATACCGCGCCCGGGATCATCCGCCGACGACAAGGTGTGGCGCGTGCCAAAACGCACGAGCTTTTCCACCGATTGCTTCAACCTTTGGGCGTCAGCTTCGGTGCCATTGGCAATGGCTGGGGGGGATAAGGAAAGCGCTGCGGTGCTTAAAATCAAGGGCAAATATCTCATGCCGACGTGCTATCGCATCAGGTTTGCAAATACCAGCGCTGCGCGCCCTCAATTCCAATCGCGGTCAACTTGCCGCTTTCATACGCGCCGGTGTCAATGCCAATGCGTGACCTTGCCTCGTCCACATCGGCGCTGATCGTATGGCCATAGACAATGACTTTTTCGAAATCACCTTTGTGTCCGACAAATTCATCGCGGATCCAGCGCAGGTGTTTGGGCGATTGGCCGTACAGAGGCTGACCCGGTTTAACCCCGGCATGGACAAAAGCATAATCGCCAATTTCGATTTTATCTTCAAAGCTTTCCAGAAATTTTAGATGCTTTTCGGGGACAAGCGAGGGTAGACGGTCCGCCAGTTCCTGAATATCAAGTTCAAGATATTCGATGCGCGTTACCGGATAAGACATGATCGTTGCTTCGCCGCCAATACGGATTAAAAAGCGGACAATTTCGGTATTGGGATCACGGCAAGCAGCCAGAAAAACCTCTTCGTGATTGCCCATTAGAAACCGCGTATTCGGCTTGGCGGATTTCAGGGTCATGGCGGTTTCGATCACCTGCGCGCTTGATGGTCCGCGGTCGACCAAATCCCCCAGCAATATAATGTGCGTTTCTGCAGGGCCGCGCGCGACCTCATCGGCGTCTATTTGCGCCAGCAACTGTTCGAACAAATCATTGCGGCCATGAATATCGCCAATCGCATATACCCGCATGCCAGCCGGAATGCAGGCAGTGTCAATAGGGCGCGTGCCGAGCCGTTTTTTGAAAAAACGCGATATCATAATCAGCGCATATAGGCCCGGATTGCCGCGTTTGAAAGGGGGGCGACCCTGACCTTAGAACTGTAGACGCGTGCCAACTGTGATTTCGAATGCCTTTGTCTTTGCGCGTACGCTATCATTCAGTGCGGCATTAGCGGCGTAATTACGGTCAAAATTTGCACCGCTCACTTTTGAAAAACGGCCCTCTGCATATATATCCATGGCGGGCATGCCTGTATAGCTGACGCCCAAACTGTTATGCCGCGCAAAACGGGTGCGATTGCCATTGATCGCATAGGATGGTGCCCTGATGCCCGCATCAACGATGGCAATGCCATATCCACTGGCAAAATAGGGCACAAACGTCTGGGTTTCCGACCAGCGAATGTCGCTGGCCAAGCCAAGTTTGATTGTTGTTGTATCGGTCCTGCCGCCTATGCTGGCAGTGGCAGTATCTGCCTTTGCCTGACTGTAAGATACCTCGATTTCAGTGCGGGGTTTCAGCCATTTGATAATTCCCTTTTTCCAGCGGTACCCGATTGCACCGCGCACGACTGCGCCGGTTTTATACTCCGCCTCGGTCGTCGTGGGAGCCGATGACCCCCTGAAACGCTGGTCATTTTGCAAATTCGCGCCGCCCGAAATCGCAACATAAAACGGGCTGGCAGGTTTCAAAGGCGCAGCTTCGGTTTGGGCAAATACTGCGCCGGGGAACATGGCTGCGGCAAAAACGAATGCACAGAATTTAGGGCGCGAATAGGCCATAGATTGGTTTCTCATAGGATAAGGTAACGTGCGGTTCGCAAATTCGTTCCGCAAAGTTACATGTGACGCAGCCTAAATTTTACCCCTCAATTGTAAACGTCAGCCCCGCGTTTGCCGTCAACCGGTCGACCAATTCGCTGCCCAATGCAGCGCCGGGCGTAGTTATCCCGCCGGGCCCATCGATTTGCAGCAGCGCAATACCCGTTTCCGCGATCATCTTGCTGGTCGATCCATAGCCCGGGTCTTTGTCGCCCTTGACACCCAGCCGCGCGGTACGGCCATCGGGATATTCAGCCACAAACAACACATCGTAAAACCCGTTCTCGCGTTCGTCTTTTGTGGGACCTTCGCCGGGAGCGGGATCGTCGGGAGTCCCGATCATAGGGGTTTTGGCCACATGATTGGCAATCGCCTCGCCTTGCTCGCCGGGCCCCGTCAGCATCATCTCGTCATAGACAAAATTTGTGCCGTACAAATGCCCCAGCAGCGCATTTGTGCGGTGGACGTTTTTGGTATTGATCGGCGCCATCACGAAACTGGTGGCCCAGCTGCCTAGGCTTGCATCATATTCGGGTTTGTTGCCCGCTGGCTGTGCTGGCCCGTCAAATCCCGGGACAAGGCAAAACGGGTTCATCAAATGCGCGATGACCGTTTTGTCGACGGCTGCTGCAGCCATGGTCGCTTTCAGGCTGGCTGCGGTTCCGCCCGAAAATTTGCCTTGCATGGCGCGGACGCGGCCTTTGATACGCGGGGCTGCTTCTTCGAACTTTTCAATGCAATGCTGTTGCAGCATCAATACGCCCAGATCGAACGGGATGGAATCAAATCCAGCCGAAAAACAAATGCGCGCGCCGGATTCTTTCGCAGTGCCGTTATGCTGATCGATCTTTTCGCGCATCCAAACGGGTTCACCGCACAAATCGGTATAATGCGTGCCATTGGCCGCGCAGGCAGCGACCAGCTCGTTGCCATATAATTGATACGGGCCGACCGTCGTAATGATTACCGCCGCACGTTTTGTCATGGCGTCCAGTGACGCCGGATCGGACGCATCAGCGACCACCAGCGGCGTATCGGCGGGCGCGCCAATTTCGTCACGTACTGCCGCCAGTTTATCCGCGCTGCGCCCCGCCATGGCCCATTTGGGCGCGCCTGCACGGCCCACCAAATATTCAGCGACAAGACGGCCTGTATATCCGGTTGCGCCATAAACGATAATATCAAATTCGCGGGGTTCAGTCATATTCGTATCCTCTTATAATTCAGATTATAGTTACAGCTTCGGCAATGTGACGCCGCGTTGCCCCATATATTTTCCGGCGCGATCAGCATAGGTTGTTTCGCACGGCTGTTCCCCCTTCAGGAACAGGAACTGGCACGCGCCCTCGTTGGCGTAAATTTTTGCAGGCAGCGGTGTCGTGTTGCTAAATTCGAGCGTCACATGCCCCTCCCAGCCCGGCTCCAGCGGCGTAACATTGACGATGATACCGCAGCGCGCATAGGTCGATTTGCCAAGGCAGATGACCAGTACATCCTTTGGCACGCGGAAATACTCCACGGTTCTGGCAAGCGCAAAACTGTTCGGCGGGATGATGCAGCAATCGGTTTTGCGGTCGACAAAACTGTTCGGATCAAAATCCTTGGGATCGACCACTGATGAATTGACGTTGGTGAAAATCTTGAATTCATCGGCGACGCGCGCGTCATAGCCATAGGAGGACAGGCCGTAACTGATACAACCATCGCGCCGCTGCGCCTCGACAAAGGGTTCGATCATGCCGTTTGTATTGGCGTTTTCGCGTATCCAGATATCCGACAGTATCGACATTGTTTCTCGCTTGTTTCAGGTTTAGCTATTTAAGGTTGGATGGCCCAAAGGCATGCGGCAATAATTCAGATAGCAGATAGGTATCATAACCGCCGTCATGCGCGCAATATATGCGAATGTCGCGGCACGATATATCGGCGGCCTCCTTGATTATCTGGCGGCATCGTCCGCACGGGGTGACCGCGCCTGTCATGCCCACCGATCCGGCGGGACCGCCAACCACGGCGATATCAATTATGTCGCCCAACCGTCCTGCGCTGCTGGCCATGGCAATGGCCACAGTTTCGGCGCATAATGTCATACCGTAACTGGCATTTTCAAAATTGGCGGCGCTGATGATGCTGCCATCGCTCATCAGCAAAGCCGCGCCGACATGATATTTGGAATAAGGCGCATAGGCATTCCCCGCCGCATCGCGCGCCGCTCCAATCAATCGTTCAATATCGCCGCTCAATTGCGCACCACGGCCCAGCGCACTGCGCCATCGATGCCTGTAACATGGCGGCTTTTATTCGCGGTCCACATCACCCATGGCCGCGCCGAATAATCCGGCAGGAACCAGTTGCTTTCCAGCCATACATTGCGGTCAATGGATTTGCTGACCTGATATTCCTTTTCAAATTCGCTATCGAGCAACAACACGGCGGGCACGCCGCTATGTGCCTCTACCTGGCTTAGGAATGTGGCGAGTTCGGAAAGAATTAGCGGACGGTTTGGGCGGCCTTCGCATGTGCCGGAAAAATCAAGCTGGACAGCAGGCGGTAAGGCATTGGCGCTGCGCGGGACGGTGGTTATGAACAATGTCGCTTGATCGGATGCCAGACGGCAGGTGTCGAAATGATGCAGTGCGCCGTACCGGATGCCGCCGATTTCCTTGATCGCTTCCAAATTCGCCTCAAAGCTGGCGTCGCGTTTGGACGCGCCTTGCGTTGCGGTCAGGTATACAAAATCAACGCCCGTTGCACCCAAGGTGGACCAGTTGGGTTTGCCGTTTTCTTCGCTGACCAAAATACCCTGTACCGAAAATTCGTCCCGTGACGGGGCCCAGCCGCTGATATAACTCCACAGGGCATACAGGCCCAGCAGCGCCGCCGCTGCAATGGCGATGACGCGAAAATTCGGCTTTATCTTTGCCGCTTCAAACCGTTTTGCAGCCACGCGGCCTATTTCCCCCAAAGAATCATATATTGTATCAGCCCTTGATATGCAGCACGCAAATCAATGTGAACAGCCGCCGTGCGGTGGCAAAATCAACCTCGATCTTACCCTCCAGCCGTTCGATCAGCAATTCTGCGGCCTCATTATGGACGCCGCGCCGCGCCATGTCGATGGTTTCAATCTCTGCTGCGCTCGCCTTGCGGATCGCCTGATAATAGCTGTCACAGATGGCGAAATAATCGCGGATAGGGCGGCGAAACCGGCCCAAACCAAGGATCAGCACTTCGAACGGATCGCCATTTTCGCGGCGAATATCGAATATCAGCCGCCCGTCCTGCACACTAATATGCAACACATAAGGTCCGGCATAACCGTCCTCCATCACCCGCAACGGTTTGAAACTGTTATCCTCTATCAAGTCAAAAATCGCCACGCGCCGCTCTTGCTCGATATCGGCATTGCGCCATAATATCGTGGCTTCGTCTAATTCGACTTTTATGATGCGCGGATCGGTCACGGCACTGTGTTAGCTTGACTATTATGGCAAGCAACCCCTGTCGCATTTTTATCCACAATCTACACACAGGGGCTTGTGGGGAACTTATCATTGCGCCGCGCGAAATCTGCGTTGATAGGAGGGCATGGCCGAACCGATAAGACTTGCCGCCGTCAATGACGGCGAACCCCAAAAACTGCCCCGAAATGTGGAGGCGGAGGCCGCGTTTCTGGGCGCGATCCTGATTGACAACCGGATTATCGAGGATGTCTCGATAAAGTTGCAACCAGCGCATTTTTTTGAGCCTTTGCACGGCCGGATATTTGACCAGATCCTGCGGCTGATCGACCGTAATATGCTGGTCACGCCGGTGACGCTGAAACCGTTTTTTGAAGCGGACGAATCGATGAAGGAACTGGGCGGTCCCGGCTATCTGGTGCGGTTGACCGCCGATGGCGCCGGATTGCTGGGCGCGCGCGATTTTGCGCAACAGATTTACGATCTGGCGTTGCTGCGCGAACTGGTCAGCGTTGGCCGCACATTGGTGGAAAACGCGCTCGACACCAGCGAGGATGTCGATCCCAAAGGACAGATTGAGGCAGCCGAATCCGCGCTTTACAAAGTCGCCGAGGGGGAGGGCGAAAC
>JANOKA010000150.1:0-13686 GCA_031418995.1 Sphingomonadales bacterium | reverse complement strand
GGGCCAGCGATCAATTTCATTTTTGCGATTATATTATTGTCCGGTTTTTTGGTTATATATGGCCAAATGGTCAACCCGCCCGTGGCATCGGCCATTCAGCCGGGCAGTGCCGCGGCCAAAGCAGGCATATTGGTCGGTGACAAAATCGTCAGCATAAACGGAACCAATGTAGACAGTTTTCAGGCGCTCGCCACCGAAGTGTCCATCTATCCCGGCGAAACCGTTCCCGTGCGAATCGAGCGCAGCGGCGCTCAAATCGAGAAAACAGTTACTATTGCTGTGCAAATCGAACGCGATCGTTTCGGTAATGAAATGCGGCGCGGATTGTTGGGACTTTCCTCCTCTAATGTAAAAATCGAAGAGGTCAGTATTTGGAAAGCGCCATTCATCGCGGCTGGTGAAACCTTGAATATCGTGCGCTTGACGCTAAAAACTATCGGTCAGATGATTAGCGGAAAGCGTTCTGTGAAAGAATTGGGCGGGCCGTTAAAAATTGCCAAAGTGTCGGGCGAACATTTCGCCTTGGGCTTTGCCGCGTTCGTTTGGTTGGCCGCAATGATCTCGATTAACTTGGGGTTCATGAACCTGCTGCCAATTCCTATGCTCGATGGCGGCCATTTGTTGCTCTATGCGATTGAGGCGGTGCGCAGGCGTCCTGCAACACCGCAAGTGCAGGAATGGGCGTTTCGCGCAGGCTTTGCTATGTTGATTGGATTCATGGTGATGGTAACATTTAATGACCTTGCTTCATTCGGGGTATTTGGATGAGCGGAGATATCGGGCAAGTCAGGGCCAATGTTTGCTTGATTGCCGCGCCGTCATGGGGCAGGGGGAAGCGCGGCTTTTTTTGAGCCGTTTGAGTATAAGACTGGCAGGTTATCGCCGCCGCATACCGGAACAGCAGATCGGATGAAAATGAAATTCAAGTCCCTTAGTATCTCTTTGCTGGCGTCAACTATGTTGATGCCTGTTTCGGTTATGGCCCAAACGGGCGCTGCACCAGCAGCTGCGCCGCCTGTGCCGGTTTCTGCGCCAGAGGCACCCGCCGACATTATCCAGTCGATTACCGTGGTCGGTACACAGCGTTTGGAGGGCGATACCGTCCGATCCTATATCCGGTTGCGCAATGGTCAGGCATGGTCGCAAGTGCTGGCGGATCAGGCGCTGAAAGATTTATATGCGACCGAATTGTTCGCCGATGCATCGATCCGCAATAACAACGGCGCCGTCATCGTCGAGGTCCGCGAAAATCCGGTGGTCAACCGGATCATCCTTGAGGGCAATAAGCGGATTAAGAATGACAAGATTGAGCCTGAGATCAAATTGGCCCCGCGCCAGATATTCTCGCGCTCCAAAGTACGCGCGGACGTTGCGCGTATTGTGGAACTTTACAAGCGTCAGGGCCGTTTTGCTGCATCGGTTGAACCGAAAATGGTGCAGCTGGACCAGAACCGCGTCGATATCGTGTTCGAAATTAACGAAGGGCCAAAATCCAAAGTCCGCCAGATCAACATCATCGGCAACGAACAATTTTCCGATGGCGAACTGCGCGGGGAAATGGTCACCAAACAGGCACGGCTGACCAGCTTTTTCAGTTCGGGTACAAGCTATGACCCTGATCGTCTTGCGTTTGACCAACAAAAATTGCGGCAATTTTACCTGACAAAGGGCTATGCCGATTTCCGTGTTGTATCGGCGGTTGCAGAATTGACCCCGAACAAAGAAGATTTCATCATCACGTATGTGGTTGAAGAAGGCGATCGGTACAAATTTGGCGAAGTGAAAGTCGACAGCAAAATCCGCGATTTCAAATCCGAGGCTTTGCAAGCCACTTTGCGGATGCAAAAGGGCGATTGGTATGACGCCAAACAGGTTGAAGATACTGTCGAAAGCCTGTCTGAAACCGCAGGGCTGTTTGGATATGCCTTTGCCGATGTGAACCCCGATTTTCAGCGCGACAAAGCAACATTGACGATGGGGATTACGTTCAACGTGGCCGAAACGCCGCGCGTATTTGTTGAGCGGATCGACATTAACGGCAACACATTGACGCAGGACAAGGTTATCCGCCGCGAATTTCGCCTGAACGAGGGCGATGCGTTTAACAGCATTCAGGTAAAGCGTTCAACCGACCGGATTAAATCGCTGGGATATTTCCAAGAAGATTTAGAGGTTGAACAGTCACAAGGCAGCGGCCCCGACCGCATCATCCTGACCACCAATGTCGAAGAAAAGCCAAATGGCCAGCTGTCCTTGTCCGCCGGTTTTTCCAGCCTGGAAAACTTTATTTTCCAAGGGTCTATTGAACAGAATAACTTCCGCGGCAAAGGCCAGCAAGTCCGCGCCAGCATATCTTATTCCAGTTTTTCCAAATCGGCGGAAATCGGATTTACCGAACCCTATTTGTTTGACCGTTCAATTGCTCTGTCGGGCGATATATTCCGGCGTGATCTGAACAGTTTCGGTTTCGGCCAAAATGGCAACCGCCAAACAACTTATGCGCAAACCAGCACCGGATTTCAGCTGCGTACCGGGGTGCCAATTAACGAATATTTATATGCGCAGGGCCGTTATGGGCTGAGTTTTGAGGATGTGACT
Organism: Sphingomonadales bacterium; assembly: GCA_031418995.1. Taxonomy (GTDB): domain Bacteria; phylum Pseudomonadota; class Alphaproteobacteria; order Sphingomonadales; family Sphingomonadaceae; genus Sphingorhabdus_B. The sequence goes on along the minus strand of JANOKA010000150.1, from coordinate 11,088 downwards.
TTGGATCAAAGCCGCTTCTTTAGCGACCCGGACGGCACGGGGCCATTGCCATTAACATGCGATCCGCAGCTTGCCGGACGATTTTTATGCGACGCACTGGGCAAGCGGACAACATCGACGCTGGGTTATACTTTGGTCTATGACACGCGCGATAACCGCATCCGGCCAACACGCGGCCACAGCCTTAGCCTGACACAAGATTTTGCCGGTTTAGGCGGCAGTGTAAAATATGTCCGGTCGGTTTTGAATGCGAACAAATATTTCCGGTTAACAGACGGCGGCTTCATTTTGGCACTTTCTGCGGAAGGCGGCTATATCCACCCGCTGCAAAATCGGGGTTCAGCAGCAAACGGAATTGATGACGTTCGGTTGACGGACCGCTTTTATTTGGGTGAGCCCCAAATTCGCGGGTTTGATATTCGCGGCGTAGGTCCGCGTATTCAACTGCTGCAAACTGTTCCGACACTGGTTGGTACGGGGCCTACTGCGACGGTTATTAACGCGCCGATATTGGATAATAAAGGCCGCATTTCTCCTATTCGTGACGATGCCATCGGCGGCCGCGCCTATTATTTGACCCGCGCAGAGCTTGAAATTCCATTGGGTAGCGGCGCAAAAGAACTTGGATTGCGGCCATCCATTTTCGTTGACGCTGGCGCAGTGTTCCGCGTTACGCGGCCAATCCTGACCAATGTGCGCAGCTTTAGCCAAGCGATTGCGGCTCGTCCCGCTGTACCCGCCGTACCCGCAACGCCAACTACGCCTGCTATTCCAGCAATCCCCGCAGTCGCCGCAGTGGCAGCAATGCCGTTATTCCTGACCCGTGACGCCATGGGCGCGGCCACCACCAGCACCGTTGGCGTGAATGCCGATGGATCAGCCCGTGATTTTGCATTCAGCGCGCAAGAACGCTACCTCGGCAACTCCTTCAAACCCCGGCTTTCGGTTGGTTTTGGCGTCAACTGGCGCTCGCCATTCGGACCATTTCGTATTGACATCGCAAAGGCACTTTTGAAAGAGGCTGGCGACGACACCAAATTAATTACTTTCAACGTGGGAACTCAATTCTAATGAAGATTTTATTGAAGGCAGCAATGATTGCTGCGGTATCGACAGTTGCAATGACGGCGGCAGCTCCAGCAGTCGTGGCCCAATCCAAGCTGGGCGTGGCAACGGCCAATTTGCGCGGCGCGATGGCCAATACCAATGCCTATCAGGTTGCGGTGCAGCAAATGCAGGTGACCTATAAACCGCAAATCGATGCGCGCAATGCACGCCAACAAGCGCTGCAGGTCGAACTGCAAACGCTGGCGGCGGCCTATGAAGCCGAAGCCAAAAAGCCCGGCGCCAACGAAAAATCGGTAACGCCATCGGCGCAGGCCTTTCAAAAACGCCAAGGCGAAGCGCAAAATGAAATTGCGCAATTGTCCCAGCAAATTGATTTGGCGCTGGCTTATGTCGATGACCAGATCAGCTTGAAAATCGATCCTGCGGTAAAAGCCGCGATGGACAAGAAAAAGGTCGATTTGCTGGTCAATCCCGAAGCGGTCATTGCGCGCGCCGGAACCGTCGATATCTCCAAAGCAATTATCGACGAGTTAAATATCCTTGTCCCCAGCGTGCAAATCGTTCCGCCTGCTGGATATCAACCCGGGCAATTAGTGGCTGAACAGCAACGCGCCGCTGCCGCTGCCGCACAACCAGCGGTCACCCCGCCGGCTGCCCAGCCAACCAGCCGGTAATATAAATGGGCGATATCGCCAATTATGATGTGCGCAAGGTGATGGCGGTGCTGCCGCATCGCTATCCCATGCTGCTGGTCGACCGCGTCGAAGAGCTTGTATTGAACGAGCGTATCGTCGCAGTAAAAGCCGTCACAATGAATGAAAATTACTTTCAGGGACATTTTCCCGGACGGCCCATCATGCCCGGCGTGATGCAGATTGAGGCATTGGCGCAGGCCGCAGGGGTGCTGGCTATGGAAAGCCTGGGGCTCGCCGGATCGGGCAAACTGGTCTATTTCATGTCAATTGATAACGCGAAATTCCGCGCACCTGTGGAACCGGGATGTCTGTTACACTTGCACGTTCATTTCACCAAAATGGGATCGCGGGCATGCAAATTTGCTGGCAAAGCGATGATCGGGGATCAAGTGGCATCGGAAGCCGAATTCATGGCGATGATCGCCGACCCGCCTGCATAAAAACCGCGCTTGCCATTTGTGCATACCGCCGTTAAGGGCGGCACATCTATTTTCCTAGGTTCTGGTCGGTAACCAGTGCCATTTTTGGAGTAACATATATGAAATCCGGAATTCATCCCGATTATCACATGATTAAAGTTCAGATGACCGATGGTACCGTTTACGAAACACGGTCAACCTATGGCAAAGAAGGCGACACGTTGACGCTGGAAATCGATCCTACATCGCACCCGGCCTGGACTGGCGGACGCGGTAGCATGTTGGATGCGGGCGGCCGTGTTGCCCAGTTTAACAAACGTTTCGGCGGTCTTAGCCTCAAGAAATAATTTGTCGTCGCAAGGCGGGATATCGTTATCACTGCTGCAACCTTATTTGCAGCGGCGATTACGCTTGACGCCGCCAATGCGATGATCTTATGGAACGTACCTGTCTGTAACGGCACTATGGCGGTCGTAGTTCAATTGGTTAGAGCACCGGCTTGTGATGCCGGAAGTTGCGGGTTCAAGTCCCGTCGGTCGCCCCATTCCCTTCGTTTTTCCGATAGGCCTATTAAAGGCGTGACAAATCGGTCTTGTAATATTATTACGCAAAAATGTAATTTATATACGCGCGCATTTTGCTTTTGAACCGATGTTCGCATGTTGCAATAGGGGAGGGCGATATGCCAGCGATCTGGGACTTACCTGATTTTGACGCACATGAATCGGTGCACGTCTTTGACGATGCCAAAACCGGTTTGCGCGCAGTCATCGCCATCCATTCCACACATTTGGGCCCTGCAGCAGGCGGCACACGGTTTTGGCATTATGCCGATCCGCAAGCCGCAATAACCGATGCGTTGCGCCTGTCACGCGGGATGAGTTACAAGAATGCGATGGCCGGATTGCCGCTTGGCGGCGGTAAAGGCGTTGTGCTTGCCCCTGCGGACAGGATAAAAACGCCTGAGATGCTGGCGGCGTTTGGACGGGCGATTGAAACACTGGGCGGCAAATATGTGACAGCCGAAGATGTCGGCATGTCCGATGCCGATATGGTTACGATATCAGGCGAAACACGTCATGTCGCGGGCCTTCCAGTAACCGATGCGGGAACCGCTGGCGGTGATCCAGGACCGTTTACGGCGCGGGGCGTATATCTGGGCATTAAAGCCGCGGCGCAGCAGCGTCTGGGCGTGGCCGATATGGTGGGCGTCCATGTCGCCATTCAGGGTATTGGCAGTGTCGGCGGCGGCGTGGCGCGATTGCTGGCGGCGGACGGTGCGCGTTTGACGCTGGCTGATATTGATGCGGAAAAATTGGCGGCAATGGCTATCGAATTGGGCGCGGCTACAGCGCGCCTTGACGAAATCATGACGGTGAAGGCCGATGTTTTCAGCCCCAATGCGCTGGGCGCGGTGCTGACTCCGGAAACCATCGCGGCGCTGGATGTGGCCGTGGTAGCGGGCGGCGCGAATAACCAGATGCGCATGCGCAGCGATGCACAAATACTGCATGACCGGGGCATATTATACGCGCCCGATTATGTGATTAACGCAGCGGGCATCATCAACGTCGGTTTGGAATATCTGGGCCAGTCATCGGTAGATGAGGTTCATGCACGTATCGACATGATCCCGGCGCGCCTGCGCGCCATTTGGGAAGAAAGCGAAGCCACCGGATCGCCGTCAGCTTTTGTCGCCGATGACATGGCGCAAAGGCTTATCGGGCGTTAAATTTTATATCCGTCTTCCAAATAAATTTGCTGCAACCGCGTTTACATCATTTCATCATTGAAGCCGCGCCGCCAAACGCGTAACCCGCAGACATATGCATCGTTTCGCCAATCCTGCCAAATTCCTGCGCATTGCAAAGCCGCTAACCCCGGCATTGTTTTGGCCGGGGATAATATTGCTGGCGGGTGCATTGATTTGGGGCGTTTTTGCTACGCCCGGTGAACGGTTGATGGGGGACACTGTAAAGATTATGTTCGTCCACGTCCCCGCTGCGTGGCTGGGGATGGCGGGATGGATGGGTATTGCGGTGGCCAGCATCATGCAGCTTGTCTGGCGGCATCCGCTGGCGGGAATTGCGGCGCGGGCGGTTGCGGTTCCTGGCGCGATGTTTGCAGCAATCTGCCTGATTACCGGATCAATCTGGGGCCGCCCGACATGGGGTACATGGTGGGTATGGGATGGACGGCTGACATCAATGCTGGTGCTGTTTTTTCTTTATCTGGGTTATATTGCGCTTGCCACTGCCAGCAGTGAAAAGGGCAATGTCAGCCGCATAGCAGCTGTATTCGGCGTAATCGGCGCGATAAACATTCCGATTATTAACCGCTCGGTCATCTGGTGGGAAAGCCAACATCAAAAGGCCAGCATAACGTTGGGCGGATCGAGCATTGATTCGAGTTATTTATGGCCATTATTCGCCGCTGTAATCGGGTTTAGCCTGATTTTCGGCGCGGTGGTTTTGATGCGGATGCGCGCCGCGCTGGCCGAGGTAAAAATCGATGCGCGGATGCGCCGAATGGCACAGGATTAACGCGTGTGAACCATCAACATTTTGTCATTGCCGCATTTGCCATCACGGGAATCGGTATCGCGTGGCTACTGGTGTCCAGTTATGTGGCCATGCGCCGGTCCGAAGATTTGGCCACTGACCTGCAAAATCGCGGCGATAGCGCATGAAGGCAAAGAACCAGCGTTTGATTTTGGCAGTGATGGCGTTGATTGCGCTGCTGGGCGCTGGCGTGTTGGCGGCGTCGGCGCTGAAAGAAGAGGCGTCGTATTTCTATACCCCGACCACTTTGGCCAAGGCGCAGGTATTGCCCGGCACTGCCATCCGTTTGGGCGGAATGGTGAAGCCCGGATCGATACAGCGCGCAGCAGACGGCGTAACGGTGAATTTCATTGTGCAGGACCAAACGGACGAGGTTGCGGTAATCTATCGCGGCATTACGCCAGATTTATTCGTTGAGGGATCGGGCGTAGTTGCCGATGGAAAGCTGGGTAAAGGCGGCGTGTTTGTTGCCGATCATATGCTGGCCAAACATGATGAAAATTATGTGCCGCGCGAGTTGAAAGATATTGATATGACCGCTGCTGCAAAAACGCAGGAAAGCATCGCGCAATGATCGCAGAAGCAGGATTGGCCGCGCTTTGGTTGGCGGCGGCGATGGCCATATTGCAAGTGCTGGGCGGCGCCATGGCGCTGGCAGGAAAAGGCGCGGTTCTGGCCGATATCACGCGGCCCGTCGCGTTGGCGCAAGGCGCGCTTTGTCTGTTTTCTTTTATGGCGTTGCTATGGCTATTCTGGGTTACTGACCTGTCGGTTTTGCTGGTCGCGAGCAACAGCCATATTGATAAGCCCGCGATATTCAAATTGGCGGGCGCATGGGGCAATCACGAAGGTTCCATGCTGATGTGGGTGACGATATTATCAGCAGCAGGCGCAGCGGTGGCTTTGTTTGAAAAACGGCTGGATATCCAAACGCTGTCGGCCACATTGATGACGCAGGCGTTGCTGGCCATCGGGTTTTTTGCATTCCTTTTATTTGCCTCAAATCCGTTTGAACGGCTAAATCCGGCGGCGCAGACAGGCGCTGGGCTTAACCCGTTGCTTCAGGATATCGGTTTGGCGTTTCATCCGCCGACATTGTATTTTGGTTATGTCGGGTTGTCGGTGGCGTTTTCGTTTGCCGTGGGGGCGTTGATTACGGGCAAAGTCGGGCCGGTATTTGCGCGCGCAATGCGGCCATGGGCGCTGGGCGCGTGGATATTTCTGACGCTGGGGATTACCGCAGGCAGTTACTGGGCGTATTACGAACTGGGCTGGGGCGGCTGGTGGTTTTGGGATCCGGTGGAAAATGCATCATTAATGCCATGGCTTGCCGCGACCGCATTGCTGCATTCGGTCAGCGTGCTGGCAACCCGTGATGCGTTGCGCGCATGGACCGTGATGTTGGCGCTGATCGCGTTTGCCATGTCAATGGCAGGAACGTTCCTGGTGCGTTCGGGCATATTGACCAGCGTGCACGCCTTTGCCGTTGATCCCGAACGCGGCGCGTTTATTCTGGCGTTGCTGCTAATATATGTCGGCGGCGCTTTTGCGCTTTTTGCGCTGCGCATTGGCGGCGTGGCGCAGGGCAAGACGTTTAATTTGCTAAGCCGCGAGGCCGCGATAGTCGGCAATAATATACTGCTGAGTACGATATTGGGCGTGGTCCTGATCGGCACTTTATACCCGATTTTGGCTGAAGCCATGGGCAGCAAAATTTCGGTGGGGCCGCCTTATTTTAACAAGGCCGCTGCGCCGATTGCCATCATGCTCATGCTGCTGCTGACTTTTGGTCCGATGTTGCGCTGGCGCAAGGATGATACATCGCGGATCAGTGGACGGATGATCGCGCCTGTGTTGCTCGCAATTATAACCGCTGCGGCGGCAATTTACATCCGGCCAAGCGCTGGCGTTATGCCGATTATGGCGCTGGCTTTGGCTGCCGGATTGGCGCTTGCCTCGTTTATGCCATTATGGGGACGCAACTTACGACGTGTGCCGTTGGCGCTGTTCGGGATGGTTATCGCGCATTTCGGCCTGGCGCTGTCGGTGGCGGGAATGGCCACGGAATCGGGTTTTTCCAGCGAAAACCTGTCGGCGATGAAAATTGGCGAAACCCGCGAGGTTGGCGGGTGGAAGGTTAAACTGAACAACGTATCGCCCATCGCGGGTGATAATTGGGTCGCGTTGGAGGGCGAACTTGCAGCGCAAACGGGCAGCAGCAAAGTTTATGATATGCGGCCGCAAGCGCGCAATTTTTTCACGCCGGTACAAGCCACCAACGAGGCGGCATTGCTAACACGGTGGAACGGGCAGTTATATGCCGTGATTGCGCCAGTTGAGGGCAGCGCCGGATCAGGACCGGATGCGCTGTGGCAAGTGCGGCTGTGGTGGAAACCGTTTGTGACGCTCATCTGGCTGGGCGGCGGATTGATTGCGTTTGGCGGATTTCTGGCGCTGATTGGGCGGATGTTCCGGCGGCTTGGTTTGCGGCGTATCGCCGGGCAGGGCGCATATTGATGCGCGGCCGCTGGGTCTGGTTACCGCTGGCGTTGCTCGCATTTGTGGCGGGATTGGCGATATATGGCCTTGTCCGGCCCAAGGATGATTTTGTCCGGTCTAACATGGTCGGGCAAAAACTGCCTGCCTTTGATCTGCCTGCTGCAACGGAAGGTGTGACAGGATTGCGCCATACCGATTTTGCCGATGGTACGCCGCGATTGCTGAATGTGTTTGCCAGCTGGTGCATCCCGTGCCGCGCCGAGGCGCCGTATCTGGAGGAACTGAAATCACGCGGCGCGCAGATTTACGGGGTTGCCATCCGCGATCATCCGCGCGACGTGGCGGCATTCCTGAGCCAATATGGCAATCCGTTTGCGCTGATTGGCGCGGATGCCAATATGAAATTGCAATTGTCACTGGGCTCATCGGGCGTGCCCGAAACCTATATTATCGGCGGCGACGGAACGATAGTGTATCAGCATATCGGCGATATCCGCGCCGAACATGTGCCGCAATTGCTGGCCAAGTTGGAGGATGCGAAGTGATGCGCAGTATCATATTTGCAGCTTTGCTTATTGCCGCTCCATTGCGTGCGCAGGACGCAGGAACCAGTTATGCCAACGCGCAGCTGGCCGATGCATCGCAAGAAGCCAGCGCAAAGAACCTGATGCTATCGCTGCGTTGCATCCAGTGTCAGGGTCAATCGATTGCCGATAGTGACGCGCCGATTGCGCAGGTTATGCGCAGCGAAGTGCGCCTGCGTATAGAACAGGGTGAAAGCCCCGACGCCATCCGCAGCTGGATGATATCGCGTTACGGCGAATGGGTCAGCTATGATCCGCCGCTTTCGGGCGTAACGATTTTATTGTGGTTTGCACCGTTGCTGCTTCTGGCAGCGGCGATATTTGCATCACGCGGATTGTTCCGCAAGGCCAAGCCATGATGGGCTGGATTATCATGGTCATGCTGACTGCGCTGACCTTTGCTACGCTTGTAATATTCGGAAAATTGCCGCGTAAAACATGGGAAGCCATTGCGGCGGCGGGAATATTGGCGATGGCGGGTTACGCGCTGCAAGGCCGCCCGAATGTTGCAGGATCACCAGCAACCGCATCGGTTAGCGAAAGCGCGGCGGCGGCAGATATGATATTGATGCGGTCGGAAATGGACCAGACGTATAGCAGCGCACGGCCTTATTTGATCCTGTCCGATGCTTATGCACGTGATGGCAACTATCAATTTGCGGCGTCCTATATCCGGTCCGGCCTGCGAAAAAATCCGCGCAATGCCGATCTTTGGGCAGGGCTGGGTTTACAGCTTTTGTTGGCAAGCGATGGCCAAATGTCTCCGCCAGCAAAATTTGCATTTGATAAGGCACGCGAATTTTCGCCAAATCAGCCTGTACCAGACTATTTTGAGGGACTGACAGCGTTGTTTGCAGGGCGCACCGATTTGGCGCTGGGCAAATGGCAAGGCTTGTTAGCGCGCGCGCCCAAAGAGGCGAAATGGAAGCCCCGGCTTGAGTCGCAGATTAAAGGGTTGCAAACTATGCAATCATCGGTTGCGGCGCCGCCAATTGCGGCAAATTAACGTATTGTATATATTATATAATATTACAATCATCCGCTTTATAATGCGTTGTTGTACCGCATCCATGGCCGTGGTAACCGCGTCCACTTTGGCGCGACTTGAGCAAATCATGCGGCCATCCATAGGGTATCATGCCAAGGGGTAAATAATGGCAGAAGCGCAAAATGTGGAAGACAATGCATCTGAAAGTTCAGAGCAAGATGCATCGTCCGGGCATGGACACAAGAAAGCATCCATGGCGACTTTGGCTGTTGGCGCGATTGGCGTTGTTTTCGGAGATATCGGAACCAGCCCGATTTACGCGTTTCGGGAAACATTTGCCGGGCATCACCCGATTGATCCCGACCCGCTTCACATCCACGGCGTACTTAGTCTGGTATTCTGGTCGATGATGATCGTCGTTACCTTCAAATATGCCCTGACAATCATGCGTGCCGATAACAAAGGAGAAGGCGGCAGTTTGGCCTTGCTGGCGCTGATTAACCGTAAGTCGGAAGGCGCACGCTGGACCGCGCCGATCATCATGTTGGGCGTGTTTGCAACCGCGCTGTTTTACGGCGATTCAATGATTACACCGGCCATGTCGATCCTGTCTGCGGCGGAGGGATTACAATATATCGATACCGGATTCAAACCGTGGACGTTGATGATTGCGGTCGTCATCATATTGGGATTATTTGCCATACAGTCACGCGGGACAGCTAAAATCGGCGCATTTTTTGGCCCGATCATGTTGCTATATTTCGCCACATTGGCGGTGCTCGGATTGATTTATCTGGTCAAAGATCCGATGATAATCCTCCACACGCTCAATCCGTTAAACGCGGTCAATTTTTTCAGGATTGATGGCTTTCGTGCTTTCATTGCGCTGGGTTCCGTGGTGCTGGCGGTCACAGGGGCTGAGGCGCTGTATGCCGATATGGGCCATTTTGGCCGCCGCCCCATCAGCTATGCGTGGATCGGATTTGTCCTGCCTGCATTGATGCTGAATTATATGGGGCAGGGCGCGATGGTATTGGCGTTGCCCCCCGAACAGGCGGCCATGGTCATTAAAGATCCTTTCTTCCTGATGCTGCCTGATATGGTGCGATTGCCGATTATCATCCTGACCATCATGGTTGCGGTTATCGCCAGCCAAGCCGTTTTGTCGGGCGCATTTTCGCTGACGCAGCAGGCCATTCAATTGGGTTTCATCCCGCGTCTGCGCATATTGCACACCAGCGAAAGCGCGGCGGGTCAGATTTACATCCCAGCGATCAACTGGGCCCTGATGATAATGGTCATCACATTGGTGCTGTTTTTCAAATCGTCGACCAATCTGGCGGCGGCATATGGTATCGCGGTAACCGGCGCGATGTTCATTGATACGGTATTGCTGTCGGTTGTGTTGATGACATTGTGGAAATGGCCAAAATGGAAAGCACTGCCGGTACTGGTGGTATTCTTCATCGTCGATATTGCTTATCTGGGTGCGAACCTGCTCAAAGTACCATCGGGCGGATATTTCCCGCTGATTATCGGTATGATTATTTTCACAATGCTCACCACATGGTCACGCGGACGGCAATTGATGCGGCAACGCATGTCGGAAAGCACGATGCCGATGGAAATTTTCATTAAATCGGCCGCCAACAGCGCGCAGCGCGTACCCGGAACCGCCATATTCATGGCGTCTACTGCCGCAGGCGTACCATCGGCATTGCTGCACAATATCAAACATAATAAAGTGCTGCACGAACGCGTGCTGATCCTGACCGTGGTGATTAAAGACGTTCCCTATGTCGACATCGCCAACCGTATCGAGTGTAAGGATATGGGGCAGGGCTTTTATCGGTTGCATCTAAAATATGGCTTCCTAGAGGAAACCGATGTGCCTGCCGCGCTGGAAACCGTTGATATTTGCGGTCCTAAATTCGAAATGATGCAGACCAGTTTCTTCCTGTCGCGCCAAACATTGATTGCATCCAAACTGCCCGGAATGGCGATTTGGCGCGAGAAAATGTTCGCATGGATGCTGCGCAATGCCGCCAATGCGATGGAGTTTTTCAAACTGCCATCAAACCGTGTGGTGGAACTGGGCAGTCAGGTCGAGATTTAGGGATCGTATGATTTCGGTTGAAATGTAGGATTTGAAGAGGCAGCAATGCACATGGCTCTTTGACAATCTATATACATGGTTTGCGCGGTAGTGATTTTTTGCAATCAACTGTGAACTTGCACAGAAAACTGCGGGTTACAGCATGGTTGCGGGGTATT
>JANOKA010000149.1:0-1833 GCA_031418995.1 Sphingomonadales bacterium | reverse complement strand
GGCGCTGAAAAAAATGAAGCGCGGCGGCAAATATAAAATCTGGATTCCGGCCAAGCTGGGTTACGGCGACCAGGATAAAACCGATCCCAAAACCGGGCAGGTCGTATTGCCGGGCGGCAGCATGTTGATATTCGAGGTTGAACTGAAAGATTTTATCACCCGCGAGAAATTTGAACAGGGCATGGCCGAAATGCAAAAGCAACAAGCGGCACAGGGTGGTCCAGGCGGCGGTTCAGGCGGGGGCGGACCAGCAGGCCCACCTCAAGGTCCAGCGGGCGGCGCACCGCAAGGCTTGCCCCCTGAAATTCAGGCGCAAATTGATGCGCAAATGGGCGGTCAGGTTCAATAATCGCAAACACTTGCGTGACGTGCTTGCTGTGCCTAACGGTGCGGCATGACTATTATTGCAAACCAGCGGCACCGTTTCGACATGCCCGCCGATGTCCATTATATAAACTGCGCCTATATGTCGCCGCTATCCGATACCGTGCGCGCCGCGTTGGCGGTCGGCGCATCCAAAAAAACGCAGCCATGGACATATAAGCCAGCCGATTTCTTTGGTTATGCCGAAGATTTCAGAGGCAGCGCCGCGGCATTGATGGGCACAGCGGCGGACAATATCGCGATTGTTCCGTCGGTCAGTTATGCATTGGCCACAGCAGCGAAAAACCTTCCCTTGGCGGAGGGGCAATCGGTGATTGTGCTGGCGGATCAGTTTCCATCGAACCTGTATATCTGGCGCGAACGGGCCAGCGAAGTGGGCGCGCATATCGTGACGGTGCAGCGCGATGCGGCTTTGGGCTGGACCGCCGCTGTACTGGATGCGATTGGCCCCGATACAGCGATTGCCGCGTTGCCGCATAATCACTGGGCCGATGGCGGATTGCTCGATTTGGTGGCGATTGGCGAAAAATGCCGCAGCGTTGGTGCAGCGCTAGTGCTCGATTTGACTCAATCGCTGGGCGCGATGCCGTTTGACATTGGCAGCGTACAGCCCGATTTCTGCGTTTCGGCCTGCTATAAATGGATGATGGGGCCCTATGGCATGGGCGCGTTATATGTGGCGCCGAAATATCAGGCTGGCCAGCCGATTGAACATGGCTGGGCAAACCGCGCAGGCGCGCAGGATTTTTCCCGCCTAACCGATTACCGCGATGATTTTCAGGGCGGGGCGCGGCGGTTTGACATGGGCGAAAAATCAAATCCGCCGTTGTTGCTGGCCGCAAAAGCGGGCATCGACATGCTGCTGGAATGGGGTGTACAGGCGGTTAGCGATACTTTGGCCGCCAAAACCAATGCAATCGCGGATGCGGCGCGCGGCATCGGGCTTATCGCTGATGATATCGGCATCCGCGCCCCGCATTTCCTGTCGCTCCGTTTTCCAAATGGCGTACCGGACGGCCTGACGGACAGATTGGCGGCAGCCAATGTCCACGTATCGCTGCGCGGAACATCGCTGCGCGTGACCCCGCATGTGTATAATGATGATGCGGATGCTGCAGCGCTGATCGCGGCGCTGGCGGGGTGATTGTTGCAACTGTTGCAACAATTGTGTAATGTTGCAACAATTATCCAAATGGAGTCGGTGCAATGGGCGTAATGTCGGTTCGGGAATTGAATGCAAATCTGTCAAAGGCGCTCGCGCGCGCGGAGGCAGGTGAGATAATAGACATCACAAAAAACGGAAAGCCCTTCGTAGAATTACGCGCAAAGCGCGCCAACAAAATGGATAATCCCGAATTCAAGGCAGCTTACGAGCGTATATTAGAAAGGATGGAGCGTGGTATTCCCGGCCTGAAAGGCCCTTATACTTATGAGGAACGCACAGAACGG
>JANOKA010000148.1:0-3790 GCA_031418995.1 Sphingomonadales bacterium | reverse complement strand
CAAATCGGCGTAGCAGACCGTTTGCGTTTCATGGGCAATGTACCGCACGACGATTTGCCCGCGCTGTTTGCTGCTGCGGACGTCATGGCACTGGTATCGGCGAGTGAAGGACTTGCCAACGCATGGGTAGAGGCGCTGGCGTGCGGAACCCCCGTTGTTGCCAGCAATGTCGGCGGCGCGCCGGAACTGATCCGTTCGGCAGACGCAGGACGGATTGTAAAAACAGACGTGGATAGTATCGTTGCGGCGATTGAAGATCTGATACGAAACCCGATCCCGGCTGAACGCGTTGCAGCCAATGTAGCGCATTTTTCATGGGTAAATAACGCGGAACGGTTGGACGCATTATTCCGGGGTTTGTGTACCAAAGACAATATATAAATCCTGGCCCTGAGCCTGTAGCTGCGCGCTCACCTGCTAGGCGCACTTCGGCGGGCTAAGCGTTACAGGTCTATTCAAATGATAGGACCTTATTCAAACCTTTGCGCCATATCCTTCGGTCATGCGTTCAGCATTGCGGTTCGCAGCGACATCTTCATCGGGGATAAAGCTATCTGGTCCTACTTTGGTCCAAATCAAAATCGGTGCGGCCATGTAAATCGACGAATAAGACCCCACAAAAATACCGAATGTCATCGCGGTGGCAAATCCGAAAATCACGTCAGGGCCAAAGAACACGAGGATTACCAGCGGCGTTAAAATCGTCACACTGGTCATTATTGTGCGCGCCAGCGTTTCGTTGACCGATAAATCGAGCAATGCGCTCATATCCATCTTACGATATTTTTTCAGGTTTTCACGAATACGGTCATACACCACAATCGTATCATTCAGTGAATAGCCAATAATCGTAAGCAACGCGGCAATGATGTTCAAATCAAACTCCATTCCGGTTAGCGAAAACAGGCCTAGCGTTAAAGTAACATCATGCACCAATGCCCAAATTGCTCCGACACCGAATTGCCATTCAAACCGTATCCATATGTACGCGGACACCCCGATAACTGCTGCAATCAACGCCCAGATACCGTCAGAGAACAGCTCTCCCGATACTTTGCCTGACACCGAATCCACACCGTCAATGCGCGCGCCGGGATGATCTTTTTTCAATTTTCCCGTAATCTTGTCCGCCATCACATTGGACAGTTCGGGGTTTTTATCCGCGCCTTCGGGCAATTTCATCCGGATCGAAACCTGGTTTTCTTTACCGAACCGCTGAATAATGGGTTCGCCATAACCAAGCGCTGCAACCTCTTCGCGCAGTTTGGCCACCGGAGCCACGGCGTCTTGCGTAAATGTCGCACGGATCATTTGTCCGCCGTTGAAATCGACGCCGAAATTCAGACCCTTTGTTGCCACCAATACTATCGAAGCAATAATAAGGAACGAGCTAATGAAAAAGGCAACATTGCGCCATTTCAAAAATCCGATATTGGTGTCATCAGGAACCAGTTTGAGCAGTTTCATTTCTCTATCCTCCTCAAATAACCAGCTCTGTCGGACGGCTCGATTTGATCCAGCCCGAAACCCACATGCGCGTAATTACCACAGCGGTGAAAACGCTGGTGACAATGCCAATCATCAACACCACTGCAAATCCGCGTATTGGCCCAGACCCGATCAGGAACATCAATACCGCCGCAATAACGTTGGTAATATTGGCATCAAAAATCGCGCGGCTGGCCTCTTTGTAACCGTTTTCAATCGCCTGCACCAATCGGCGTCCACGTCTTGCCTCTTCGCGTATACGTTCGTTAATCAGTACGTTAGCGTCCACTGCCGCGCCAATGGTCAGCACAAATCCGGCGATACCCGGCAGCGTCAATGTTGCATTGAACATAGCCATCACGGCAAGGATCATCGCAATGTTTATAATCAGCGCGAAATTGGCATAAATCCCGAAACGGCCATAAGTGACCATCATCAAGACCAATATTGCCGTCGTTCCGATGATCGCCGCCAATGCGCCCCGCCGGATTGAATCTGCGCCCAAATCCGGGCCAACCGAACGCTCTTCAACCACTTTCAATTCAACCGGCAACGCGCCGGAACGTAATGAAATGGCTAGCGCATTGGCGCTTTCGGTGGTGAAACTGCCGGAGATCTGACTTTGTCCGCCCAAGATCGGTTCGTTAATGCGCGGCGCAGAAATCACTTGCCCATCCAGTATAATGGCGAACAATTTTCCGTTATATTGCTGCGTCATACGCGCAAATTTCTGGCCACCTTCGGTGTCAAACTGGATATCCACCGCGGGTTGATTATCGTCTGGCGATACGGTTGGCGTTGCACGGACCAGTTTATCGCCTGCTATCCCGCCCAGGCGGCGCACGGCAATGAAGCCGCCACCTTCGGCATAGGGCAATATCTGGCTGCCGACGCGCGCTTTACCTTTGGTTACATCATCGGGGTCGGCTTGGTCATCGACTAGCTTAAACTCCAACTTGGCAGTTTTGCCGATCAGCGCCTTTAACTGTTCCGGATTTTCAAGGCCTGGCACCTGCACCACAATCCGGTTATCGCCCTGACGAATGATCGTCGGCTCCAACGTTCCAATGGCGTTGATCCGCCGATCGATCACGTCTTTGGCCGTATCCATTGCCTGATCCAGCGCCTCTGCATCTCCCGATGCCACCGGAGAAAGGCTGATCCGGTTGCCGTCGAGCACAGCAATGTCCCAATCCCGCCCGCCGGTTGTATTCGCGGTAATGGGAAGAATCGCCTCTCGCGCAGCATCGATTTGTGCCGGATCGGTAACGATAAAACTCAATTTGCCATCGGCGCGGGACACGCTGTCTATCGAAATTCTAGGATCGGCGCGGCGCATGGCATTGCGAACCGCATCGTCCAATGTTTCCAGCCGCGTAACCGCCAATTGCGAGCCATCGGCCTCTAACAAAATGTGGCTGCCCCCGGCAAGATCAAGGCCTAGATTGATCTTTGCATGCGGAACCCATGACGGTGCCATCGCCATATAGCGCGGCGGCACAAGGCTGGGAATCGCCAATATGACGCCAATTGCTATCAACGCATATAATGTCCATCGGCGCATCGGTGAGAATTCAAGCATGAGCAGTTTCCGCGTGTTGATGTGACATCTTAATTGGGTAAGCGATTGATTATGCGCAAGGGGCGCGATCAATCATTGGCGGGTTTGATGCTGCGCGACTGCACATTGGTCAGCGTTGATTTCACTGCTTTTACCTTTACGCCTGTAGCAATTTCAACCTCGACATAATCGTCGGTTACCTTGGTAACCTTGCCCATCAATCCGCCGCCAGTGATGACATCATCGTTCTTTTGAACCGCCGCGATTTGCGCTGCATGGTCCTTTGCGCGCTTTTGCTGCGGACGGATCAAAAGGAAATAAAACACGACGAAAATCATGATGAGCGGCAAAACGTTCGATATAAAAAACGCCTGCCCACTGGGCGCGGCCGTTGCCGTTGCGGCGGCGGTTACAAAAATTGCAAAATCCATGTGCTATTCCCCGAAAGTGACTGCCGTGCCGCCGTGTATAAGCGCACGCAAAGTTTAAGCGGCGGCGACTATCACGCAGCGATGCCGTGCGCAATGTTTAAGGGACAAAATTGGCATTCGCGCATTTGCGGCACTTGCATTTGCATATTGCCCGCCATATAGGCGCGGGGTCAACAAATTACGCGTGGCGGGTCGTTACCAGACACCCATAAAAAGCCCCGCGCCCGGTCGGGACGTAGCGCAGCCTGGTAGCGCATCACACTGGGGGTGTGGGGGTCGCAGGTTCGAATCCTGTCGTCCCGACCAATTT
>JANOKA010000147.1:0-16762 GCA_031418995.1 Sphingomonadales bacterium | reverse complement strand
TCCCCCGCATAGGATACCCGCAGTGCGCGCATCTTAATGCCGGCAATCGTGATTTCCTGACCGCTCAACCAGCGAAATCCTTCATTGCTCAAATCCGCATTGGTAAGTTTCGCCAGCACCTCCCGCGAACGTGGGCCGTTCATCACCAGCACGCCCAAATCCATCGTCAGGTTGCGGATGGTCACATCCTCACCCACCAATTTGCTTTGGATCAGCAAATCCCAATCGCGCTGTTCAGCAGCCGCAGCAGACAGACAATAAAAATGATCGTCGGCAAAGCGCGTCACGGTCATTTCGCCATAGATACGGCCTTGTACGGACAGCGGATGGACAAGGCCAATGCCGCCCAATTTCTTCGGCATCCGGTTGGCGCAAATACGGTTTAGGAAGGATTCGGCATCCGGTCCTGTCACGTCATATTTGGCAAAGCCCGACAGATCGAGCACGCCGACCCCGTCTGTCACGGCTTTGACTTCGGCGGCAACGGCATCGAAGCTATTCGTGCGGTGATAGCCGCCTTGCTCTTGCGCGCCATCCAGCGCGAAATATTTGGGCCGTTCCCAGCCATAGGTTTCGCCATAAACCGCGCCTGCAGACAGCAAGCGGCCATATAATGCGCTGATTTTTTGGGGACGCCCATCGGGCTCTTCCTCGCCCGGAAGCCGTGTCGTAAAGGTCATCCGGTAATCAAGAAACACCTTGTCCCGGCTATATTGTTCATCGGCATAGGGGCCGTAGCGGCGCGGGTCGAATTCGGTCATATTGATGTCAGCGTCGCCAAATACCATCCACTGCGCCATATATTTGCCCGCACCGCCGCCCTGCGCAATGCCAAAACTTGTGCCGCAACAATGCCAGAAATTCTTCAGGCCCACTGCAGGACCAAGAAGAGGGCCGCCATCGGGCGTATGCGGGATTGCGCCGTTGACAAAACGGCGCAATCCGACCTCGCCAAAAATCGGCATGCGTTCTATGGCGCGTTCTAGCCACGGAGCAATCCGTTCCAGATCTTCGGGAAACAGCTCGCTGGTCGACTCCCATTCGGGATGTCCGCCGCGCGGAGCCCAGGCTTCGGCAAGGCCGACATTTTCATAAACGCCAATCAGGCCGCTTTTCTGTTCCTGACGAAAGTATCCCGAAACATGCGGGCAGCGCATGACGGGGATTTCTTCGTCACGGTCCTTAAAAGCCGGGATGGGATCGGTGACGACATAATGATGTTCCATATTGGTCACCGGAATGTCGATGCCTGCCATCTGCGCGATCTGCCGGGCGTAACAACCGGCTGCATTGACGACGATTTCGGCGCGGACCGTTCCCTGTTCCGTCGCAACATCCCATTCGCCCGATGGCCGTTGAGTGAGACCCGTTACGCGGTTCTTGCGGACGATCTTTGCGCCCATATTTTTAGCGCCGATGGCAAGTGCATTGCAGATGCCCGACGGGTCGGCATGGCCATCCTCGGTCGTTCGCGCCCCTGCGACAACGCCATCCAACGTCATGAAGGGATTGTGGCGTAGGATTTCTTCTGGCGGGATGATCTCCATTTCAAAGCCGATAATCTTTGAAAAACCCTCAATATAGCGCATCCATGCCAATTCGCGCTCATTCGTTGCCAGCCGAATGCCGCCTGATTTGTGCCAGCTGACATACTGCCCCGTCAGTCCTTCGAGCCGGGGATAGAGATCATTGCTATATGCGTGCATCTTCGCGAGGTTAAAGCTGCCGGTGATATTCGGGCATTGCCCGGCAGCGTGCCAAGTAGAGCCGGAGGTTAGCTCATCTTTTTCAATCAGCAGGCAATCGGTCCAGCCGAGCTCGGCGAGATGGTAAAGCAGCGAAGCCCCCATAATACCGCCACCAATAATGACCACTCGCGCACTGGTTTGCATGGAAATTCCGTCTTTTTGCTTACACAATTGTAGATGAGTATTAAGCCGTGATCTGACCGGAGCACAATTGTACAATTCGCAACGACTGGTTCAAAAAATTTCATGGTTGAGGACGGCAGCGGGTTATTCTCATGACGCGTGCCGCGCAGAAATTGTCATCACAAAGTCACACCGCCGCCGTAATACAATTGTTGATGACAGCATTTTCAATTCCTATCCGCAAGGCGGAGCCACAAGCCGTTTTGCTTTGCGCCCTGCGCGCCATGTGGATTATCGGGCCATTGCTATGTTTGTTGCCCTTCCATGTATTATGGCACATTCTGAAATTGCCATCGCCTTGGGCGATGCTTTTCCTGCGCATTGCCGCCCGTGCCTTAGGTGCGCGGGTAAACGTTTACGGCAGGCCGTTGCGCAAAGATGTGTTCTTTGTTGCAAATCATATTTCATGGCATGATATTCCGATACTTGCCGGCATTACAGGGTCCGCTTTTGTTGCACAGGACGGCGTCAGAGACTGGCCAATTATCGGCTGGCTCGCAAAGCTAAACCGTACAATATTCATCAGCCGGACCGATAAACAAAATGTTGCGCAGCAAGTCGCCGAATTACGTGAAGCGATTGCCGAGAGCTGGTCTGTGACGCTTTTTCCCGAAGGAACAACATCCGATGGTCGCGGACTTTTGCCGTTCAAACAGTCGCTGTTTGCGACTCTGGCACCTCCGCCAAAACCTGTAATGATACAGCCGATATTGCTGGATTTCGGCGCAAATGGTCCCGACATCGCATGGCTGGGCGAAGAAACCGGCTGGGAAAGTGCGTGGCGCGCATTCACCCGTTCCGGCAGCTATGATGTTGGCGTCCATTTCCTCGATCCGTTTGACCCCGGCACGATGACGGATCGCAAAGCGGTTTGCGCACTTGCGCGTTCACAGATTGCGAAGGCCCTGTCCGCAAAACGCGGATATGACGTGACTTAAGATCAGGACCTAAACTGCAAGCAATCTCTGTTCGGCATGGGCTGAACAGCAAAAATATTCACCCAATTGGCCAAATTTTTCAATTGTGTCGGCGTTCGTCCGGCGCTTTACTAAATTCGTATTGCAGTTTCATCTTCTTTTGGCATTGTCATTGAACATTGTCTTTTGGGACTAAATTTGGCGCTAATATGAAAATCGGATTTATCGGCCTTGGAAATGTCGGCGGAAAACTGGCGGGCAGCCTGATCCGCAACGGGCATGATGTGACCGTTCGTGATCTCGACGATGTTCTTGTCGCTGAATATGTCGAACGCGGGGCAAAGTTTGCGGCGTCGCCAAAAGTATTGGGTGAAACCGTTGATTTGATTGTGACTTGCCTGCCCTCACCTGCCGCAAGTTCGGCTGTCGCAGAGGGCGATGACGGCTTTTTACAGGTTATGCGCCCGGGTCAGGTCTGGCTGGAGATGAGCACCACGGATTACAGCGAAATCATTCGCCTGGGCGCCTTGGTTGAGGCACGCGGCGGCATGTTTATGGAATGCCCGGTTTCGGGCGGATGCCACCGCGCCGATACCGGTAACATAGCGATTTTTGCTGGCGGGCCGCGCGCGGCATTTGAATTTGTTTTGCCGGTTCTGACCACTATGGGCCGCCGCATTCTGCATACAGGTGATTTGGGGACAGCATCGCAGCTTAAAGTGATGACCAATTATTTATGCACCGTTCACCTGGTGGCGCTCGCTGAGGCGTTGACGACGTGCAAGGCGATTGGTCTGGATATGAACACCACATATGAGGCAATCCGCATTTCATCAGGGAACAGCTTTGTCCATGAAACCGAAAGCCAAGTGATCCTGAACGGCAGCCGTGATATAAATTTCACAATGGATCTGGTCAGCAAAGATATCGGCTTATTTGATAAAATTGCCCATGCCGCCAATGTGCCGGTTGAACTTTCGCCGTTGATCGTCAAAATATTCAAAGAAGGCGAAGCGAACTTTGGTTCGCGGGAATTTTCGCCCAATATCATCCGCCGCTATGAAGAACCATTGGGCATTAAAGTACTAGGAAATGGCTTTCCGGCAGATATGGTCGATGATGAACCGGAAGAACCCGGGTACGAAGTTATCCCGCGCCGTTAAAGCATTTCGGCCATGCGGCTTTCTTCAACATTTTTCGCAATCCAGTCCATAAAAGTGCGGATACGCAAATTTTCCTTCATGTCTTTGCGGCAAATCAGTCCCCATGCGCCAGGACACAACGCTTTATGTCCTATTGGCTGGACAAGGCGGCCTGCCGCCAAATCCTGGTCAACAAATGGTCCGTTGACGAGCGCAATCCCCTCTCCATTCAGCGCCATTTCCAGTGCCACTGCGAGTGTATCAACCATCATATAGGGCACAGACGGCTCAAACTCCGCGCCCGCCGATACAAACCATGTCTCCCAATTCTGCACTTCGGTATATATGGCAACCAGTGGTTTGGTCATCAACATCTGCGGCGCCGGATTTTCTCCTAGTGCAGCAGCAACAACCGGACTGCACACCGGGAACAGAGCATATTCATAAAGCGGGACCCAATGGAACTTGGCCGGATCAGGGGTTGTTTCGCAATAGACCAAGCCGACATCGGCATGGACATCGTCAAATTCCCATTCAACCGCGCACGTATTCAGTGTAAGTTTGATTTCCGGGTGGTTCGCCAAAAATTGCGGGACTCGCTTGGCTAGCCAGCGGATCGAAGCGGTAACATAGGTTTGGACGCGTAGCGGCTTATCGAGTGCGTTGCGGTGCACCTCCTCTACGCCTTCGAGCAATGATTCAAATGCGGCGCGAACATACGGGTAGAGAACCCTGCCCTCTTCACTCGAAACTATATGCCGCCCCTCTTGAACGAACAACGTGACGCCTAAAGCATCTTCGACAAGCTGCACCTGGTGGCTGACTGCCGGATGCGTCAGGCACAATTCATCGGCGGCATCCCGGATGCTTTGGTGGCGGGTTGCAGCTTCAAAACCCTTTAGAGCTTTTAGCGGTGGCAATTGGCGAAGATCAATTTTCGAGTGCATCGCCGTTCCCTCTCCAGATTCGTGCGTGGAATATGAGTTAGCATATCCAGAAACGACTGGTAAATTAAATTAGCCGATCAATCTCGCATCTTCGATGACCATCCCCGCTCCTTTTTCCGCAACCATCACTGTTGGCGCATTGGTATTGCCGGAGGTAATCGTCGGAAATACCGATGCATCAATGATACGTAAGCCGTCCAATCCGTGAACACGTAAGCGATTATCCACAACCGACGTCGTAGGGTCGATGCCCATCATGCACGTGCTGGTCGGATGGTAAACGGTATCGGCGCGGGCGCGAAAATCGGCAAGCAACGCTTCATCGCCTTGGATATCGCTGCCGGGAATAATCTCTTCGGTAATGATATCGGCAAGCGGCCGTGTGCGTGCAAGCTGACGTAACAAACGGTTTCCTGCCAGAACATCGTCAATATCCGTTTGTGTAGACAGATAGTTGGGGTGGATCAGGGGATATGCCGACGCATTATTCGACGCCAACACAATATGACCCCGGCTGGTCGGACGACAGGGATTATGCGATAGCAAAAATGCCGAAAATGGATCGGGATTAAGCAATTTGCGTTCCGAAAGCGGCGTTTTGGTGTAGCTCACAGGGCTGAAATAGAGTTGCAAATTCGGATGTTCTTTCGCCGCATCGCTGCGCACAAAACCACCACTTTGGTTAACGCTCAGCGATAACGGTCCCGCACGGTCAGCCATATAGCGTAGCCCGGCGCGAATTTTCCCAAGCAATGGATGCAACACATCGTTCAGCGTCGCAGTGCGCACCTTATAGAAATAGGATACCGCAATATGATCCTGCAAATTCTGACCGACTGCTTTAGAATCAAACAGTGGCTGTATACCGATATTTTTTAGATGGCGGGCATCGCCAATTCCTGACAGCATCAACAATTGCGGCGAGTTAATCGCGCCGCCTGCCAAAATCACTTCGCGCCTTGCCTTGGCTTCGAAGTTGGAGCCTTTGCGTGTATACGCAATACCACTAGCACGCCGTCCTTCCATTAAAATCCTGCTGGCATGCGCGTGCGTTAGCAACGTTAACACTTTGCGACTTCGGGCCGGATGCAGAAATGCATTGGCAGTTGATGCCCGCCATCCGCCTTTGGTGTTAATTTGGTAATAGCCAACACCTTCTGGTTTTCCGCCGTTGAAATCGCTGCTTGCGGGAAATCCCAATGCCTGCGCGGCTTCGACAAAGCTGCGGCAGACCGGATGGGCAAAGGACGAAATATCGGTGACATGTTGTGGGCCGCCGCGTCCATGATAGGCGCTATACCAATCAAAATCTTCTGATTTTTTGAAAAAAGGTAACACATCGTCCCAGCCCCAGCCTTCGTTGCCGAGTGCTTTCCAATCGTCAAAATCACGCGGCTGCCCGCGCACATAAACCATTGCATTGATCGAGCCTGACCCGCCGATCACTTTGCCGCGCGGCCAATAGCTTCGCCTGCCATCCAGCGCTTCAACCGGCTCGGTATCGTACATCCAGTTGATCCGTTTATCAAAAAAAGTGCGGCCATAGCCAATGGGCATTTGTATCCAGATAGACCTATCACTGCCGCCGGCTTCGAGCAAAAGTACAGTATATTTTCCGCACTCGGTCAAACGATTGGCCAGCACGCAACCCGCCGTGCCCGCGCCGACAATGATATAGTCAAATTCCTCGGTCACTGAACGGGGTGCTGCGTCATTTCGAGGTGAAGCATATTGCCGATGTAAGGGTTGGCGCGTGCGACGTCTTCATTGATTTCAACGCCAAGCCCCGGTGCGGTCGGCGGAATGACATGGCCGTCCTCAAATCGGATGGGTGATTTCAGAATTTCGCTGTGAAATCCGTCCCATGTTTCGATGCTTTCTAGTATCAAGAAATTGGGCGAACAGGTCGCTATCTGGATGTTCGCCGCCCCCACAATAGGCCCGCAATAGAGATGCGGTGCGATTTGGGCATGATATACTTCGGCCATACCAGCGATTTTCTTTGCTTCCAATATTCCGCCGACACGGCCCAAATTCATTTGCAGAATCGCCGCTGCGCCTGCTTTCAACAACCGCGCAAAATCATATTTGGTGGTCAACCTTTCTCCAGTGGCAATCGGAATGCTCGTCGCGCGCGCGACTTTAGCCATTTCCTCAGGCGCATCGGGCGGGACGGGTTCTTCCAACCACAGCGGATCATAAGGCTCCAATCGCTTGGCGAGGCGTATCGCCCCTGCAGCGGTCATCTGGCCATGTGTGCCGAATAATAGGTCAGCTTTTGTGCCAACGGCTTCGCGCAATTTCTTCGCAAATCGCTCACACAAATCGAGTGCCTCTAACGATAATTGCCGCCCGTCAAATGCGGAATAGGGTCCAGCCGGGTCGAATTTCAGCGCGGTAAACCCTTGCGTCAAATACTCCCCCGCACGCTCCGCTGCCAAATCAGGATCGTGATAGACATCGCTTTGATCGCCGGGTCGCGGATAGATATAGGTATAGGCGCGCAGCCGTTCATGCACTTGCCCGCCGAGCAATTTATAGACCGGCTTATTCGCTTCCTTGCCGATGATGTCCCAACACGCCATTTCTAGCGCGGAGAGCACGCCCATCAGTGTCAAATCGGGATGCTGGGTAAATCCGCTGGAATACACACGCCGCCACATCGTCTCGATATCATGCGGATCATTGCCCACGACATAGCGGCCGAAAACATCTTCGATCATCTTCGCGACCAAATGCGGTTCAAACGGGACGCAATAGGCCTCACCGATGCCCGACACGCCGGTGTCAGTGGTAATCTTCACAAACACAAAATACCGCCCGCCAAAATGCGGCGGCGGATTGCCGACAACGAAGGTTTCGATATCGGTCAGTTTCATGGCGTTCGGAACCCGCTGATCGATTTGATTTCAAGGAAATCGCGCACGCCAAATTCGCCATATTCGCGGCCGTTGCCCGATTGTTTGTATCCGCCAAATGGGGCCATATAGTCCTGACTTGTGCCATTGATGCTGACCCCGCCCGCCCGCATCCGCCGCGATATCCGGCGTGCCCGTTCTATGTCACCCGTCTGCACATAGGCATAGAGGCCATAAGGCGAATCGTTGGCGATGGCGACTGCGTCGGCTTCGTCCTTGAACAGTATAAGCACCAGAACCGGCCCGAACACTTCTTCTTGCGCAATCCGCATCTGGTTATGAACGCCTGCAAAAATCGTGGGTTTCACATAATAACCGCGATCAAAACCGTCGGCCCGGCCCGTGCCCCCGGCAACAAGCTGTGCGCCTTCATCGATCCCGACCTGAATAAGCCCCTGTATCTTGTCATAATGGGCTTTGCTGACGACGGGACCGTAATGCGGACCTTTCTCCATTGGGTCACCAAGCTTTGCGCCGTTCCCAACGCGTGCCGCAATGGCAACCGCCTCGTTATAGGCCGATTGCTCGATCAGCATCCGCGTGGGTGCGTTGCAGCTTTGGCCGGTATTGCCAAAACAATGCAGCACACCGCGTGTCACCGCTGCCTCCAGATCGCTGTCGGCAAAAACGATGTTGGCAGATTTTCCGCCCAGTTCCTGCGCAACACGCTTCACTGTATCCGCGGCATTTTTGGCGATCTGGATGCCCGCGCGTGTCGATCCGGTGAACGAGATCATGTCAACTTCAGGATGGCTGGTCAGCGCATCGCCCACGGACGCGCCCGTGCCGTGGATCATGTTGAACACGCCCTTGGGAAAGCCTGCCTCATCGACCATTTCAGCGAACAGCTGCGCCGAAAGCGGCGCCATCTCGCTGGGCTTCAGTACCATACAGCAGCCCGTAATCAGCGCGGGACCAACCTTGCATACGATTTGGTTGATCGGCCAGTTCCATGGCGTGATGAGCACACATACGCCAATGGGTTCGTGCACAACGATGCCGTCATCACCAACATTATATTCCCATGTCATGTCGCGCACGGCTTTGATTGTGGCGCGCAAATGGCCGGGGCCAGATTCGGCCTGCGCGTCATACGACAGATCGTAAGGCGCGCCCATTTCGGTGGAGATCGCGGTGACCATTTCGTCATAGCGTCGTTCGAAAATCGCAATGAGTCTCTCAACAAGCGCAATGCGGTCATCAAGCGAAGTTGCAGCATAGCCATCGAACGCCGCGCGTGCAGCCAGCACTGCGCGGTGGGCATCATCAGGCCCGCAAATGGCAACAACTGCACACACTTCTTCCGTCGCAGGGTTCACCGCCTCGACGGTTGCGGTCGATGTTGCAGGCGCGACCCATTCGCCATTGATATAGGATTTCAATGGGAGATTAGACATAACCACACGCTCTTTTCTGATCTTCAATTGCGTACTTCTCGGCGCGCCAATAATGCCAAGCCGCCCAGAATCCGGTAGGCGCAAGTATAAGAAGCGCAATCCGCAGCGACGCCGCATCTGCCCCGGCTGGACCTGCAAAATAGTCGCTTAGCAAGCCAACGCCTTGCGGCGCGACGATCAGGTTAAATACGTTTGCTACAAGCAGCGAAACTGCAATAACCATCGCCCGCATTTTGGGCGGTGCCAGATTTTGCAGCAACGACATGGCGGGGCCGATGTAGAAATAAATCGCCGGAATGAATATCCACCACATCAACGTCGCCACCTGCAAAGAGTTAGTATAATAAGCGTAAAAGGAAGGCACCGTGGCCAGCGCTGTCACAACGCCGAGCAAACGTAAAACCTTGCGCGGGTCAGTGTAAGAAGGCCGCCCGACGAGCCACGCCGTCAACAGCGAAGCGCCGATCCCCATGACGAGGTGGATAGGTCCGATGACCCCGCCTGCTTCGCCAACATCCAGTCCATAGGCGCGTTGAATAAATGTAGGTGTGAACCACATCAGTCCCCATCCCCAAAGTGCAGAAAGGCCGCTGCCCATGATCGTATGTACCATAGCCTTTTGCGACCAGATGAATTTCAGTGCTTCTTTCAACGTTGGTGCATCGCTATCGGCAACTGCATCCAGCCGGCCCCGTTTAGGTTCCTTGATCGTCACCATGATGACCAACGCCAACAGGATGCCTGGAATGCCAAGGACGTAGAAAGCGGATCGCCAGCCATATTCCGCCGCAACATAGCCCGCCATATCAGCGCCAAGCCACGCACCAATAGGAGCGCCAAGTGCGAATATCGTCATCGCCATCGCGCGGCGGCCAGCGGGGAAATAGTCAGCGACGATAGAATTGCATGACGGCGTGCCGCCCGCTTCGCCAATTCCGACCCCAATGCGCGCGAGCAACAACTGCATGTAACCTTGCGACATTCCGCACAGTGCGGTCATTGCAGACCAAACCGCCATTGATGCGGCGAGCAGATTCCGGCGGTTATATCGATCCGCGACCCATGACAGCGGAATACCCATGATAACGTAAAAGAAAGCCAGCGAGACTCCTGTTAAAAATGCAACGCCGCTATCGGTCAGATTGAGCTCCAACCGGATTGGCTCCAACACCGTCGACATGACATACCGGTCGGCGATGTTGATCGTATAGGCCAACATCATTATAATCAGGACATACCAGCGTTGCCCCAATGTTGAGACATCATCCGAATTGACCGGCGCGGTCTGTGCATTGCTCGCCATAATATTCCCCCTCAGGTTGCAGCCAGTTTCGGCCCTAATATGTTCCGTAGTGGACCAAGATATGCGCTGAAATTTTCCCATTGATCGACGCCGCTTTTGAAAATCGGCTGCCGCACTTGTTCGGAACTTGCTGTGCGCACTGCACGGTCGGTCTGGTGAAAATTCAAACACGCGTCTTCGAACGGAAGCCCACAATAGTCCAGCAAGCGCCGAACCTGTGTTTCAAGATCTGCGACAACTTCCTCGTAATTCACGCGCAAAATCTTACCGGGCAAAACGTCGTCCCAGTGATCCATCAACTTTACATAGTCGCGATAGTAAGTCCCGACTTCGTTCAGGCCATAGGTAAATTCCTGTCCCTCGGCGAACAGCTGTTTGAATCCGGAAAAACAACATCCCATGGCCCCACGCCGTGCATCGATAATTTTCGCATTGGGCAGGATCATATGGATCAACCCGATGTGGCGGAAATTATTGGGCATCTTGTCGATGAAATACGGCGTGCCCAATTTGCGATACACCTGCGTGTCGCGGATGAAATCCTCGCCAAAACGGGTAACATCTTCGTGGCTAAGGTCTGCTAAATTGCCCGGATACTCGGGTTCCTCGCCAACCAGCCGCTGACGGTCAAGTCGGTGCGCCAGTGCAAAAATATTGGGAAGCTCCATCGTTCCTTCGACCTGGCTATGCGAGGCAAGGATTTGTTCGAGCAACGTGGAACCAGCGCGCGGCAGCCCGACGATGAAAATTGGATCAGGAGCGGCGCAGCCCGCGCCTGAAAACTGGCCGAGCAGATTGGCTGTCACCAAAGTACGCTGCAGCTGCATTTCCTTCGTCAACCGCGCCGGATCATATTTCAATTCCTCACGCTTCAACCGATTGCCGCGCTCATAATATTCAAATGAGCCGCTATATTCGCCGCGATCCTCCAACGCTTTGCCCATCGCAAAACACAAATGATAGCGATCTTCCAGGGCCGTCATGCTCGACGCTTCACGCTCACGCATCTGTGCGATTTCGGCAGCATCGAACCGGTAGGTTTTTAGGTTAGCAAGACTCCAGAACGCATCCCCGCAGTCCGGCTTTACCTGATAGGCACGCCGGTAAGCTGTAATCGCATCATCCTGCCGCCCGATGGTTTTCAGCGCATGGCCATAGGTCAGGTTGATCCCCGGATTATTCGGCATTGACCCCAGCAACGCCTCGTACACCAGCATGGCCTCGTCAAAATTGCCGATGGCAAGATTTTCATTGGCATAGAGCATTTCTAACTCAGGATTGCCCGGTTCTTTGGCGCGCAATTCGCCCGCTTCGGCGACGGAAAGTTCAAACTTTTGCCGTTTCCGCAGCACTTTTACATAATCATAATGCGCACTGACATTATCAGGCTCCAGAACCTTACACGATTCGAGCAGAAACTCTGCTTCATCATAGGCATTGAACTGCATGCCAATCTCGGCAAGCAAACGCATCGCCTCTACATGATGGCCATTGCGCTGCAGAAAAGCTCGGCAAAGCTGTTCCGCTTTGAAAATTCGGCCTTCTTGAACGAAGCTGGCAACGCTGAGCAGTTCGGGCGGCAATTGCGACAGATGCGAATATTGAGCACGGGCAAAATCGGCTGGAGCATCCCTTCCAGCAGCCTTATGAAGTTCGCTTAACAACCGCCAGCTTGCAACCAGTGCGCCATTATGCGTTACTGCCCGTTGGTAAGCAGCAATAGCCGCTTCACTTTGGCCGCTGTCACGAAAGCAATGTCCGCGCTCTTGCCATGCGCGTCCATAGCTGGGATCTATCGCAATCAGTTTATCGATTGTCGCCAGAGCGGCCGGAATATCCCGCTGCATTCGATTTGCGACGGCAAATGTGTAAAGCGCATCAATGTTGTCCGGTGCCAATATCAATAATTTTTGACATAACGACGTGGCCTCTGCCAACCGGGCATTTTGCAGGTGCGAACGTGCCTCACGTAACGCAAGGTCAGCAGTTTCCGGCGTTGTCTCCGCCAACATTGTCACACGACCTCCTGATTTGCGACGAAAAAGCCATCGGACAATGCCGCATTTCGTGCATCGGACGCAATGCCGAAATGAAATTGCAACGGGACGCCCTGCATTTCTGCGGACGCCCCGTTCATTATACCACTACATTTTATACGAAAAACGCAGCCCGAGCGTGCGGGGACGCGACGTCGTAGTGCGCAATTCACCATCATTTCCATTTTTGTACAGTTCAGGTCTCTCGTCCGTCAAATTGTCACCAAAAACTTCAATCCGCCATTCATCCTTTGAAACTCCAAACGATGCTGCGACCGTGTTGTAAGACGCAAGTTGCTGTGCTGCGGGCAAAGCTGCGATAACGTCACCGGGCCGCACAAGCACACCGTTATACAAAACCGGCGTTGAAGCTGCATAGCCGAGTGTAGGGTTAGACGACTGATAGCGAATATCGGTATTGTCGATTACGTCCGAAATACTTTTGCCTACATGGTGAAAGCTGATTCCGGCAAATGGCGTAAGGCCGGATGAAAGCTCCTTTTCCCAATGCAAACGCGCATTGAACTGGAATCTGGGGCTAAGTGCCAAAGGCCCACCAAGCGGACGTAAAACGGTTGTATTTTTGCGATATCTCCGCATTTCAGAATCATTGAACGAGAACGCGCTGTTGATCGTGAACTCTGGCGTGGCGCGCCAGGTCAGATCGCCCTCAATACCCCTGATCCTTGCATCAAGCAGGTTGGTCGTGAATGTCTGGTTCGAAATATTTTGGTCAAATACCGTAATCTGGATGTTGCTCCAATCAATCTGGTATGCCGCAATGTTCAATTGCATCCGGCGATCAAACATCGCGAACTTACCGCCAATTTCATAGTTTGCGACTTTGTCGGGAACATATGTGCCAAGACGGACAAAATCGGCATTGGTAGGACAGATTGCGCTGGGAACACGGCAAGGCCTGCGGTTGAAACCACCCGGACGGAAACCATCTGAATACGTGGCATAGACGAGCGAACCTTCACCGAATTTATAGGTCAAATTGCCCTTGAACAGCACGCCTGTATATTTCGCCGGCGACGCGTCAGCATAAAGCTGGTTAAGGTTGGCGCTGATACCATAGAACGCAGGCGGTACAAATGGCGGCGGCTGCACAGCTGGCGGCGGCGGAGGTGGAGGAGGCGTCGCAGAGTAAGTTCCTGTTGCGGCATCGTAGAATCCGCGAGCGCCTGTCGCAAAGCTGCCTGCAGAAGACCCGTTAATCGAGGCTTTTTCGTTATAATAACGAAGACCGCCCGTCACCGTCAGCTTGTCGGGAATAATGTCGAATGACGCTTCTCCATACGCAGCGAATTGCTTATCCCGCCGCTGAACATCGTTGAAAAACCCGACTTGTACGGGCCGTACGCTGGTATCGTTGGCATTGACCGCCGGATTGGGCGCACGCGGATAAATGAAGCCTGCCGCTTGCTGCAAATAAGACCAATCGGTGTTATC
This sequence comes from Sphingomonadales bacterium, assembly GCA_031418995.1. Lineage (GTDB taxonomy): Bacteria > Pseudomonadota > Alphaproteobacteria > Sphingomonadales > Sphingomonadaceae > Sphingorhabdus_B. The sequence goes on along the minus strand of JANOKA010000147.1, from coordinate 2,716 downwards.
AAACAACTTGTTGTCATCATAGAACAGGCCAAATGTACCGCGAATGCGATTTTCCGCAGGCGTTGTGATCCGGAATTCCTGGGTAAGCCGCTTTGTACGATTGCGGGTTTGATAGCTTTTATTCGGCGCATAACAGGTGTTACCGATGTTGCCGTTATAGGCGGCGGTGTAATACACGCCGCGGTCGCATTCATAATATGGCAGATACAGACCAATATTCGAATAACCGGCATAATCAGCAATTTGCGTGGCGCTGTGCTTCAAATAGGAGCCAGTGTAGATTAAATCGAGCGCTCCAAGTCGGCCGTTAATCGTTAGCGTAGACAGGTTTGCTTTATCACGCAGCGAGTTATCGTTGAATTTGGTAACCTGTAGATCGCCGACTGCAGGTTCATAATCGAACACGCCGTCCGTATCGAGTTCTTGCCGGACATGCATCAAATCGACTGACCAGTCATCACTAAGATTCCAGGTCAGCGCTAAACGTCCTCCGCGATACGTCGCGTCGTTATAATTTTTTTCAACAAACGCATCATTGTTAATCGACTGACGCGTCGGTGCGTTGTAAAGATACGCTCCACCCGATGTGCCGCATGAACGCGTTGGAGTGCCCGCGACAACCACAAAAACGGTCGATTGCTGGCAAGCCTGTATGGCACGCATCACTAGCAGAGGGTTGCCCGTTGGCAACCTGCCCGCGACGCCTTGGTTGGCGTTAAACGGCATTTGGAATGTGCCTGCCACATTGTCGATATAGCCGCCTTGGCTGTCGGTATAGAACACCGCCCGAACGGCCAGCTTGTCCTTCACAATTGGGATATTGATAAAAGCATCGCCTGCGACGCTTTCTTCACCGCTTTTTGTGAACGCATAACTGCTGTTAAAGCCCGCTGAAAATCGGCTCGGATCCGGTTTGTTAGTGATATAACGAACAGCACCGCCCATTGCACTTGCGCCGAATAACGTACCTTGCGGTCCAGCCAGTACTTCGACGCGCTGCAAATCAACGGTGTACAAATCAAGGTTACGTCCAACCAACGATGCAGGCGCGTCATTGATATACAGGGCTACGGTTGGCTGCGCACCTGCGGTTCCTGATACCTGAAGGCCGGGCGAATCTGTCGACAATCCGCGAATGAAGATTGATGATGCGCCGGGCCCCCGCGATGCTGTGCGCACATTGGGCAAGTATTCAATAAGTTTATCCAATTTGGTGATATTCAGGTCGCCAAGCGCATCCCCGCTGAGCGCTTGAATTGCCAAAGGAATCTTATTCAAAGATTCCTCCCGCCGCGTCGCTGTCACAATGATTTCGGCAATTCCGCCATCATCCTCTTTAGCGGCCTCTTCTTGGGCAAATGCTGGCGCGCTGCCAGCGCCAAGCGCTGCCAATACAAATGCGGCTGACGATATTTTCAGATAAGCTCTCAATTTTCTTCCCCTCTACATTGCCTAAATGCTGCGATGATAAATCTCCATCAACAGACTGAAACTGGACTCTCCTGCAAGCAACTGACCAAAATTTAATGATTGGTAAAATTAATTCCTCAACTAATCACATCATCTACATATTGCGATTAGAAGGCCTAATATATGGACTGCGGCATTGGATAGCGCCGCATTGCAAGGTTAAGCGGAGCTACAAGTAGTAAAGACGGGAGAGAATATGCAGTTTACAGCCGATTTTGTTTTGCTGATCGTATGCAATGACCGCAAAGGTATCGTTGCTGCCGTGGCAAATTCCATTGCAAGTCAGGACTGCAACATTGTGGAAAGTTCCCAATATGGAGACGAAGCCACCGGCCGTTTTTTCATGCGCATCGCTATTTCTTGCCCGCAGAACATGACATTTGCGCGTTTCACCGACGCATTTACACCCGTCGCCACGGCGTTCCGGCTTGAATGGCAAATTCACGATCTGCGCAAGAAACTGCGCGCGATGATAATGGTCAGTCAAGGCGGCCATTGCCTGAATGATTTGCTGTATCGAACCGCATCAAAACGGCTGCCTATGGAAGTTACCAGCATAGTATCCAACCATTTGAACTGGCAACGCCGCGCCGCGCATGAAGGCATAGATTTTCATCATTTGCCGATCACGCCCGATAACAAAATAGAACAAGAAACCAAACTGCTGGCTATGGTGGAAGAACAACAGGTCGATATAATCATTTTGGCGCGTTATATGCAGGTGTTGTCGGACCAGCTATGCCGAAAATTGGATGGCCGTGTCATCAACATCCATCATAGTTTTTTGCCCGGATTCAAAGGCGCAAAGCCCTATCACCGCGCATATGAGCGCGGCGTAAAGATGGTCGGCGCTACGGCACATTATGTGACGCCGGACCTTGATGAAGGTCCGATTATCACGCAGGATGTTTCCGTTGTAGATCACGCCGATTCCGTCGAAGATTTGATCGCACAAGGACAAGATACGGAAAGCAGAGTGCTTGCGCGCGCGGTCAAGCTGCATCTTGAACATCGTGTGATGTTGAACGGAGGACGTACAATTGTATTCAAATAGCCATTATCCAGCTATAACTTTTCCAAGGAGCATTGCCCGATGAAAACCCGTGCCGCCGTTGCGTTTGAAGCCAAGCAGCCATTGGAGATTGTCGAGCTTGATTTGGGCGGACCAAAAGCGGGCGAGGTATTGATCGAGATTATGGCGACGGGTATTTGCCACACCGACGCCTATACGCTTGACGGGTTGGAT
>JANOKA010000146.1:0-2289 GCA_031418995.1 Sphingomonadales bacterium | reverse complement strand
GGCGAGCAGGGTGCCAATCGCTATGGCTTGAATCCGCTGGCCGACCCGATCAGCCTGTCGCCAGGGGCGGATCCGCATCCCTGACCTCGCCAAACACGGATATGAAGCTGGTTCTTAACGCTGCGTCAGCCTCGATCATGGAGACCGGCATGCCCAGGTCGACCAGGCTGGTGACTCCGTGCTCGGTCACGCCACACGGAACGATGCCGTCGAAATGGGAGAGGTCGGGGTCCACGTTCAACGAGATGCCGTGGAATGACACCCAGCGCCGCAGCTTGACGCCGATAGCGGCGATCTTGTCTTCCCGGCGCAGGGAGCCAGGCGCTTGGCGCTCGACCCAGACACCGACCCGGCCATCTCGGATTTCGCCTGTCACGTTGAACTCGCCCAGCGCTCCGATGACCCATGCCTCCAGCGCGGCGACAAATGCGCGCACATCGCGGCCGCGATGGGTCAGATCCAGCATGACATAGACCACCCGCTGTCCGGGACCATGATAGGTGTACTGACCGCCGCGACCGCTCTGAAAAACGGGAAACCGGTCAATGTCCAGCAGGTCATCGACCTTGGCCGAAACGCCCGCCGTGTAGAGCGCGGGGTGCTCCAGAAGCCAGACCATTTCCGGCGCGCTGCCTTCGGCGATGGCGGCTGCCCGGGCCTCCATGGTTGTCACGGCGTCGAGATAGGCCACCGGCGTCGTCGACACAGCCCACTCAACGCTCGCGCCGTCTGTCCGGCGGAAGGCGTCTTTGGTCGACAGGGTTAACGCGCGATCAAGCATGTCGGTCGCAATGTGGGCGGCGGCTTCGCGTCATGCAAAGCCCAAGTGCAATCTCCGGGGCTGTTGAGTGAGTCAGGTCAAGTCGGTCAGTGTGGAAATTCAGGTGGTGTTGGGTCGCGCCTCCATGCCGATGTCGCAACTGCTCAAGATGGGCCGGGGCGCGGTGATTCCCCTGGATGCGACCGTCAATGACGAGGTCTGGATTTTGGCCAACAACCATCCCGTCGCCCGAGGTGAAATCCAGATCAGTGACGAGTGCATATCGATCTGCATCACCGGCGAAGCGAATATATATGACTACATGGCGGGCTCTGCCTGAGGCTGCTCTTCCCAAAGGCGTCAGTGTTTGCTACCTGCCGCGCCTCACCACGAGCGGTCGTGGCGGAATTGGTAGACGCGCAGCGTTGAGGTCGCTGTGGGGCAACCCGTGGAAGTTCGAGTCTTCTCGACCGCACCATCCTGCTTCGCCCATCGGGCTTCGCCGGATTTAACGTAGGTGGGACGCGGCGAAGCAGGACATTCTGCGTCGCCTCTGAATTGAGAGCCTTCAACAAGGAACGCGCCTAGCCGTCCGCACACAGTCGAGGGAGGTCCGCATGAGCCGTGAAACGGACGACCTCGCCGAACGGGCGGACGGCAAGCGCCGCCCGGAACTGGAAGTCGATCTCGAAGACCTCGCGCTGGATGAGGACTACGCGCTCAATCCCGATTTTGTCTCCATCGTCGCCGATGCTCTGGATCGCGGCGACGCCGAGCGGCTCCGGGACCTGCTGAGCGCGCTGCATCCCGCCGACGTGGCCGACCTGATGGGGTTCCTGTCAGCAGACGCGCGCGAAGAGCTGATCCCGCACCTCAATCCCGAGACCCTCGCCGAAATCCTGTCCGAACTGGACAGCGAGATCCGCGAGGACGTGCTGGAGCATGTGCCGTCTGCCACCCTGGCCAAGGCCATCGGTGAGATGGACTCCGACGACGCGGCCGACGTCGTCGATGATCTGGAGGATGACAAGCGCGCCCAGGTTCTGGCCGCCATGCCCGAGCTGGAACGGGCCGCGATCGAATCATCTCTGTCTTATCAGGACGAGACCGCCGGGCGCCTGATGCAGCGCGAGGTGGTCGCTGCGCCGCAGTTCTGGACGGTCGGCCAGGCCATCGATCATTTCCGCAAGGATGCCGACGAACTTCCCGAACTGTTCTTCGACATCTATGTCGTGGACCCGGCCTACAAGCCGGTCGGCGCAGTGCCGGTCAGCCACCTGCTGCGATCCGGGCGCCAGACCCCGCTGGCCCAGATCATGGAGCCGGTGAACGAGATCGCCATCGACCTCGATCAGGAGGAGGTCGCTTACATCTTCGACAAGTATCACCTGATTTCCGCGCCGGTCGTCGACGCAGGCGGGCGACTGGTGGGCCAGATCACGGTCGATGACATTGTCGGGGTCATTCAGGACGAGGGCGAGGAAGACATTCTGGCCCTGGCCGGTGTGTCCGATGCCGGACGCGACGCC
>JANOKA010000145.1:0-37820 GCA_031418995.1 Sphingomonadales bacterium | reverse complement strand
GCCAACATCGCGGTGGACGCCTGTGACAGGATTTGCGCAGAGGCAAGCTTTGTAGATTCGACCGAGAAATCGGCATCTTCGATCCGCGATTTTGCCTCGGTCAGATTGGTCGCCGTCGCGGTCAGGTTGTTCACGGTCGCTTCCAACCGGTTTTGCGATGCACCCAGATTGGCGCGTTCCGTGGCAATTGTCTGGATCGCGGTGTCCAATCCAGCCAGCGCGCCTGTCGCGCCTGCCGCTGTTGAGATATCAACGGTGGCCACGCCCAATCCGGCTGCGGTAACATCGGCAATCGCAATAGAGACATTTTCGCCGGTGTTTGTGCCCGTTTGAATGCTGATCGGCGTTGTGGTCGCGCTGCCATCAAGCAATTTCGTGCCGTTGAAATCTGTGCGGCTGGAAATATCGCCAATTTGCGCTATTAAAGCGGTGACCTCGGTTTGTAGCGCAGTGCGGTCGTTTGTGGTTGCTGTTCCGTTTGATGATTGCACGGCCAATTCGCGCATCCGCACCAGCATATTCGAAATTTCGTTCATTGCGCCTTCGGCGGTTTGCGCCAGCGAAATTCCGTCATTCGAATTGCGCACGGCTTGGTTGAGACCGCGCACCTTGGCATCCATACGGGTTGCGATGGCCAATCCGGCGGCATCATCCTTTGCACTGTTGATCCGCTTGCCGCTCGAAAGCCGCTCCATTGCGGTACCCAACATATTATTTGCCGCACGGTTGCTGTTTTGCGCCTTTAATGCGCTGACATTGGTATTTATCATCATAATCATTTTCCTTTGAGACATTCGTTCATATGGGGCAGTCTCAAAACAACCGGAGAGCAGCCTCGAAATGAGTAACGGCGGCATGCGGGATAACTTAAATTTGGACCGTGCCCGGGCTTTTCAGCCGTTCATCAAAAGCTTATCAAAGATTTGACGGATAGAACCGCTGAAATTTTTTCAGGGGCAGATTTACATTTTTACTGTTCATTTTCATATTCTTAAAAAGATTGGCACGTTGATTGCTCTTATCAATGCATGGGCAAGATTGTCCGTCAATATTTTGAAGGATTGCCCCATGCCCACCATCGACCAAAGCCGGTTGTTACAGATGCGGACAGATATTCTGGGCCAAAACAGCGCATTGCAACGTGCCGCTGGCAGCACTGTAAAAGGCGCTGACGCAGGAACCGGCGATGCGGACGTTCATGCAAATTCCATCGGCGCATTTGGCAAGACCATGGGCGATGCGATGCAGGCGGTGAATGCGCAGCAAGCAAAGGCAAGCAGATTGTCCGCCGCATATGAACGCGGCGATACCAATGACATTGTGCAAGTTATGGTCGAACGGCAAAAGGCGTCGATTGGGTTTGAAGCGACCTTGCAAGTGCGAAATAAATTGCTGTCGGCGTACCGCGACATCATGAATATGCCGGTATAAACAATGGCCCAGCAAGAGCTTTTATCACCGGGCGCAGCCATTGATGCGCGTAATGTAACGCCGCCCGGCAACGTGTTTGGCGAGTCTTTTGGCGGCCCAGCGCAAATGTTCGGCAATTTCGGACGGCAACCCGCGGTGCTCCGTGCATTACCGGCCATAGCGATGATCGGCATACTAGGGCTTTCTGCGACGGCCTATTTCGCGCTGCAAACGGCGGCGCAAGTGCCGTTATTCCAAGGACTGCCCGACAATGACAAAGCGGCCGTCGCAGGCGCACTGCAATCATCAGGGATCGCATATACCCTAGAAAGCGGAACGGGTTCGATCCATGTCGATGAGGACAAGGTTCATCAGGCCCGCATCATGCTCGCAGGTCAAGGCCTGCCCAAAGCTGCGCCCGCAGGAGATGCAATGATTGCGGCGCTTCCGATGGGTTCCAGCCGCGCGTTAGAAGGCGAAACATTGCGCGCGGCGCGTGAGGCGGATCTGGCACGAACGATTGAGGCGATTGAAGCTGTAAAAACCGCGCGTATACATTTGGCAACACCGCAGCCCAGCGTATTCGTTCGCGAATCCGCCGATCCTGCCGCTTCGGTCATGTTGACATTACAACAAGGACGGACTTTATCTGAGGCGCAAGTGCGGGCTATACGGCATCTGGTTGCGGCCTCCGTTCCTGGCATGACACCGCAGCAAGTGTCGATTGTCGATCAATCGGGCGCGCTGCTTAGTCAAAACGGAATCGGTGCAGATGGCGATGACCGCAATTTTCAGCTGCAGGTGCAAATGGAAGCGCGCTACCGAGAGGCGCTTCATGCTCTGCTTAGTCCCATTGTGGGTATGGGCAATTATTCGGTAGAAGTGCATGCTGATGTGCGTGGCGCCGAAAGCCAGTCGACCCGCGAAACATATCCCAAGGACGACAGGGCATTACGCAATGAACAGGGCAATTCGCAGCCTGCTGAAAGCACTATAGGGGCGGCATCGGGGATTCCTGGCGCGACATCGAACCAGCCGCCGCAAGCCACGATTGTTGCAGCAAAGCCCGATAGCCAGCAGATATCGCCCGCTGCATCGCCGCCGGTTTCAAAGTTCGGTGAAGCTGCCACATCATATACTCGTAGTTTCGATGTCGGTCGGGAGATATCGGTCACACACAATCCGCGCGGGCAATTGAGCCGACTGTCGGTGGCGGTTGCGCTGCGTGATCCCAAAGGCGGCAAACCACGTACTAAGGCCGAAGTAGACGCCATCGAAAATCTGGTAAAAGGCGCAGTCGGATTTAATCTGGAACGCGGCGATGTTGTTGCCATTTCATCGCGTAAATTTGCTGAAGCCGAAGTGGTTATTACCAATTTCTGGGGCGAGCCATGGTTCATGCCATTGCTGAGGCAAGTCGGCGCTCTGTTTATTGCGCTGCTTGTGTTGCTGTTTATCGGGCGGCCCATGGTCAAAATGCTGCGCAACAAAGTTGCAGCAAATACAGAGCGGGACGAAGCGCTGACCCAGCAATTGCTGGAAGCAACAAAGGGCAATTCCCTTCCTGGAACGCCAAGGGCCATCACACTGGAAATGATCGAGGCTGCACCAAGTTATGAGGCACGGGCCAATTTGGTACGCAGTTTCGTGCGGCAGGATTCACAGCGTGCAGCAATGGTCGTTCGCAAATTATTGGAGGGGAACGGCAGTGACTGATGCATTGCAAGACGCAGACACAACGCCTGAGCCAAAAACAGCAGCGGTCAAAATCGATGGTTCATCCGCAGCAGCGATATTGCTGATGCTGTTGGATGAAAGCGATGCCGCCGCGATATTAAAGCATCTTGATCCAGCCGAAATCCGCACGCTGGGTAAAGCAATGTATTTCACATCATCTGCAGACGAGGCGCAAATTGAGACCGCTTTGAGTCAGTTTGTAACCAGCAGCCATTCGGTATCCAAACTGGCCAGCGGCGCTGAACCACATATTCGCAAAATGATGCACGCGGCGCTGGGCAATGTCCGCGCCGACAACATCCTGGCCGCGATTGCACCGCAATCAAGTGCTGCGGCGCTAGATATTGTAAGGTGGATGGAGGTTCCCCTCATCACCCGGATATTGGCAAGCGAACATCCTCAAGTCGGCGCAATCATACTGGCGGTCCTGACACCCCAAGTCGCAGCAGATGTTTTACAGGGTCTGGATGATATGCATCAAACCGACCTAGTGATGCGCGCAGCGCGGCTGACATCGGTTGCGGGCGACGCGATTGCGGACCTCGAATTGATTCTGGCCAATGCCAGCGGCGGCGCGGGATCATTGCCGAAACTGAACTTGGGCGGCGCAGGGGAAGCCGCGAAGATAATCAACAACCTTCCTAAGGCCAATATGGAGCGTGTGCTGCGCAATATGCGCAAACAGGACAAGCTGCTTGGCCAATCGATTGAGGACGAAATGTTCATTTTCGGCAACCTGAACGCGCTGGATGCAAAAAGCCTTGGCACGGTCTTGCGCGCCGTCGACGCAAATGTTTTGGCGATGGCATTAAAGGGAGCAGACCCTGCACTGGCAGAAAAAATGCTTGCCTCCATGTCGGCCCGCGCCGCCGATTCCATTCGCGATGACATGGCGGAAAGCGGCTTAGTAAAACGTTCAGATGTTGAAGACGCGCAAAAAACAATCATCGCGGTTGCGCGCAAACTATCCGATTCCGGTGAGATTATGATGGGTGCGAAAGGGAATGATTATGTTTGATGCCCTGCCCTTTGGCACACCGTTAGCTATATGTTTAAGCGATGCGCAGCTAGCCGCAGATTTTCGTCCGATGCTGTTAAATAGACAAGATGAGGCTTATCAGACCTGCATCCCGGAAACCCCGTCATTCGTCCAAAATGACGATCAATACGCACGCGGATTTAAGGATGGTCAGCAGGCGGCACAAGAAAATGCTGCGGCAGAGCGCGTGCAATATAACGCCCTGATAGCCAGCGCAAATGCCATTCAAAGCGAACCCAGCGAAGAGCTTGCCGCCGTAATCCGCGCCGCTGTTCTCAATTTGGTCGAAGACATAGTCGGAAATGCAGACATGGAGGGCGCATGGTTGAACAGCAAGGTTGCAGATGCAATGGCTATTCTAACCGAATGCGATACAGCGCGGACATTATGGGTCCATCCAGCTGACTATAGCCTTATCGACGAAGCGACAATCGGCCTAAAATTAATGACCGATCCCACCGCTGCACGCGGTTCCATTCGGATCGAATGCTCGCAAGGCTGGATCGAACATGGCCGGTCAAATTATCTCGAAAAATTGCGCGATCAGCTGGGATCGGCGGAAGAACCGGCATGACAACGCGGTTATTATCCTCTGCAAAAATGGCCTTATGCCAGCTTGATTTGTCGCAAGTTAAGCCGCGCCGGATTGGCAGACTTATGGCCAACGAAGGGATGTTGCTGGAGGTTGAAGGCTTTCCTATGCCGCTTGGAACCAATGTTAAAATTACGGTGTCACCCCCGTGCGCGGAACAGGCCTTCGTGATGGGCGAAATTGTCGGATTTCGCAGGCAACGCAGTTTAATCATGCCATTTGAAAATGACACCGCATTGGCCGTTAATGCACGCGTGGAAGCGATAGGTACGGGCGGAATGGCGGCGTGCGGTACCGGCTTTCTTGGCCGCGTTATCGATGCCCATGGCCAGCCGCTTGATGGTCGTCCTTCTGTGGTCAGCAACGCCGCTTGGCCACTTGCCGGATATAAATCCAATCCAATGAACCGTGGCCGCGTAACAAAGCCGATTGATATCGGCGTACGGGCCATAAACGGATTATTGACCATTGGAGAAGGCCAGCGCGTCGCCATTATTGCCGGATCGGGGGTCGGAAAATCTGTATTGATGAGCCAGATGCTAGACGGTGTGGACTGCGACATCATTGTAGTTGGCTTAATCGGTGAGCGTAGCCGCGAGGTTACCGACTTTGTCGAAACCAAGCTGCCTGCTTCCATTCGTGCCAAATCAGTGGTCATCGCGGTCCCCGCCGATCACCCCCCTATACTACGGCTGCGCGCCGCAATGCGCGCCTCGGCCATTGCCGAGTATTTCCGGGCGCAGGGCAAACGTGTTTTCTTGATGATCGACAGCCTGACCCGCGTGGCACATGCGCAGCGTGAGATCGGACTGTCGCTTGGCGAACCACCTACGATGAAAGGTTATCCGCCCTCTGCGCTTGGATTAATACCGCGTCTGGTCGAGCGCGCCGGATATGACAAAACCACCGGCGGCTCTATTACGGCCATTTATACGGTTCTTGCCGATGGCGGGGACAATGATGATCCAATTGTGGATGCTGCGCGCGCAATAGTAGACGGGCATATCATATTGTCGCGCAGCATGGCGGAACAAGGCATTTATCCAGCCATCGATATATCAAAATCCTTGTCACGCACCATGCCAGATGTCGTGGATACACATCACCAAAATGCGGCTGTAAGGTTCCGGTGTTTATGGTCGGTTTACGAGGAAAACCGCGACCTGCTGATGATGGGCGCCTATGCCGCAGGAAACGACATTTTGCTGGACGATGCCATTGCGCAGCGTACGAACATGTTGAATTTTATCCAGCAGAATGCCGATGAAAACATCCAGTTCAATATATCACGCGGCGCATTGACCCAAGGGTTCGGGCAATGATAAATTCGCGTTTCACACTATCGCGCATATATAAATTGCGCGTCATTGAACACCGCGTTGCTGCAATACAATCGGCGAAAGCGCAGATCGCATTGGCCAATTTGCTGCAGATGAACCAACGTTTGCTGACGCTACAACACGGCTTAAATCCGACTGCAGGAACCGCCACGGGCGGCCTATTAAAGTCGAATGCAGAAATGTTACTGCGCCTTAAGTCCGCGCGCATCAGCATCGCCCATCCAATTGGCGATGCGCAAATAACGCTTTCCCAAAGCAGTGCATCACGGAATAAGGCGCGGCAAAAAAAGGATAGCGTCGCCAAATTACTGGACGTCGCCATATCTGCAGAGACCGCAGCTCTCGCCTTACGCGCCGACGCCAATCGGCCGTTTCGCAGGCGTGTTATGTTATTGGGCGATGACGCATGATGGTGTCCTTTCCATCTATGCCTGCGTCCTTACCCGCAATGGCTTTGTTGAATTTGCCTGCGATTGCCGTTGAGCAGGCACTCGGCAATTCAGCGCATCCATTTCAAAATCTGATTGCTCTGCAAAAAAGCCGTCCAGCGGGTGCGGAGAGCAATTGGTTTTCAAAAGACGAATTAGAATGCCAAGATACCGCGCCGCAATGCTTGTCCTCAATACAGATTAAGCCTGTCGAGGCTCCACCTCTGCAAAGTATAACCCGTTATCTCAATGTCGTTATTAAGAGCATTGATTTCAACGAACACAGGCCTCGGTATTTTTTGCCTGATAACGGCGAACCAGAGAGCGAGACCATCAAGAAGTCTGAGTGCGATCAGATAATCCTGCCCGCCATCAGTGCAATGATTAATAGAGACGCTCTTACGGCAAATGATGATGTTCTAGATACGGCGCTGACACCAAAGGCAATTGGCGCTGATTTTTCACTCCCTCCTGGCGCGCAAGAAGCTCGCTTGGCGGATGTACCAATCCCTAAAATCATTGTCGCATCACCCACGCCAAATGCCATTATCTCTACAGAGTTTCAAGCAGCACTTGCGCTGCAGATCACGGCATCACCTCCAGCGTGTCCGCAGCAAAATTTTACGGATCGCCAACTTGATCTTGCGCGCGATACGCTTTGGCTGGGTCAATTGGCGCATGATATTGTTACGGCGCGTGAGGGTAATGATCGGCTTTCCTTTCGGCTTATACCAGAAATTTTGGGACGGATGGATGTAAATCTAGCGGCATCCGATACCGGACTAAACATGCAAATTAAAACAAGCGGCGAGGACGCGGCGGTGCTGGTCGCTGCAGCCCAGCCCCGCTTGATTGATGAGCTGCGTGCACATGGCATTCGCGTAACTGCTGCCGATGTTACGCATGGTGAATTATCGCAACATGGCAAAGGCACATATCACCCTGCCGCCGCTCCATTCACCGAAACCAACGAATTTCACCAAGCCGAAACCTCAGAAATTCAGAATGCCGAAATTGGCGGAAGATTCGCATAATATAGGGAAAATAGAATGACCAAGGATGTTAACAGGGCAGCAAAAAAACCCGGAAGTAAGTTAAAAAAAATGCTGATCGTCGGCACTGGCTGCATTGTCCTGCTTAGCGCCGGTATTGGCGGCGGCGTATATTATGCAGGCGGCATTAGCGGCAAAGGCCATGACGCAGAGGACCCGAACCGCCCAAAATTGGTCGAACGCAGAGCATTGGAAGACGCGGGCGAAGACGGTGAAGCGGGTGAAGGCAAAGAAGCTCCGTTGAAAGTCGGTACCGTGGCTGTGAAAAGTGACACAGCCAAAATCGATCCTAAAAAATATGCTGCGACTTATTTGCCGCTGGATCAAAATTTTACTGCCAACCTTGCCGATGGCGCTGGGTTTGTACAAATTGGCCTGAGCATATCGACCTATTTTGATGGCAAAGTCATCATGAACGTAAAACAAGAAATGGTGCCCATCCGGTCAGCAATATTGATGGTGCTTTCCGAAGAAAGCATTGAAGAACTATCTACGCCGCAAGGCAAACAAAGTCTGCAAAAAAAACTGGCAACGGCAATCAATAAAGTGCTGCGCGAAAAACACGGGTTCGGCGGAATTGATAACGTTTATTTCACGAATTTGGTGATCCAATGAGTACTACCTCAGCTGCTATCACGGCACGTCCAGCCAGCTTGGCGCGCTTGCATGATACGGATGCCGGATTTCCAGGGATGGACCGCATCGGCGAAAAATTTGCCCGCGGACTACGCCGGATTATTGCCAATTTGGGCGGTGACGATGCGCTGGTTTCCTGCGGACCGGTAAATATCACAACCTATGGAGCCTTGCGAACCGATCATAACGGCAACGATAATTGCAGCGCCGCTGCATTCATGCGTGTAGCAATGGATCCCGTTCGCGGCGGCGTATTGATGGTTATTCCTTTCTCCTTGATCCGGAAACTCGTTGACATATTTTATGGCGGCGACGGCGCGAACATCAATATGGCGGCCACACAAAGTTCCGACTTTACAGCATCGGAAGACCGTTTCCTCTCGCGTATTGGCTCAGAATTCTTGCCGGTTTTTAAGTCAGCGTGGAAAAATATCGCCGAGATCACGCCGGAACTAACTGCAATATATCCAGATATAGCTGCAGATGCATTTACCGCAGACCATGACCTTATTGCGGTACAACCGTTCACTGTTTCCGGCGGCGTATTTGGCGAGGCCCAAATCCAGTGTATTTACACAACGGCTGGCCTGCGCACGTTCCCCGCGCTGTTACAATCGGCGCCTGTAATAACCGGTTTTACCGTGGACCCAGTGTGGCGCGACAAGCTGACCGATTCAGTGATGCAATTACATCTGCCCGTCCGGTCAATATTTGCCCGGCCCGAATTGCCCTTGGCCAAATTGCTAACCTTGAAAGTGGGGGATATCATCCCTGTTTTCCTGCCGCCACATTTACCGTTGACCGTTGCCGGACGATTGTTCGCACACGGAACAGTTGGCAATTCCGGCAGCCGCGCTGCGATCCGTATTGAAAAATTAGCCGAAGGAAACAATCAAAATGAGTGAGATGTCAGATGGATTGAACATGGATACACCGTCGCAGGCAGCCAGCCGCCTAGACCAGAATTTCGACCTTCTCGCTGATGTTTCCATCCGTGTTTCGGTGGAGGTAGGTGCGTCATCCATGCGGCTGGTTGACCTACTGAAACTGGAAGAAAGCAGCGTCGTCGAACTTGATAAACAAGCCAATGACGTACTCGACATTTTTGCCAACGGCACCCTGATTGCCAAAGGCGAAATTGTCACAATCGAAAATCACTACGGAATTCGTGTGACCGAAATTGTTGCGCCGATGCGCAGCCATGACGGTATCGAAAGGAGGTCATGATGTTCGAATATATCCTACGTCTTGTAATACTCGTTCCTATGGTCGGCGGACTTGCATGGGCTTCTTTGTGGCTATGGCGGCGTATGCAGCTTGGCCTTCCGGTCACAACGATAACTACAAAACCTGCCCGTATGATCGACGTTTTACCCGTTGGTTCAGGCACAAAACTTGCGGTTGTCGAATTTGGTGGACGGGAGTTGCTGATCGCCGTTTCGCGTACGCAAACGACGCTGATCGCAGAAACGCATTTGGGGGATTTCGATGTTTGAACTCATCCTATACGGCGCTGCGGGTTCGATACCAGTACAGAGCGCACAAGGCCTAGAAAAGGCATTGAGCAGCATTTCAGGCAACGGCGAACCGCTTTCATTGTCCTTACAAATCCTGTTGTTGATGGGATTGTTGACAGTGTTACCATCGCTGATCCTGATGATGACCAGCTTCACCCGCATCATCATCGTATTGTCGATATTGCGGCAAGCGCTTGGCCTGCAACAAACGCCGCCCAATCAAGTGCTGGTTGGCCTAAGCCTGTTTCTATCGCTGTTTATTATGCAGCCAGTGTTGAGCCAAATTAACACCAATGCGCTGGAGCCATACGGAAAACAACAGATCAGTATAGAGGTTGCCATCGCCAAATCAGGGGACGCCCTGCACGGCTTTATGATGCAGCAAACACGCAAATCCGATCTCGCGCTATTTGCGAAAATTGGCAAAATTCCCGCATTCAAAAATGCATCGGATGTCCCGTTTTCGGTTTTGCTTCCGGCCTTTGTAACCAGCGAATTGAAAACCGCGTTCCAGATAGGATTTCTGATATTCCTGCCATTTTTGATCATCGATTTAATCGTCGCATCGGCGTTGATGTCGCTGGGCATGATGATGCTATCGCCGACGATTATTTCAATGCCGTTCAAGTTGCTTTTGTTCGTATTGGTCGATGGCTGGGCCTTGACCATGGGTTCGCTCGCCAGTTCATTTGGGACAGGATGACATGGAGGCCGATTATTTTATTGACGTGGCGCAGCGTGCCTTATGGGTTCTTGCGCTGGGTTCCGCGCCTATCCTGATCCCCGCGTTGATTGTTGGCGTATTGCTGGGAATGGTGCAGGCGGCAACGTCGATTAACGAACAGACATTAAGCTTCGTGCCAAAACTGATCGTCGTTGCGTTTTGTCTGGCCGTTTTTGGCAGCAGCATCATGATCTTGCTGGTAGATTTTACGCAAGATATGTTTGCCCGCATTCCTGAATTGCTGGTGTAATGCCGCCAGGTTTTCAGTCTATGGAACCGCAATTGCTATTATGGTTGTTTGCGATGATCCGGCCCGGCGCTGCATTTTTGGCTGCGCCAGTGTTTGGCGCGCGTTCGGTGCCGATACAAATCCGGTTCATCATCGCACTCGCCATTGGTATTCCGGCGGCCTCAGCATCGAACATGGAATTGCCGGCGCAAGGGATGGTTTCGGTGATGGGCATAGCGATGATATTATCCGAAATTGTTTTGGGCCTTGCACTGGGCTTTGCTGTACAAATCGGATTTGCTGCCGCAATGCTCGCGGGCGAATTAATCAGAAACACTATGGGGCTGGGTTTCGCGTCAATGACCAATCCGATGAGCGGCCAGTCCAGTTCGGCGATTGGCCAATTCCTGAACATGGTCGCCACATTTTTGTTTCTGGCAACCGACGGCCATCTGACCCTGATTGCGATCATCATCGATAGTTATATCGCGCTGCCGCCCGGACAGGCATGGTTAAACAGCACTGCAATTTCAGGCATCGTCCAGTTCGGCGGTTTGATTTTTGCCGCTGGTCTTGCGATTGCACTGCCCGTGGGCTTTGCCATGATATTGGTGCAAATCGTAATGGCAATGATTGCCCGTTCCGCGCCGTCATTAAACCTGTTTGCCGTCGGCCTTCCCGCTACATTGCTCGCTGGTATCGTCTTATTGGCAGCGGCAATGCCCGTTATGTCTGATGCCTTGCAAAGCGCCGTGGCAAGTGGCCTTGAACAATCAGCAGAAATTGGCGCAAGGTAAATTGTGGCAGAAACACCCGAAAATGACCAGAAAACCGAAGCGCCAACCGCCAAGCGCCGCGCCGATGCCGCCAGAAAAGGCGATATCTTGCAATCGCGCGAATTTGGAACGGCGCTAGTGATGCTGTCCGGTGCAGCATGGCTGGCCATTGCTGGACCCTATTTCGTCAGCGGCTGCCTCGACCTTCTTACATCGGGGCTTAGATTCGACACCGATGCTGTGCAAAACTTCGATCCAGCGAGCGCAGTTTATAAAATTCTTCCCGCCATTATTGTGCCGCTGGCGTGTCTGTTCGGGCTTTCATTGTTTGCGGCGATCGCGGGGCCTGCTTTATTAGGTTCCGCAGGATTTCGACCGCAGGCAGCGGGATTCAAGGCGAACAAATTGAACCCGGCAAAGGGAATTGCGCGCATATTTGGCACACAGGGAATGCTAGAACTCGGCAAATCGCTCGTCAAAACGTTGCTGCTCGGATCTCTTGGATATTGGCTCGTTTCTGGCGAACTGCATATGATTTTCGGCTTAAGCGGTAATGATGTGAAACCCGCCGCCGCAATCATCGGCAATATCATTACCAGCGCCTTGTTGTGGCTGGCATTGGGACTAGCAGCCATCGCGGCCTTTGACGTTCCTGTCCAAATTATCCGACGCAATGTTCGGCTGCGTATGTCCAAACAGGAAGTGAAAGAGGAAATGCGCGAAAGCGACGGATCACCGGAAATGAAGCAGGCGCGGCTGCAAAGGCAGCATGATATTTTAGCAGGATCAGCACGCAAAGCCGTTTCCGAAGCGACAGTGATTTTGACCAATCCGGCCCATTTTGCCATCGCCCTTCGCTATCGCCCCGGCATGGACGCTGTGCCCGTGGTTGCCGCACGCGGGCGCGGCGACGTTGCGCTTGCCATCCGGGAACTGGCCAGAGATCAGGGCGTTCCAACACTGGAATATCCGCAATTGGCGCGGGCGATTTATTTCACGTCGCGGGCGGGTCACAGCATTTCTGAGGATTTGTTTGTTGCCGTTGCGGCGATTTTGGCATTTGTGTTCAATTTGGAACAGGCGCTTGCTGACGGAGTAAGTCAACCGGCTGTCGTGGTTCCGCCGCCCAAAAGATACGACGTAAATGGCAAAATTCAACAGCCCTAAATTTCCGTTCACCATTGCCGTTACCCCATCCAAAGGAAACGAAAATGTTATCTCCTATTGCAGCAAATTTGGGCGCCGGTTCCGGAATCGACACGGCCAGCCTGGTCAACGATCTGGCAGCCGCATCCCGTATACCCAAGATCAGACGGTTCGAAGCGCTGGCGCAAAGCAATCAGGCTAAAATCAGCGCGCTGGGACAGG
Source organism: Sphingomonadales bacterium (assembly GCA_031418995.1). Lineage (GTDB taxonomy): Bacteria > Pseudomonadota > Alphaproteobacteria > Sphingomonadales > Sphingomonadaceae > Sphingorhabdus_B. Next base: position 24,972 of record JANOKA010000145.1, on the reverse strand, counting down.
CTAGGTCTGATCTGGAGAGTTTTGCTGGGTCATTGGCCGATCTGGTCGCCGGTGGTACATTGCGCAGCCAGCCAATCGTATCGGATACAGGCGCGCTGTCGGCGGTGTCTAGCGGCGGCGTGCGACTATCTAATTTATCTGCGCAAATCGAAATAACACAATTGGCACGCGGGCAATCGGTAACGTCAGTTTATTTTTCCGGCGCAAATGACGCTGCTGGGCAAGGTATGTTAACGTTGACCGTAGGAGGAACCGATTACAATATTATCGTTGGGGCAAATAACGATAGTTTAACAGGGCTGGCAGAGGCCATAAATTCTGCTGGTAGCAGCGTGACCGCCAGTATCGTTACCGACACCAGCGGCGCACGCCTATTGCTCAAAGGGGCAAGCGGTGCAGACAGCGCATTCTCGCTTACCGCCAACACAGGTGCCGATCCTTCGCTGAACAGGTTCACCTATTCGCAAGGGGGCGGACAGATGATACTTGGGCAGTCATCGGTGGATGCTCAATTCAAAATTGACGGCATCGCATATTCCAGACCGGGAAATGCTATATCCGACGCAATTATCGGCCTCACCCTTACCCTTAAAAAGGCCGATCCGGACGCGATCCTTTCCATCGGGACTACACGGCCTGTGGATGCAATCCGCCAAACAATTGATGATTTCGTAAACGTTTTTAACAGCGTTAAAACCAATATTGGTAACGCACGATCCGCCACGGGCGGCGATTATGCGCTTCGCAAACTGGACCAGCAAATCACGGGATTAATTTCCAAATCTGTCACGAGCCATAACAGTGTCAACAGCATGTCTGACATCGGGATTTCAACAGGCCGCGATGGCACAATTGCGCTCGACAAAACAAAGCTGGAGGCAATACTCGCCGCCGATCCGGATGCCGTTGAAGCCTTGTTCAATCCGCTGCGCAACGCAGGCCATAGCGAGGCCACCGATCCTGGTATTTCCGGGGTTCTAAGCGCAATCAAAGATACCGCAATCGCAGGCAATGGCACTTTGGACGGTCTGCGCAAAAGATTGGCCAAAGAAGCCGATGCAATTGCCATCAACCGCACAAAAACAGAAACGCGCGAGGACGCCTATCGCGCCCGCTTGGAGAGACAATTCGGGTCAATGGACAGCCGCATAGCCGCATAGCCGCATTAAAAGCGACCCAATCCTATTTGCAGCAACAGATTGATATCTGGAACAATAATAACTGATCGGAATGATGGAATGTACCACTCCCCGCGCGGCGGGAATCCGCAGCAACATTACCGATTAGTCGAACTGTCCAGCAGGCTGGAAAGCGCAGATCCGCACAAACTTGTCAGTATATTATATGAAGAATTGTTGCGCTCGCTTGATGTAATGGCAGCTGAATTGAGACAAGGCCGCACCCTGGTCCGCGAAAAACACGCTGACAGAGCATGTTCAATCTTGCTCACATTGTCAGCTAGCTTAGACTTTGAACGCGGCGGCGACCTGTCGGTGACATTGGACGGTGTTTACCGTGCGATGATGGCACAATTGAAACTGGTTATTGAAAAGCAGGATGAAGCAAAATTAGCCGAATTGCGGATGGGGGCGGTCGGCGTTAGCGATGCCTGGAATGCCATTGGTTCTGACTAGGTCCTGACCCTAGATGCTTTTTGCAGTAAACCCACGTTATTCTGGGCTAGCTCACAGTAGAATGCATAAATCTGTGCCGAATATACCATTATTCAGATTGCAAAAAAAGCCACGCTTGTAGCACTGCCTGATAAAATCCTATATTTCAGTATTACTTACAGCGCCGCATTTGCATTCGTTTTCTGCTGCGCACACACTTTTATAGCGTCAGGCTCTGGCCGTTTTCCTGTAGCCTCGAACCGGGCAAAATAACCGCCAACTTGCGGGCGCTGGGAAAATTCTGTCAATTTGTAGCCCACCGATTCAAATTCGCAAAATAGCAGCTTTGGCGGAATGCCGTGTTGATCGGTGGCGCGGTCGCGGTCGACCACGATCACTTCGCCGCCCTTGTTCAGCGCAGGCATCAACCGCCATAAAAATGCATAGGGTTCGCTTACTTCATGATACATATGGACCATGAAAATCCGGTCAAAACTATGTTCGGGTAGGCGCGGATCGTCGATTGCGCCGGGCTTGATCGAAACATTGTCCAACCGGTCACGGGCCACACGTTCTCCAAGCCGCTGCAAAGCGCCGCGATTGATGTCTTGTGCAAGTACGCGGCCTTTTTCTCCAACCCTTTTGGACAATCTAATCGTATAATAACCCTCTCCAGCTCCAATATCGGCAACGGTGGAGCCCGGCTTTATTCCTGCCCAGTCCATCACCAGATTGGCCTCACCCGCTTGATCGCGGGCAGCTTCGGTTGAAAACTGGGTACTGGCGGCATCGGACACAGGGCGAAATGGACGGGGAAATACACCCACGCCATCGGGCTGCGCACTGTCTTGCGTCACAGGCTTACAGGCCGCCAACGCTAGTAAGAATAGGCTTGTTGCAATTTTTTTATTCAAGATAATGTTGAAAATCATTATTATTCCGTCATTATTTCGCCGCCGCGTTGCAGTTACAAATAGGCTTTATCCGCTGATTTCAAGTTTTTTCAGCATGAAGGAAGCGCAGGTGCAAGCTTTAACCGCATTATGCCACGTCCTATCGTAGTAGTTTTGAACTAAGCACTATCTTCATTTGACATTAACCATATCTCTCCACAGGGAAAGGGTGAAGTATATGCTTGAGTGTGGGCCGGGATATATAAGTGTACGAAGCGCGTAAATCCGAATTTGAATTTGATTTTGCCATTGGCAATGCGGTGAATAATGAACCGATTGCAATCGCCAATGCGATGCGTACACCGCTGCGTTCAGAGCAAGCAGAAACTTTTTTACAAAAACTGGCAGGCCTTGATTTAACCCCCGATTTGGGCGACGAAATCGGATCGCTCAGGTGGTTTCGCGGACTTGCAACATTGGCGGGCCTGTGCATGCTATCGCTTGTTCTGTTGCCAGATTTTGGTCCGTTATATGGAGCGCAGGCGCCCCTGCCCACGGACGCAGAATTCGAAGAAGGCCGCGCACAAATGATTATGCCAATCGCATTTGGCAGCGACAGTGGTCGCCGGATGGCGGCGAATGAAAATGTCGTCGCATTGACCGCCAGTCCGGAACGTCCGACAATCGAATTAACCGCAACATTGGGGCGCGGCGACAGTTTCGCCAGAGTGTTGCAGCGCGCTGGCGTCGGCGGCGGCGAAGCATCCCAAATTGCCAATCTGGTTTCAGGCAGCGTTAACCTGACAGACATTGCAGCAGGGACACCAATGGAAATTACCCTGGGTAGCCGCGCATCACGGACTGCAGCCCGGCCATTGCAGTCGCTTTCGTTTCGCGCCCGTTTTGATTTGAACGTTGCTGTTTTGCGCAGCGGCGGCGGGTTACAAATGATCCGCAAGCCGATAAAAGTAAACGACACTCCGCTGCGCATTCGCGGCATCATTGGACAAAGCCTGTACAGGTCAGCACGGGCGGCCGGCGCACCGGCAAGTGCCATTCAAAATTATCTGAAAATAATCGCCGGACGCACCGATCTGTCAAATTTACGGTCAACCGATGAATTTGACATCATCATCGGTTATCGGCGCGCAGAAACTGGTGAAACCGAGACCGGAGGCATGTTATATGCTGGACTGGACCGGGACGGAAAATCCAAAATCCAGATGCTTGAATGGAAAACCGGAGACAATAGCCAATGGTTTGAGGCATCTGGTGTCGGTGAAACACGCGGTGCAATTGGGCGTCCGGTCGCTGGCCCGATAACGTCAGGATTTGGACCACGGCGGCATCCCGTTCTTGGATATCGGCGCATGCACAGCGGCGTTGATTTTGGAGCAAGTCATGGATCGCCCATTTACGCGGTTACCGATGGCCGTATTGCCTATGCCGGGCGCAAAGGCGGATATGGCAATTTCGTCCAAATCAACCATGGCGGCGGACTGGCCACCGGCTATGGCCATATGAGCCGCATTGCGGCCCGTGCAGGACAAGCGGTACGGCGCGGACAGATTATCGGATATGTTGGGTCCACCGGGCTTTCGACCGGACCGCATTTGCATTACGAATTGTATCGCGGGGGACGGGCGATCAATCCGTTGTCGGTGAAATTCACATCCCGCGCGCAGCTTTCGGGCGCCGATCTCGCTAATTTCCGGGCAAAGCTGAACCGTTTGAAATCGGTTGCGCCCGGTGCTGCGTTAAACAGGGTCAAGACATCAGACACGCTGCCGGCGGCTCCCAAGCGCGAAATTGAAAAGATATCCAGACGCACTGTTTCAGGCAGCGCACAGCAAAGCTAAACCTGCCTTGAGCATGGGGCTCGCCTCGGCTAGAGCTGCGCTATGACTGAACCGACCCATTATCCCGCTACGCGCCTTCGCCGTTCCAGAGCCACATCATGGAGCCGCGACATGGTGCGTGAAAATCTGCTGACCAGCGCCGATCTGATCTGGCCCTTATTCGTGACTGACGGCGAAAATGTGGAAAGTCCGGTCGCTAGCCTGCCCGGTGTATCCCGTTGGTCCGCCGATTTAATTGTCGAACGTGCAGGAGAAGCCATCACCCTTGGCATTCCCTGCGTTGCGTTATTCCCGCATACCCAGGCTGATCGGCGTAGCGATGATGGCGAAGAAGCGTTGAACCCCGATAACCTGATGTGCCGTGCCATTCGCGCCATTAAATCTGCGCATGGCGACAATATCGGCATACTGACCGATGTGGCATTAGACCCGTATACCAGCCACGGACAGGACGGATTGGTAAACGACGCTGGCTATGTCCTGAACGATGAAACCGTTGGCGTGCTAGTCGATCAAGCGATCAACCAAGCGCGTGCAGGCGCAGATATTATTGCGCCCAGCGATATGATGGACGGGCGCATCGGCATTATTCGCCGCGCGCTGGAAATGAACGAATTTCCCAATGTGCAAATCATGTCATATGCTGCCAAATATGCCAGTGCCTTTTACGGTCCATTCCGGGATGCCGTGGGGTCCGGGGGCCTTTTGAAAGGCGATAAGAAAAGTTATCAGATGGACCCTGCCAATGGCGATGAGGCATTGCGCGAAGTCGCGATGGACATATCCGAAGGCGCAGACTGCGTGATGGTAAAACCCGGCTTGCCGTATCTCGACATTGTGCGGCGCGTGCGTGATAATTTCAACATTCCCGTTTTTGCGTACCAAGTTTCGGGCGAATATGCGATGATCGAGGCAGCAGCAGCGGCAGGCGCGGGGGACCGTGATGCGCTGATATTGGAAACGCTCATGGCGTTCAAACGCGCCGGAGCCAGCGGCGTGCTGACCTATCATGCTGCGCACGCCGCGCGCTTGTTAAATGGCTAATTGGTTCACGCGAAGTGCGCGAAGGAGCGAAGAAGGCGAAGGAGGTTAGTATGCACGTTGAGGAAGTGGCCAGTTTAGCTATTGATTGCGGTTTGCAAGTTCATAAGGATTTGGGGCCAGGGCTTTTAGAATCGGCATACGAAACTGTGCTGGCACATTTGTTTGAGAAAAAGGGCCTCTTTGTCGAAAGGCAAGTTATTGTCCCTATCCAATATGAAGGACTGGTTATCGATCAAGGGTTTCGCGCTGATTTAATCGTTGAAAAGTCATGGTCATTGAACTGAAATCAGTCGAACGAATTGCCCCTGTTCATGCAAAGCAACTTCTTACTTATCTACGGTTTTTGAATATGCCTGTTGGTTTACTAATGAATTTTTCTGCTGATAAATTTACTGATGGATTGCGCCGTATCGTAAATAATCATAGCGGTACTGCTGGTTCTAAACTGTGGATGCATAGGCAATCTTCGTGACCTTCGCTTCTTCGCGAACTTCGCGTGAAACAAAAAAGCAATCCGTTAATGGCTGAGATCATTATCGAGACTGAGCGGCTAATTCTGCGCACGATTGCGGATGGGGATATTGCGCATTGGGCGCAGCATATGAATTCGCCAGCGGTGACAGAACATCTGGGCGGACCGCGTGATTTGGTGAAAATTGAGGCCAATTTTGCGCAGACCGAAGCGGCATATGCGCGGGACGGTTTTGGTTTCATGATGTTACAGCATAAACGCACCGGCGATTTTATTGGCAATTGCGGATTGAAACGTGTCGACAGCGAATATGCCCCAAGCGCGCTGTTGGGTGAGATGGAAATCGGCTGGTCCTTGCGAGAGGATTACTGGCGGTGCGGCTATACTTATGAAGCGGCGATGGCGACGTTTGAATATGCATTTGAACGCCTTGGCGCGCGCCGTATTTTCGCCTTCACCACCGACCGCAACGAACCATCGTGGCGGCTGATGGAAAAGCTAGGTATGACGCGGCGGCCCGATTTGGATTTCGATGATCCGGATTATGCCGATTACGATAACCCGACAATAGTTTATGAAAAGAGGGATTAGCATGATCCATAGGCCCGATGTTTCCATCATCACCATTCACGGCAAGACCCCGAAAATCGACGATAGCGCTTTTATCGCGCCGGGTTGCCGGATCATCGGAGACGTAACCATCGGCGCAAATGCAAGCATCTGGTATAATTGTGTGATCCGCGCCGAGGTGAACCGTGTGGTCATTGGCGCCCGCAGCAACATTCAAGATGGCAGCGTGATCCATTGCGATGGCCCGATGCCCGGTGTGCCTGATGGCTTTCCTACATTGATTGGCGATGATGTTTTGGTTGGTCACAATGTCATGCTGCACGGTTGCGTATTGCACGACCGTGCCTTTGTTGGACTGTCCGCAACCGTCATGAACGGTGCGGTGATATGCAGCGACGGCATGTTGGCGGCAGGCGCAATGCTAACCCAGAACAAACGGATCGAATCCCGCGAATTATGGGCTGGGTCGCCTGCACGGTTTGTGCGCGATCTGGACGACGCCCAAGTTGCCGGGATGCAAATGGGCGTCGCACATTATGCCGAAAATGCCAAAGCACATATGGCGGCGTTAGAGGCCGGACCTAAAACTTAACCTGTACCGACAACCGGCCATTAATCGGCGCGCCTGTGGAGATGTTGTTGTTGTTATGCGCGTCGGAAAAATAGGTTGTATCGAACAAGTTTTCCACGTTGAGCTGTACTTTCAATTGCTCACTTACGGTATAGAAAAGCGCGGCATCAACGCGGGTGAAGCCGGGCAAACGCGTTGCGGGAACGACCACGCTAGGAATGCGGTTGGCGGCAAATTGGCTGCTTTGGTGAATCACGCCAAATCCTGCGCCCAATTTATCCGATACGTCATATCGGTTCCATAGGCTGACTTGATGTTTGGGCACCTGCGCCAAACGGACATCATCATTGCCGCGCAGATACGCATTTTGGAAAGTATAACCAGCACTAATCTGCCAGTCTGGTATGATCCGCCCTGTCGCCGACAATTCAACGCCCTTTACCCGCGTTGCGCCGACGACAATAGTTTGAGTCACATTGGCCGGATCGGGGGTTGTTGCATTGGACCGGTCCAATTGAAATACCGCGGCGGTTATGTTGAAATTCGGGCGAACGTCCCATTTTGCACCTAGCTCGTAATTGGTGAATTTCTCGGGCGCCAATCCTTCTTGCAGCGTCGTCAGTGTCAAAAACTGATCGCCGGAACGCGGCTGAAATGAACGGCTATAGCTGGTGTATATCGACACATTATATTGCGGTTTATAAATCAAACCAAGGCGCGGCGAAACCTTCTCATCCTTCCGCGCAAACGGACGGTCGGGCGTGGCCGCCAAATCTGTACCCTTAATGTCAAAGCTATCATAACGAAGCCCCGCGACGATATCGAAATGATCGCCAATACTGATTTGATCCTGAATATAGGCCGAGAAAAACTTTACATCTGACACGGTATCACGGCTGAGCGCGCCAAAAGAAACGGTGGGAAATACCGGTGCATCAAGATCGATTACGGCAGAAGACAATATCGGATTGCGCCGCTGGTTTACCGATTTCTGATCACCATATTCCACACCGAGCAGAACCTTGTGATCGATACTGCCCGTGGCGATGTTCCAAACCAGATTGGCTTGCGCAATAAAATTTTCCCGCTTCGTGGGATCTCTATAACCTGAAAGCGGCACTGCATTGGTCACCGCATTTACCGGGCCATTGGCAAAAACATTATCATATAATTTGTCATAATCGCCATAAAGCAAAGTCGATGAAAATTGCAGGTTGTCTGTCAAATTACCATCCAACCGCAGCTTGGCGATATGCGCCTCCAGCGTGGTGCGGTTTGCGCCGGGCACACCAAAAAACTGATCGCGAAAGCCGGTGAGAGGCTTACTAGCGATGGACGGAATACCGCGATCAAGGGCGCGGTCATCATTCACATATTCATAGGAAAGGCCGATATTCCAATCCTCACCCAATCGCGCGGCGATGTAAGGGTTGATGGCATATCGTTCGCCGTCATAGAAATCGCGGTGATTGTCCAAATTCTCGTATGTTGCATTCACCCGAAGCGCAACGGCATCGGACAGCGGCTGGTTGATATCTGCGGAAAAATCATAGGCGCCAAAACTGTTGACGCTGGCACGGCCACCGACGAAAGCATTGTCCACCATCGGTGATTTTTGCACGCGATTTACAATTCCGCCGCCGCCGCCGCGTCCAAAGATTAGCGCATAGGGACCCTTCAGAATTTCAACGCGCTCCAGATTATACAATCCGCGAAAATACTGCACATCATCGCGCACCCCGTCGACGAAGAAGTCCGCCGTGGTATTTTGACCGCGCAAACTAATCTGGTCACGGTTGCCCTCACCTTGCGCCACAGTGACGCCGGGAACATAACGCAGCACATCGGCTAAGCTGTGATGACCTTGATCGTCGAGTTGTTCGCGGGTGATGACATTCACTGTCTGCGGCACGTCGAGCAATGGCGTGTCCGTTTTGGTTGCAGTCACACTATTGCTGGCGGCGTAGCCATCACTTGCACCTGTAACGATGATAGTCCGCTCATCGCTGTCTTCGGCGGCGGCGACCTCCTCTGCAAATGCAGGCGTAACGGTCAATTGAAACGCGCCCAAACTGATTAGGGAAACACCAACATAACAAACAGCTGCAAAACGCATTTCAATACCTTTGATAGAATCATTATTGCGACCAGTTCGCAATCTCATTTGAAAGCGCACTATTGAGAATAATTCGCAAATGCAAATGTCAATTTGTGCAAGCTTGAATATTTTTTTGCATGCGATAGGGTGGTATGTCATGTTTAACGGGGCGATACGGATATGAAAAAGATATTAAAATGGGTTGTTGTGTTGACCGTACTTGCCGCCGCAGCGATTTTTATCTGGGGATATGCGCCTGAACTCAGCGTTGCTGACCTCAAATCAGAATATACAAATGCTGAGTCCGAATTCGTCGACCTAGGTGACGGGATGACTGTGCATTTGCGTGACGAAGGCCCCGCCGATGCACCCGCAATCATATTGCTGCACGGCTCCAACGCATCTCTGCACACATGGGACGCATGGTCATACGCACTGCAAAGCGAATACCGCGTAATACGCTACGATCAGGCGGGACACGGACTTACAGGGCCACATCCGAAAAACTGTTACACGCTCGCTTGCTATACCGACGTAGTCGCCCGCGTCGCGGCCAATCGCGGCCTGACCAAATTTACGCTGGGCGGCAACAGCATGGGCGGCGGTATCAGCTATGCTTTTGCCCGTGACAAACCGCAGATGCTGACCGGATTGATATTGGTCGATCCATCCGGTGCGCCCGAGGCAAAAAAAGCGGACTTACCCATCGGCTTCAAAATTGCGCAAACCCCTGCCCTACGCGGTCTAATGAGTGTTTTCACGCCGCGCGCGATCATTGAGACCAGCCTGAAACAAACCGTAAGCGACCCTAAACTGGTTACAGATGCAAAGGTTGACCTCTATTGGAAAATGCTGCGCCGCACGGGCAACCGCGAAGCCACGGCAATACGCTTCGCCGAATATGCGGGCCGCAAACAAGCCGAACCGGTGTTGCGCCCCGACATTCACACGTTGATCCAATGGGGCGACCAGGACAAGTTAATCAACGTCGGCGCCGTGCCATGGTTTGAGGCGCAGTTTCCAAACCATGTGACCAAAATCTATAAAGGTATTGGCCATTTGCCGATGGAAGAAATCCCAACCCAAAGCGCGCAGGATGTTAAGGCGTGGATGGCGGGGAAATCGCGGTAGGTATGTCGAAGCAATTAGAAGGCGCTCACTTAAGTACCGAAGGCGCGCAATTATTCTGTGGTGCTGCACAATCAATACTTCCCGAACTTGAGCTATTGGTATCAAGATTACCCCGTGATAAGGCAGGCATTAGGTTACATGCCAACGCAGAGTTAAGCTCAATACTAGCTAGTTCTAACACCATCCAAGATATTGTAAGCACATCACTTAATTTGCCTGACCGTCCGGTACGTGCCGTTTTGTTTGACAAATCAGCCAAATCAAATTGGACACTTGGTTGGCATCAGGACAGAACAATAGTTGTCAAACGTCGAGTAGAAACAGCAGGATATGGCCCTTGGACCATGAAAGTGGGTTTACAACATGTGGAACCACCATTTGCTCTATTACAGAATATGGTCACTTTGCGAATTCATATCGACAATGTTGATGAGCAAAATGCGCCACTATTAATAAGTCCCGGAACCCATAGACTTGGCAGAATTACAGAAGACAAGATTAAGGCAACTGTAAATACGCATGGTAGCGCATGCTGCTGCGCTAAAGCAGGTGATGTGTGGATCTATTCAACGCCCATATTGCACGCGTCTGCATCATCACTAACGGATCGAAGACGCCGTGTTCTACAGATAGATTATAGTGCCAATACTTTGCCCAATGGGCTGGAATGGCAAGGGATTTAGAACCTAACCCAAAACCGCTTTAATCGCAGCGGTTACATCATGAATATCGGCCATGCCGTCAACGCGGGTTACGATACCGCGCGCATCATAGATGGGCAGAATTGGCGCGGTTTTGTTGCGGTATTCCTGCATCCGGGTGCGCACAGTTTCTTCGTTGTCGTCGGGACGGCGTTTGAACTCACTGCCGCCGCATTCATCGCATTTTCCGGCAACCTTCGGCTGCTTATAGCGGTCATGATAGCCTGCATTACAGGTGCTACAGGTAAAACGTCCGGTGATCCGGTCAACAAGTGCGTCCTCGTCAACTTCCAATTCGATGACATGGTCAAGGCTGCGGCCCCGTGCACTGAGGATTTCATCAAGCGCCGCAGCCTGCGCCGCTGTGCGCGGATATCCGTCAAAAATGATCCCAACGTCACTGCCCAGCTCGTCCAGCTTATCGCCTATAATACCCGAAACGATTTCGTCTGAAACCAGCTCGCCTGCGTCCATTACCGCTTTGGCTTTTAATCCAACAGGTGTTCCCGCTTTTACCGCCGCACGCAGCATATCGCCGGTGGACAATTGTACCATGCCATAAACGGTTTCAAGTAATGCCGCCTGCGTTCCCTTGCCCGCGCCCGGAGGGCCCAATAGGATAATTTCCATCGAATATACTCCCCCGATATATCAGCTGTGCCAACACAAAGCGTTAGCGCGTCCGTCCGCCTTTAAGTTTCGCCTTTTTCAGCAAATCACCATATTGGTGCGCAAGCAGGTGGCTTTGAATTTGCGAAATGGTGTCAATGGTCACGTTAACCAAAATCAGCAAACTTGTCCCGCCGATTGCAAAAAATTGCGTCTGCCCCGTTTGTCCCATGACATAATCGGGCAACAAACAGACCAGAACCAGATAGGCCGCGCCAAAAACTGTGATCCGCGTCAACACGTAATCCAGATACGTCTCTGTGCTTTTGCCGGGGCGAATGCCGGGGATGAACCCGCCAGCCTTTTTCAGGTTTTCTGATGTTTCCTCAGGGTTAAACACAACCGCAGTGTAAAAGAAACAGAAGAATGCAATGCCAAGACCGTAGAGCAAAAGATATAGCGGCTGCCCATGCGCAAGATATTGGTTGAGCAATATGACGAAGTCACCAAACTGGCTTTCGCCTGCAATCTGCTGCCCACCCAATTGGCTGATCGTTAGCGGCATTAGCAATAATGACGAAGCAAAGATCGGCGGGATCACGCCCGCAGTATTAATTTTCAAAGGCAAGTGGCTGCGGTCTGCTTGCATCATGCCGCGTTGTGTCGCGCGCTTTGGATATTGGATGAGCACGCGGCGCTGTCCGCGCTCAACGTAGCAAATGAGCAGAATAAGAGCGACGAACATGCCGATGAAACCCACCACCAGAAAACCGCTGATCGAACCCGTTGCCATACCGTCGAGCAAATTAACGAACAGGCGCGGCATTTGCGCGACGATGCCCGCCATGATGATAAGCGATATACCGTTACCGATACCGCGCGCGGTGATTTGCTCACCCAGCCACATCAGGAACATTGTACCGCCGATCAAACTGACAGTAGCTACTACGCGGAACAACATGCCGGGCTCAACCACGGCCTGAATGCCGTTTGCTGCGGACAATGTTTCAAGCCCCGCAACGAGGAAATAACCCTGTATAGCCGTCAGAAAAACCGTGCCGTAACGGGTATATTGGTTCAGTTTCTTGCGGCCTGTTTCGCCCTCTTTCTTGATTGCAGCCAGCGTAGGGGACAGTGAAGCAGCGAGCTGTACGACAATCGATGCCGTAATATATGGCATAACGCCAAGCGCAATTAGACTCATTCGTTCCAGCGAACCGCCGGAGAATGTATTGAATATATCCAGCGCGCCGCCAGCGGCGTTGTTTTGGTATAATAACGCCTGCGCCACCGGATCAATACCGGGTAGCGGCACAAAGCTGAGCATGCGGAATATGATCAGCGCACCAATTGTAAACCAGATGCGCTTCTTCAAATCGGTCGCTTGACCGAATTTTGAAAGATTGAGGTTCGATGCCAGCTTGTCGGCGTTCGATGCCATGTATGTTTTCCTTATTCCCTGACAGGCGCGCCGCCGAGTGGTGACTTTAGCTGTCCGGACCCAAAATTCAACTTAGCTTTAGGAGTTATACCCCGGAAATGCCAAGCCCCGCCGTCCTATATGGAGAGCGGGGCTGACATGACAAGAGCGAAGTCGCCCGAGCCGCAATCTTATTTCTTACCCGCAGCCTTGGCAGCAGCAAGGGTCTTGCCCTTTTTCGCAGCTGCTTTTTCGCCGGCAGCTACAACGACGAGTACATCAACCTTGCCGCCCAATTTCTCAACCGCTGCAACCGCACCTTTTGATGCGCCCGCAACCGAGAAACTAACCTTCGTGGTTAATTCGCCTTTGGCCAGTAAACGCACGCCGTCTTTACCACCGCGCGCAAGACCAGCGGCCTTTAGTGCAGCGTGATCAATTACGGCTTTATCATCCAACTTGTTGGCGTCGATATATTTTTGGATCATCCCCAAATTCACTTCGGCATAATCTTTGCCAAATGGATTGTTAAAGCCGCGCTTTGGAATACGCATGTGAAGGGGCATTTGGCCGCCTTCAAAACCCTTGATCGCAACGCCCGAACGGCTCTTTTGGCCCTTCATACCCCGGCCAGCAGTTTTACCTTTGCCGGAGCCAATACCACGGCCAACGCGCATACGGCGATGGCGGGCGCCTTCGTTATCTTGGATGTCGTTCAGTTTCATATCATGCACTCGCTTTCGCTTTGTTCGCGCTAAATGGAAGGGGCAGACAAAAGCCTGCCTCAATGTTTTTTATCCGATTACTTCGACCATGTGCCGAACTTTGCGGATCATGCCGCGCACTTCGGGTGTATCTTCCAATTCACGTACGCGGTTCATCTTGTTTAGGCCAAGGCCTTTCAAAGTCGCGAGTTGAATTGCGGGACGACGGATGGACGATCCGGTTTGCTTAATTGTGATTTTAGCCATGATCTTACTCCGTAATCGCTTCAGCTTCAGCGTCAGCCATCTTGCTGCCACCACGGCCCAGCAGATCGGCAATTTTCTTGCCGCGACGCTGTGCCACTGATTTCGGGCTGGTTTGCGCTTTTAAGGCATCAAACGTTGCGCGGATCATATTATATGGGTTCGATGTACCAACCGATTTGGTCACAACATCCGCAACGCCAAGCGATTCAAAAACCGCGCGCATTGGACCACCAGCGATGATACCCGTTCCCGCAGGCGCCGAACGCAAAGTAACGTCGCCTGCACCAAAACGGCCACGGCCATCATGATGTAATGTGCGGCCTTCTTTCAAAGGAACGCGAACCATTGCCTTTTTCGCCGCAGCAGTTGCTTTGTTGATGGCTTCTGGAACTTCGCGTGCTTTACCATGACCGAAGCCTGCACGGCCTTGACCATCACCGACCACGACCAATGCGGCGAAGCCAAAGCGTTTACCGCCCTTAACTGTTTTTGAAACGCGGTTAATATGAACCAACTTTTCAATCAGCTCATCGCCTTCTTCGGCAGCTGGCTTGTTCCGGTCATCCCGGCCACGTCCGCGACCGCGCCCATCGCCGCGACCTTCGCCGCCGCCACGTGCACCGCGACCACGGCGCTGTCCGCCATCATTGGCTTCGGGTGCAGCGTCTGCAGCTACTGCTGGTGTGTTAATTTCATCAGCCATGTTTAGAACTCCAATCCACCAGCACGGGCGGCATCGGCCAACGCTTTTACGCGGCCATGATATAAGAACCCGCCGCGATCAAACACAACGCTCGTAATGCCAGCTTTTTGAGCAGCAGCCGCAACGCGTGTACCAACTTCAGTCGCGGCATCGGTGGTCGAGCCATTCTTGGCTTTCACATCCTTGTCGAGTGTTGAAGCCGCAGCAATTGTTGCGCCTTTGCTGTCATCAATGACTTGCGCATAGATATGACGGCCCGTGCGATGCACAGAGAGACGTACGCGGCCGGCAACTTGCGACCGCAATTTTGAGCGGACGCGTTGACGACGGCGTTCAAAGAGAGATAATTTCGCCATGGCTTATTTCTTCTTCCCTTCTTTGCGGAAGATATACTCGCCGCGATACTTGATACCCTTGCCCTTATAAGGCTCCGGCTTTCTCCAGCGGCGAATTTCGGCAGCAACCTGACCGACCTTCTGCTTATCCATGCCCAAAATTTCGATAGTCGTATTATCGGGCGTTTTAATTTCGATGCCTTCAGGAATGGCGAAATCAACATCATGGCTGTAGCCAAGTTGCAATTTCAACATTTGACCCTGAACGTTCGCACGGTAACCAACACCGGTGATTTCCAATACCTTGGTGAAACCTTCGGTCACACCCTGCATCAGATTTTGCACCAAAGTGCGTTGCAAGCCCCAGAAAGAGCGTGCTTTTGCACTTTTGTTGATCGGTTGTACGGACAATGCGCCGTCTTCCAACGAATAGGTAACTTCCTCAACCATTGGCATGGAAAGAACACCCTTAGGACCCTTAACAGACAATGTGCCGTCTTCCATCGTAGCGGTAACGCCCGCTGGAATTGCGACAGGTTTTTTCCCAATGCGGCTCATCAGTAAACCTCCGCCAGGATTTCGCCGCCAACATTTGCGTCGCGTGCTTCCGCATCGGAAAGAACACCGCGTGGTGTGGAAACGATGGTGATACCCAAACCGTTGCGAATTACCGGAAGTTCTTTCGAACCCGAATAAACGCGGCGGCCAGGCTTAGAAACGCGGGCAACATGCTGAATAGCAGGCTCGCCTTCAAAATATTTCAGTTCAATCCGGATGCCTTTGTGTTGACCTTTCAGGCCAAACACTTCGTCGCTGTACCCGCGAATATAACCTTCGCGTTGCAACACATCAAGAACACGGACGCGCAGGCTGGAGGCGGGAGAAACGACAGAGTCTTTCTTCGCCCGTTGGCCGTTGCGGATGCGGGTGAGCATATCACCCAGTGGATCGGTCAATGCCATGATATTCTATCCTTACCAGCTTGACTTTGTGACGCCGGGGATCAGACCTTTATTGGCCAGATCACGCAGCTCGATACGGCAAAGCCGGAATTTACGGTAATAGCCACGCGGACGGCCCGTCGTTTCGCAGCGGTTACGCACGCGGATCGGGTTGCCATTGCGGGGGATTTCAGCCATTTTCAAACGGGCGATCAAACGCTCGCTTTCATCCAGCTTCTGATCTTTCGCCATTGCCTTTAACTTCGCATACCGACTGGCGTACTTCTTCACCAGTTTCTTGCGACGTTCGTTTTTGTTTATGGAACTCAGTTTCGCCATTACGCAGCCGCCTTCTCTTCTGTTTCTTCTAAGGGGAAGGGAAAGCCGAAAAGCTTAAGCATTTCGCGCGCTTCATCATCCGTATTAGCAGAAGTGGTTACAATCACGTCCATGCCGCGCACCTGATCGATGGCGTCATAGCTGATTTCTGGAAAAATGATCTGCTCTTTCAAACCCATGGCAAAGTTGCCACGGCCATCAAAGCTTTTAGGGTTCAGGCCGCGGAAATCGCGAATACGCGGCATCGCTACTGTTACCAAACGATCGATGAATTCATACATTTGCGCGCCGCGCAAAGTAACCTTAACACCGATAGGCATACCTTCACGCAGCTTAAAGCCAGCGATGGATTTCTTTGCCTTGGTGATGACGGGCTTTTGGCCAGCAATCAGTTGCATTTCTTCAAGTGCAGTTGAAACCTTCTTCTTATCCTGTGATCCTTCGCCCACACCCATGTTCAGTGTGATCTTTTCGATCTTTGGAATTGCGAAGCGATTGGTGTAACCAAATTTCTCTTGCAGCCCCTTGACGACTACCTCGTCATAGCGCTGCTTCATGCGAGGCGTATATTTCGTATCAGCCACTGATCTTCTCCCCGGACTTTACCGCAACGCGGGCTTTCTTGCCATCCGCATCGGTTTCGATCCGTACGCGAGTAGCTTTACCCGTTTTTGGGTCCGCAACAGCGACGTTCGAAATGTGCAAAGGCGCTTCAAACCGGTCAAGACCGCCCTGAGGATTGCCTTGCGTTGGCTTGCGGTGACGTACAGCGACATTAACGCCAGCAACAACAACTTTGCTCGCTTTTGGATCAACGCGGGTAACTTCACCCGTTTTGCCTTTGTCTTTACCAGCGAGCACAACAACGGTGTCGCCCTTTTTAATCTTTGCCATTGCCATGATTATAGCACCTCCGGCGCAAGACTGATGATTTTCATGTGCTTTTTCGCGCGCAGTTCACGAACCACTGGGCCAAAGATACGTGTACCGATGGGCTCTTGGTTGTTACCGATCAGCACCGCTGCATTGCTGTCAAAGCGAATGACGGTGCCGTCAGCGCGGCGAATTTCTTTACGGGTACGAACGATGACGGCCTTGTGCACGTCACCTTTCTTAACCTTGCCACGCGGCGCAGCTTCTTTGATCGACACCACGATGATGTCGCCAACGCCCGCAACCCGGCGCTTCGACCCGCCAAGCACCTTAATGCACTGGACGCGTTTCGCACCGCTGTTGTCAGCGACGTCGAGATTTGATTGCATCTGGATCATGGATCCAATTCCTTTCGTTTGGGCTTGCCGAAAATATTTCCGGTAGTTCCTAAATCTGTGACGCTACTTATTCAGCAGCAGCCTCGGCGGTTGCGGCAGGTTTCGCAGCGGCATCCGCGCGCGGCAAAACAGACCAGCATTTCTTTTTCGAAATCGGCGCGGTTTCTTCAATGCGGACGATTTCGCCAGCTTTGAATTCATTCGCCTCATCATGGGCATGATATTTCTTCGAACGACGGATGATCTTGCCGTAAAGCGCATGCTTTACTTTGCGCTCAACCAGAACAACAATCGTCTTGTCGCTTTTGTCGGAAACTACCGTGCCGGTAAGAATACGTTTTGGCATCTTATAGGCTCCTTATGCCGTTGCTTTGGCAGCAGCATCAACACGCTGGCCTTGCAAAGTTTTAATGCGCGCAATGTCGCGGCGAACAACGCGGATACGCGCTGGCTTTTCCAACTGGCCCGTGGCCGATTGGAAACGCAGGTTGAATGCTTCACGCTTCAACTCGGTCAGCTGGGTAGCCAACTCATCATCGCTCTTAACGCGAAGATCTTCGGTTTTAGCCATCTTAACGTACTCCCAAATGCGAAGTGTCGCCAAGGCGCGCAACAACTTTGGTTTTGATCGGCAGCTTCATCGCAGCGCGCTGAAACGCAACCGCAGCGATTGGGCCAGGAACACCGTCTAGTTCGAACATGATACGGCCTGGTTTAACCTTAGCTGCCCAGAATTCGACCGAACCCTTGCCTTTACCCTGACGGACTTCAGCAGGCTTTTTGGTGACTGGCACGTCAGGGAAAATACGGATCCACAAACGTCCTTGACGTTTGATGTGACGCGTAATTGCACGGCGAGCCGCCTCGATTTGACGAGCGGTAATCCGCTCTGGTTCCATTGCTTTCAGGCCGTATGAACCGAAGTTCAGGTCAAATCCGCCCTTGGCGTCGCCCTTGATACGTCCCTTGAACTGCTTGCGGAACTTGGTTTTCTTTGGTTGCAGCATGATATTATACCTTATCTATCAGCGGCGGTCGGATTGAGGACGAACGCCCGTTGTTTGGGCCTCCATCATCAAACGATCAGTTGCCATTGGATCATGACCGAGGATTTCACCTTTGAAGATCCAGCATTTTATACCGATGATGCCATATGCAGTAAGCGCTTCGGCCTCCGCATAATCAATGTTGGCACGCAGCGTATGTGCAGGCACGCGGCCTTCACGATATGATTCAACGCGGGCAATTTCTGCGCCGCCCAAACGTCCGCCACATGTGATCTTGATACCCTCAGCGCCCAGACGCATTGCAGACTGCATAGCGCGTTTCATGGCGCGGCGGAATGCGATACGGCGGATCAACTGATCTGCGATACCCTGTGCCACCAATCTTGCATCAACCTCTGGCTTACGGATTTCAACAATGTTCAGCGTGATATCTGCATCGGTATATTTACCGATCAGTTTTTTCAGCTTTTCAATGTCTGCACCCTTTTTGCCGATAATCACGCCGGGACGTGCAGCATAAATGGATACGCGGCAGTTTTTCGCTGGACGCTCAATAACCACTTTCGAAATGGCCGCTTGCGGCATGCTTTCGAAAATGAACTTACGGATTTTAATATCCTCGATCAGCATACGACCATATTCATGGTTTTCAGCGAACCAGCGGCTATCCCAAGTCCGGTTTATTTGCAGGCGAAGCCCGATCGGATTACTTTTCTGACCCATGACTTATGCCTCTTCTTCGTGTTCGCGTACAACGATGCGCAAACGGCTAAAAGGTTTCACGATGCGGCTTGATTTCCCGCGAGCCCGCGCTTGAAAGCGCTTCATGCTCAGGGCTTTGCCGACGCTGGCTTCGTGAACGATCAGCGCATCTACATCGAGATTGTGGTTGTTCTCGGCATTCGCAATTGCCGAAGCGAGCACTTTACGAACATCATCGGCCATTCCCTTTTTGGAAAATTTCAAGATGTTCAGCGCGTCTTCAACTTTGCGGCCACGGATAAGCGCAGCAACCAAGCCAAGCTTTTGCGCCGAACCACGAATGGTGGTCCCGACAGCCAAAGCTTCATTATCGCCTACGCGGCGGGGGGCGGATGGCTTACCCATTAGCGTTTGCCCTTCTTATCTGCGCCATGGCCATGATAAGTGCGCGTTGGAGCGAACTCACCAAGCTTATGACCGACCATGTCTTCATTCACCGCAACGGGAATGAATTTGTGGCCATTATAAACACTGAACGTCAAGCCGACGAACTGAGGCAAGATAGTGGAGCGGCGCGACCAAGTCTTAATGGGAGCGCGTGCACCGGCGTCTTGCGCGGTTTCTGCTTTTTTCAGCAGGTACAGGTCAACAAACGGACCTTTCCAAATGGAACGTGCCATGACTTACCTCTTCTTCTTAGCATGCCGTGAACGGATAATCATCCGGTCGGTGGACTTGTTGCTGCGGGTACGAGCACCCTTAGTTGGCTTGCCCCATGGTGTCACGGGGTGACGACCACCGGATGTCCGACCTTCACCGCCGCCATGCGGGTGATCGACCGGGTTCTTTGCAACACCGCGCGTAAGCGGGCGAATACCGCGCCAACGGTTACGGCCCGCCTTAGCAAGCGTGGTGTTCGAGTTGTCAGGGTTTGAAACCGCGCCAACTGTCCCCATGCACGTACCCAATATGTAGCGCTGCTCACCTGAGTTCAAACGAACGATAACCCGTCCGCCATCACGGCCAACAAGCTGTACATATGTACCTGCCGAACGTGCGATCTGCGCGCCCTTGCCGGGCTTCATTTCGATGTTGTGGCAAATCGTACCTATCGGCATTTGGCTCAGCAACATGGCGTTGCCAGGCTTTACGTCGGTTTTTTCGCCCGCTATAATTTGATCGCCGACCGCCAAACGTTGCGGTGCAATGATATAGGTTTGCTCACCGTCTTCGTATTTAACGAGTGCGATGAACGCGCTACGGTTGGGGTCATATTCCAGACGCTCTACCGTTGCGGCCATATCCCATTTACGGCGCTTGAAATCGATCAAGCGATATTTTTGCTTATGTCCGCCGCCAATACCGCGCGATGTGACATGACCCTTGTTGTTACGGCCGCCGGTTTTCTTCTTACCTTCGGTCAGCGCCTTTACGGGGCGACCTTTATACAGGCTCGAACGGTCAACCAGCACGAGACCGCGCCGGGCGGGGCTAGTAGGTTTGTAGCTTTTTAATGCCATGATTTATACCTTAAACCCCCGTGGTCACGTCGATCGTTTGGCCTTCAGCCAAAGTCACAACAGCTTTTTTGACATCACTGCGACGGTAGGGAAGACCCTTCCAACGCTTGGTTTTGCCTTTTTGCACGAGCGTATTTACGTTCAATACTTTCACATCAAACAGCGCCTCGACCGCGGCTTTAATCTGCGGCTTGGTTGCTGTTTTCGTCACCTTGAACACAACGGCGTTGTATTCGGAAAGCAACGTCGCTTTCTCAGTGATGTGCGGAGCAACAATCACGTCATAATGACGGTTGTCGATGGTGTCTTTTTTAGCCATTAGCTTGCGCCTCCCGTTAGGGCGAAACGCGCCTCCAATTTCTCAACCGCAGCGCGGGTCAGAACCAAGCTATCGGCATTCAAAATGTCATAAACATTGGCGCCCACAGCGGGGAGCACGTTGATGCCGACCAGATTGGCCGATGCTTTGCGGAAATTATCGTTTACGCCGCCGACAACATCTGCGCCGTCAATAACGAGGACTTTACGGCCAAGGCCCAGCTTTCCAATGTGAGCTTGCAGCGCCTGTGTTTTGGCGTCTTTCAATTCCACATTTTCCAGCACGAACAAATTACCGGCCAGTGCCTTGCTCGACAGAGCCATTCTGAGGCCCAAGCTACGGATTTTCTTGTTCAGCGAAGGGTTAAAGTCACGCAAACGCGCACCATGCGCCTTACCACCACCGATGAAAATCGGTGCACGGCGGTTGCCGTGACGAGCCACACCGCCGCCTTTTTGATTGCCAAACTTTTTGCCCGTGCGCGCAACATCACTGCGTTCGCGGGTCGCGCGGGCAGTGCCGCGTGCCTTTTCACGTTGCCATGTAACAACACGGTGCAGAATGTCAGCGCGTGGCTCCAGACCAAACACGGCGTCATTCAGGTCGATGTCGCCCTTTGCAACGGCCTCAAGGGTTTGAACTTTGAGTTTCATGTATTAACCCTCCTTCTCTTCGGTGGCGTCGGCAGCTTGTGCCTCTGCAGCAGGAGTGTCAGCCACTACAACGTCTTCAGCAATCGCCACTTCGTTGTCATTCTTCAGGCCACCTGGAAAAGGTGCTTCTGAAGGAATAGGGAACTTAACGGCGTCTTTGACTAGCAACCAACCGTTCTTCGCGCCGGGAACCGATCCCTTTACAAAGATCAAGCCGCGCGCAACATCGGTGCGAACAACTTCTAGATTTTGCTGTGTGCGTTGACGGTCACCCATGTGGCCGGCCATTTTCTTGTTCTTGAAAACCTTGCCCGGATCCTGACGTTGGCCAGTTGAACCATGCGCACGGTGAGAGATGGAAACACCGTGAGATGCGCGCATCCCTCCGAAGCCCCAACGCTTCATCGCGCCAGCAAAGCCTTTACCTTGCGTGTGACCGGTAATATCTACCAATTGGCCATTTACAAAGTGATCAGCCGACATTGCCGCGCCTACAGGCAGCAATCCATTTTCGTCGTCAACACGGAATTCAGCAACGCGAGCCTTTGGCTCAACCGATGCTTTTGCGAACTCTTCGCGTTGCGGTTTGTTTACATTTTTCGCTTTACGGGCCCCAGCACCCAGACGAACAGCATAATAGCCATCGCGGTCTGCGTTACGGGCACCGACCACTTGGCAGCCTTCCAGCGCCAAGACAGTGACAGGAACGTGACGACCATCTTCGTTGAAGAGGCGCATCATACCCATCTTTTTCGCGATCACGCCAGTGCGCATGATCTTTACTCCACCTATGTCAGAGGCCCGGTTGGCGGTATTGCCAAGGGGGCGTGACGCCTAAATCCAGCCCTGTTTTTAAGCATTGCCCCGTCCGGGCTAGGTGCGGCTCCCTTTTGATAGGGAAACTGCAAGACGGGGAACGCGGCCCGGTTAAAGCCCAATTGGGCAAACCGGCGGTATTCTCCATTTCGCTCCTGCCAAGGCAGGAACTAAAACTGACTTACGCCAATTTAATTTCTACGTTTACACCAGCAGCAAGGTCCAGCTTCATCAAAGCATCAACCGTTTGTGGTGTCGGCTGCACGATATCGAGCATCCGCTTATATGTGCGCACTTCAAACTGCTCGCGCGACTTTTTGTCGATATGCGGGCCGCGGTTGACAGTGAACTTCTCAATCTTTGTAGGCAAAGGGATCGGACCGCGGATCAATGCGCCTGTACGACGTGCAGTATCTGCAATATCGCCAGTCGCCTGATCTAGTACACGGTGGTCGAAAGCCTTGAGACGAATGCGAATATTCTGCGTTTCCATGGTGTGTACCAAATCCTAATTTTTTGCCATTTGAAAGAGCCGAAAACAGCCATACCAGCTTACCATTTGTAAGCCGGAACAGCTGTTCAAAATTTCTTAAAACCGCCCCGCACAATGCTTGAACGAATCAATCAATCGTGCGGGATGCGCGGCTTATATTACTTCGTGATCGAGCTGACAACCCCTGAACCAACAGTACGTCCACCTTCGCGAATAGCAAAGCGAAGGCCTGGGTCCATTGCGATTGGAGCAATCAATTTCACAGCGATGGTTACGTTGTCGCCTGGCATAACCATTTCAGTGCCCTCAGGAAGGATCACTTCGCCCGTTACGTCCGTTGTGCGGAAGTAGAATTGTGGACGGTAGTTAGCGAAGAATGGCGTGTGACGGCCGCCTTCATCTTTCGACAACACATAAATCTCAGCAGAGAAATCGGTGTGCGGTGTAACTGTGCCTGGCTTACAAAGAACTTGACCGCGCTCAACATCCTCACGCCCAACGCCGCGAACAAGTGCACCAATATTATCGCCCGCACGGCCTTCGTCTAGCAATTTGCGGAACATTTCAACACCCGTAACGGTTGTTTTCTTTGTATCGCGGATACCGACGATTTCAACTTCTTCGCCAACCTTAACGATACCAGTTTCTACGCGGCCCGTAACAACCGTACCACGACCAGAGATCGAGAATACGTCTTCCACTGGCATCAAGAATGGCTTGTCGATGGGACGATCTGGTTGCGGAATAGCTGCATCAACAGCGTCCATAAGTGCAAGGATCGAATTCTTACCGATTTCGTCATCGCGGCCTTCAAGCGCAGCAAGCGCCGAACCACGAACGATTGGAATATCGTCACCTGGGAAATCATATTTCGAGAGAAGCTCACGGATTTCCATTTCAACAAGTTCGAGAATTTCTTCATCGTCAACTTGGTCAACTTTATTCATGTAAACAACAAGCGCAGGAACGCCAACCTGACGTGCAAGCAAGATGTGCTCACGCGTTTGTGGCATCGGGCCATCAGCTGCGTTCACAACCAAGATAGCGCCATCCATCTGCGCAGCGCCGGTAATCATGTTCTTGACATAATCAGCGTGTCCTGGGCAATCGACGTGCGCATAGTGACGTGCACCTGTCTCGTATTCAACGTGTGCCGTCGAAATCGTGATACCGCGCTCGCGCTCTTCAGGCGCTTTGTCGATGTTTGCGAAATCAACAGCAACGCCGCCATGTGCTTCTGCCATGATTTTTGTGATCGCTGCGGTCAGCGTGGTTTTACCATGATCGACGTGACCAATCGTTCCCACGTTAACGTGGGGAAGGGTCCGTTCAAATGCTACTTTACCCATTGCTCTATCCTCTTAATTAAACAATCTAACTTTGACTACTGATGACAGCCTCAGCCACGTTGGCTGGTGCTTCACTGTATTTCTCAAATTCCATCGTGTAGGTTGCTCGACCCTGTGACAATGAACGCACAGAAGTGGAGTAACCGAACATTTCCGCCAAAGGTACCAGGGCTTTAATAATCTTGCCTGTTGGATTTTCATCCATACCTTGCAGCATACCACGTCTACGGTTCAAATCACCCATCACATCACCCATATATTCTTCGGGGGTGACAACCTCAACTTTCATGATTGGCTCAAGCAATACCGGCTTCGCTTTCTTGGCCCCTTCTTTGAAGGCCATTGAACCGGCAATCTTAAACGCCATTTCATTAGAATCGACGTCATGGTACGAACCATCAAACAAACTGACCTTGACATCAACCACAGGGTAGCCGGCCAATATACCAGATGCCATCTGTTCTACAACACCTTTTTCTACAGCAGGGATATATTCGCGAGGAATAACACCACCAACGATATCGTCTACGAACTCATAGTTCTCAACAGCATCTGCGGGAAGGGATCGGGCG
>JANOKA010000144.1:0-9079 GCA_031418995.1 Sphingomonadales bacterium | reverse complement strand
CCTCGGTTCATAAAAGCCGCTAAGGGAAAAAGGGTAAAGCATAAGAGCAACATTGGGCCTGCGCGGCGTGTATCACGTGGCCTTTTTCCTTTTTAACTTTGTGGCTTTTATGAAACTACTCATGCGATACCGGTTAAAGTCGTAGTGCAAATGGTTTCACGCCAGTAGAAAGTTATGCGCATTGGAAAAGCGATGCGTACGATTACGGACCACTGCTGGAATTCCGGACCAAGACAAAGACGGCGATAAAACAGTTAATATGTTCACGAAGCCGCTTGTTAAACGCGCCGGTTATCGCTCAGAGGCAAACTTGAATCACGCTAACGCCGTCCATGGCGATACTATTCCTACCCGTAAGCCTATTCAGGGAAGGCAGCAGATTTTACTTCGTTTGCACGAGCAGTTGATGGGTAAATGCAAGGAATGAAGATACCAACAGATAGTATACTATCCATCGGCGTTGACGATGACAGGCCGGGTCAATAGCCACTTGAAACAGCGATGGAATTCGCGGGCGAATAATCCGCGTGACGAGGCAACACAGGTGTTAATCATGAGGTATAATCCAAAAGGGTGTGCGGGCCCATTTTGCGTTCTGTTGCATTGTATTTGCGCAGTGGCAGCAAGGCGACTTAAATTATTACTGCAGTCAATTACCATCATTTCCCTCGCGCTATTGCCTACTGCCGCCTTCGCACAACAGCTCTCCACTGATCCGCAAGGGGCGGGGGTTGTTGTAAATGCCATGCGCTGGATGCAGGGAACTTTGCTGGGTACTGTGGCCACGGTTGCGGCGGTGATTGCGATTGCTTCGGTAGGTTTCCTTATGCTGACCGGGCGGATCAATTGGCGGCATGGCGGGGTTGTAATTTTGGGATGCTTCGTCCTGTTTGGCGCGGCGAGCATTGTGGCGGGAATTCAATCTGCGGCCACTTTATCGGGCGGCGGTTAAAGCCTTGGCGGTGCTTGAACGCGACCGGCTGTTTGTGGCGCTCACGCGGCCGCAAATGTTTGTCGGTGTTACTTACAGTTTTTTTGTGATAAATGCGGTGCTGGCAGCCGAGTTGTTCCTGATCTTCAAATCGCTCTGGATATTGTTACCTGCGCTGTTCCTGCATGGCACAGCCGCGCTCTACTGTCTTAAGGAGCCCCGGATAATTGATATCTGGCTGGCCCGGTCGCGGCATTGCGGGCGGGTGCGCAACCATAGATTGTGGCGATGCAACTCTTACCGGCCTTGACCCGCGACCCCAAGATTGTGGCGCGCGAAAAACCCGCTGGCAGTCACCTGCCTTACGCGGCGCAGCGCGATGATTATACCATCGAAACCCGTGATGGCTTGTTGATACAGTGCATTGCTCTGCGCGGTATGATGTTTGAAACAGCCGACAGTGAGGAGCTAAATTACCGCAAAGTTTTGCGTGATGCGATGCTGCAATCGATTGGCTCTTCGCGCTTTGCGCTCTATCACCATATCATCCGCAGGCGCGTCGATATGGGGCTCGAGGCAGACTTTCCCGACGCCTTCTCCCAAACGCTAGATGACAAATGGCGGGCACGGATTGAGGGACGCCAGCTTTATGTGAACGAGTTATATCTGACATTGGTAAGCCGCCCTCTGCAGGGCGGGCTTGGTATTGCAGACAGACTGCGCGGTTGGCTCGGCGCGGCGAACAATAGCAAGGGAGCGAGTTTTGCCAGCGAAGTCCGGCAATTGAATGCCGCCCGCGAGGCTCTGATGGCTTCGCTCGCCAATTATGGCCCTCGTCTACTCGGCGCTTATGAAAGCAAGGACGGGCTGTGTTCCGAACCCATTGAATTTTTGGGCGCTTTATTCAATGGCGAACTTGCGCCGATGAAGCTGCCGTTTGAGGATGTGGGTTATTATATTCCGGGCCGCCGGATCAGCTTTGGACGCAATGCCATTGAGCTATCTGAAAATGGCCATTTGCCGCGCCGTTTCAGCGCTATTGTGTCTCTTAAGGATTATGCTGCGCAAACTACGCCGGGCATGCTCGATCAGCTGATGCGCTTGCCATGCGAAATGACGGTTAGTCAGTCCTTTGCTTTTGCCGACCGACAAGCCACGCTGGGTCAAATGAACCTGGCGCTGCGCCGGATGCGTTCAGCGCAGGATGAAGCCGTTAGCCTGCGTGCTGAGCTTTCTGAAGCGAAGGATCAGGTGGCGGCAGGACGGGCTGGTTTTGGTGAACATCACATGACCGTCGCGGTACACGGCGAAACACTGAATGGGCTGGACCGTCATGTCGCCGATGTAACCGCAACGCTCTCTGATCTGGGCATTACCGCCGTGCGCGAAGATATCGGACTCGAGCCAGCCTTTTGGGCGCAGTTTCCGGCCAATTTCAAATATATTACCCGGCGCGCGATAATTTCGACAAGCAACTTTGCCGGGCTGGCCAGCGGTCATAATTTTGCATTGGGTTCGCCCAAAAACAATCATTGGGGCGAAGCGGTGTCCTTGCTTGAGACCACCGCCGCTGGGCCTTATTTTTTTAACTTCCACCAAGGTGATCTGGGCAATTTCACCGTGATCGGCCCTTCGGGTTCGGGCAAGACGGTTGTCCTAAATTTCCTGCTGGCACAAGCGCGCAAATATGATCCGCGGATAATCTTCTTTGATAAAGATCGCGGGGCTGACCTATTTATCCGCGCCATCGGCGGCACGTATGACCGCCTACACGCCGATGTTATTTCCGGGCTAAACCCATTGCAACTGGACGATACGCCTACCAATCGGCAGTTTCTGATCGACTGGGTCGCGCTGCTTGTGGGCGGGGCGAACGTAGAGGAAATAGCGCAGATCAAGGATGCCGTCGATGCCAATTTCGCGCAGCCGATGCCGCACCGGCGGCTTAAGCATCTGGCCGAGCTATTCCGCGGCGGTGCCCGTCCACATGGCACGGACCTCTGGTCGCGGCTGAAACCTTGGTGGGGCAATGGTGAGCGCGCCTGGCTGTTTGACAATAGCAAGGATACGACCAATCTCGACACGCGTGTCGTCGGTTTTGATATGACCGCGATCCTGGATGATCCAGTGCTGCGCACGCCCGCGATGATGTATCTGTTCCACCGCGTCGAAGAACGGCTTGATGGGACACCTTCGATTATTGTTGTCGATGAAGGCTGGAAAGCGCTTGACGATGATATCTTCGTGCGCCGGATCAAGGATTGGGAAAAGACCATCCGCAAACGCAATGGCATTGTCGGTTTCGCAACGCAAAACGCGCGCGACGCTTTGGATTCCAAAATTGCCAGCTCGATCATTGAGCAAGCGGCGACGCAGATTTTCATGGTAAATCCCAAGGCGGCACATGAAGATTATTGCGTGGGTTTTGGCTTAACCGAGCATGAGCTTGATTTGATAAAGACCTTGCCCGACAGTTCGCATTGTTTTCTGATCAAGCACGGAAGGGAAAGCGTTGTTGTTCGTTTGGACCTGAGCGGCGAACCGGAGTTGCTGACGGTTTTGTCTGGACGCGAAAAGACGGTCCGGCTTGCTGATGAAATCCGTGCCAAGCATGGCAGTAAGGGTAATTGGCTAGAACAATTGTTGGGGCAGGTTGCATGAACTGCATTGCTCCTCCCTCTGGCTCAGGCTTTTTGGCAGCAACGCTGGCGCATCTCGATTGTCAGGCGCAGAATATTGGGGAGGCTGGTTATCAAGCCCTCGCCAGTCCGGGGTCGCCGCTGTCGCTCGCGCTCACCGCTCTTCTTGCCATTTTCGTTGCGGTGATTGGGCTGCGTTACCTGACTAACCGGCCTTTGGCCGTTGATGAATGGGTGTCGGGCGCGCTAAAAGTCGGCCTCGTGCTGGCGCTTGCCGCGAGCTGGCCTACTTACCGCACCGTCGTTTACGATCTTGTCCTTAAAGGCCCTGCCGAAATTTCCGGATCTATCGGACGCGCCGCCGCTTTGCCCGGCTCAGATGGCGGCCTCGTGACGCGGCTGCAGGGGCTTGATACCGGTATCATGACGCTGGTTGAAGCGGGAAGCGGCAGGCTTGATTTCGCTTCGCGGCGGCCGATAGGCGAAATCGCCCCGCCGCTTGCTGATGATACCACGCTTGGCTGGGGCAAGATTGTGTTTATCAGCAGCATAGTTGGCGGTTTAGGACTGCTGCGGATAGGCGGCGGAATATTCTTGGCGCTCGCGCCTATGTTTGCGGGCTTAGTGCTGTTTCAAGGAACGCGCTTTCTGTTTTTCGGGTGGCTACGCGCGCTGATTGCCATTGCGATCGGGTCGATTGGCATAGCCCTCATATTGGGTGTGCAATTGGCGCTGAT
Source organism: Sphingomonadales bacterium (assembly GCA_031418995.1). Lineage (GTDB taxonomy): Bacteria > Pseudomonadota > Alphaproteobacteria > Sphingomonadales > Sphingomonadaceae > Sphingorhabdus_B. The sequence goes on along the minus strand of JANOKA010000144.1, from coordinate 4,772 downwards.
GGAGCCTTGGCTTGCGCAAGTTTTGGCGCTTCGCACGGCGCGCGTTGCTACACTCTCCGCGCCGTTCGAACTGCTCGCGCTCACACTATCATTCTCGCTCGCTATGATTGGTCTATTTATATTTGCTCTGCGCATTGCCTTTGCTTCGACCGCGATTACAAAAGTGCAAGTCGTGATTGAGCGCGCTGCGCAAAGCCTGCAACAGGAGGCCGCAGCATGGCGGCCCTTCGCGGCAGATGCGCCTGCCCATCAAGCCGAACAGACGCGCGCGCAAGAGATAGCGCAATCGATGCGGCAGGCGCTCAACCTTGACCGCCAAAGCGCTGCTGGACAGGATAGTCGCGGTACGGTGCTAAGCCGTGCAGCGGTAGCCGGTTCCGCTGGCATTGAAAGCAAAAGCAATCAGACCATTCCTCCGTTAGGCCGCAGCTATCCAGCGCCTACCCGGCGACTTGGCAACCAGTCCTTGAAACGAAAATCAACATCATGACCACCAACACACGCGAAAAACGCGACGATTATTATGCAATGGCTGGCAGCTGGACAGACGAACGGACACGTTCCATCGATGCGTCTCGCAAAATTGCGTGGGTCGTTGCGATGGTTGCAACGACGGTTGCGCTTTTATTGGCCATTACAATTTTTTTTATGGTGCCACTTAAGACCGTCATACCGCATACGTTGTTGGTTGATAGGCAAACCGGCTTTGTACAGGCGCTCGATCCAGCAAAACCGCAGAAAATTGCGCCGCCGCAGGCGCTGACTCAATCCTTCCTTGTCCAATATGTCGAGGCACGCGAAGGCTTTGATATTGCTACAGTGCAGGGCCAATATAAAAAGATTGCGCTTTGGTCCTCGGGAGCAGCGAAGAACCGCTATGTCACTTTGATGCAGGCATCAAACCCGCAAAGTCCGCTTGCGAGATTGCCTCGGACCACCGTGATCGACGTTAACGTGCGATCGGTCTCGCAGCTATCAGACAATAGCGCGCTGGTGCGCTTTTCCAGCACGCGTCTGGACCAAGGCGGGAGCGAACAGCCAATCGAAAATTGGGTCGCGGTGATTAAATATCGCTATTCCAATGTGCCAATGACGGTCGAGGACCGTTATGTGAATCCTTTGGGCTTTGAGGTACTTGACTATCGCAAGGATGCAGAAGCATTGCCAGCGGCGCAAGCGCAACAGACGCAGCCATATTCTAGACCTATCGGCGGCGCGCCGCCCGCCGCAGCATCCACCGCTATTTTGCCGCCAGCAGCGCCAGCGCGGTGAGGGTTTTGTTTGCCTTGCCGTTCGCCATGGCCGCATCGCCTTTGCAGGCGCAGACCTATCCGCAGCCCGGAATAGGAGACCCGCATGTACAAACCGTGCAATATGATCCTGTGCAGATCATTAGGCTGGCGGTCGCGCCCGGCTTGCAAACGATGGTCGAGTTGGCACCCGAAGAAAATATTCAGACTATAGCCGTTGGCGACAGCGCCGCCTGGCAGATATCTGCGGGCAAACGCGGCGATATTTTCTTTGTGAAGAATATTAGCGCGGCCGTAATGACCAATATGAGCGTGGTTACGGCATCGCGGGTTTATAATTTCGAGCTACTTCCGCCGAACGGCTATGGCGCGGTTAACGCGTATCATGTGAAAGTTACGTATCCGGCAAAGGCTCAAGAAACGGCCTTTACGGATGCCGAGCGGACTTTCGAATATCGCGTGTCAGGTTCCAAGACTATCCGCCCGAGCGATGTCTATCAGGAAGGCACGCGTACTATATTGGAGTGGCCCGAAGAGGCCGCTTTACCAGCTATATTTGTGATTGAGAATGGCAAAGAGACGCTGGTCAATGGTGAGATGCAGGAGGGCCAGTTCGTCATTCCTGGGACGCCGGAGAAACTCGTTTTTCGCATTGATCGCAAAATCGCTTATGCCAAGCGTAGGGCGCTTAAAGGCGGTGGCCGGTGAGCGTGCAAGCCACCTTTAACAATGGTCATAATGATGGCTTGCCGCTCGTCGGTGAAGACCGGGGAAATCGGGGTCTTTGGTTGGGGTTGAGCGCGATCATCTTTAGCGGGCTTCTGCTGTTCACCGCACTTGAGGCCAATCGCAGATCCAGCGGAGAACCGCAAATTGCGCCTGCGCTGGACTATGCGATTGCGGCCGCACCGCGCCCAGAGCTCGCTATCCCCTCGGCATCTGCGACATTGCCGCTTGCTTCGCCGCCTGCACAACTGGCGATGTCACAGGTTCCATTACCGCCGCGGCTTCCTCCGGTGCGATTGACCCCGATACGTCCGGCTGCAGCTTCGGTTAATATTTTGCCGCCACTACCACAGCCGCCGCTACCGCCTTATACTCAGGCATCCTCGCCGAACACTCCGGATCTAGGACGGACTGCTCCCGCGATTGTTTATGATGCCATTCAAAATGTTGCTATAGAGACAGCTGCCGTAGCTGGCAGTACGCTACAAGCGACCAGAGCATTCGCAGTAGGCGGCGGTGACCGAACATATCTGGTGCCGCAAGGAACTCTGATCTTCGCGATACTCGAAACCGCACTCGATTCAACGCAGGCGGGGCAAACGCGCGCGCTCATTTCTAGCTCTGTTTATAATGCGCGGGGAACACAAATTTTGATCCCAAAAGGTAGCCGCATTTTCGGTGCGTATAAAGCCGATCTGGATTCAGGCCAGAACCGTGCGCAAGTCATCTGGACTAGGCTAATACGGCCCGACGGCGTGACGATTGCACTCGACTCTCCAGCATCCGATACGCTTGGCCGCGCAGGAATTAAGGGCCGCGTCAATACACATTTCGGCCAACGTCTGCTCGGCGCGCTTCTTCAGTCAACGATTGATTTTGGAGTGGCCGTAGGCTCCCGCGCGGTAGCACGTAACAATGGTGTTTTTGTATCTCTTCCCGGCGCGGTGCAGTCCAGCAGTTCGGAAATTGTTCAACCTGCACCCAAACCCACATTGACGGTAAGACATGGCACGCGGGTAGCAGTATTTGTCGCGCGCGATCTTGATTTTTCCGGTGTCGAGTAAGTCTGATGGCGGAGGCGGTCTATCTTAATCATTATCTGGGGCCACTGGGTCCCTATCTTGAAGCGGAAGATGTCACCGATATTTACATCAATCGTCCCAATGAACTGTGGGTGGAACGCCTTGGCGGAGAAGCGGAGCGCATAACGGCCCAAGGATTTGACGGGCCTGTTCTTGAGCGTCTCGCCCGCCAGATCGCGGCGCAATCGGCGCAAGGGATTAATCGCGAGCATCCTTTGCTCTCCGCAAGCCTTCCCGATGGCTCGCGCGTGCAAATTGCCTTGCCGCCGGCCACCCGAGGCGATGTTGCCATCGCGATCCGCAAATATGTCGTTAATGATCTTAACGTCGACGATTATGACAACGCAGGCGCGTTCGATGGCCTAAGCGCTAGATTGGTGCAAGAGCCCATACAAGCTCAGCTCATAGCGTTGCAGAAAAAGGGTGATTTTGCAGGCCTGTTGCGAACGGCAGTTAAAGCGCGGTGCAACATCTTCATATCCGGCGGCACATCTTCGGGCAAAACGACTTTTCTCAATGCCTTATTGAAAGAGGTGGATAGTACCGAGCGGTTGATCCTGATTGAGGACACACCAGAGCTTAAAATCGCGCATCAGAATGCGGTCGGCTTGATTGCATCACGTAGCGCGCTTGGTGAGGCATTGGTGTCGATGGAGGATTTGCTGAACGCTAGCCTGCGCCTGCGTCCTGATCGGATTATCCTAGGTGAATTGCGCGGGGCAGAGGCCTTCACCTTTCTGCGGGCGGTGAACACAGGGCATCCCGGATCAATGACCACCATCCATGCCGACAGTCCCGAACGCGCGATTGAGCAACTGGTGCTGCTCGTGCTCGAATCTGGAACGCATCTCGACCGCGAAAGTATCCAGCATTATGTTCGTAGCAGCATTGATGTTTACGTACAGCTGGGCCGAGTGAGCGGACGCCGGATCGTAACTGCTATCGAGCTGCGCGCATGATGATCGCTGTCATTCCGCAAGCGAGCCTGAGCGATCCGCCATCAACCAGCGCGGTGACAGCGGCGACAGACTGGATCACCGGCCTCATCTTCGGTCCGCTTGCCACAGCCATTGCCGTGATTGCCGTAGCCTGGATCGGGATTTCCATGTTGTCGGGCCGGGTCGATATCAGGCGCGGGTTGGCTGCCGTGTTCGGTTGTTTCTTGTTGTTTGGCGCAAAGGGCATCGCCGACGGACTGGAATCTGTAACCGGTAACGAAGTCATGTCGGCCGCCGCCGCTGTGCCCCCTCCTCCTGTTTTCCAATCCTCCGCGCCTAATTTGCAAACCGAAGAGCCCAGTACAAGTGGAGGGAATGTATTCGATCCGTATGCCGGGGCGGCTGTAATGTAATAATAGTATAAATATATTTATATAAAATATTAAAAATTTCATAGTTGATGTTGCTATGTAAATAATTAATTTTCACAAAAACAGAAAAGGATAGTTTATGTTTAATAATTGTAGATTTTTTTCATTAAGCATTTTCACATTTTTTCTATTTTACTCAGAAGTTGTTTTAGCAGAATGCGTTGTGCCTAATGTTATAGAAAATGGTCAAGTCGCGGATGCTTCTAAGGTTATGGATAACTTTACCGCGATTGCATCTTGTGTCGACACAGGCGTTAAACCCACTGGTGTCCCTGACGCGGGTTCCATCACGGTATTTAGCGGTAATCAAACTGTAACCAGTGGCAATCTGACAGGGGACGTTAC
>JANOKA010000143.1:0-18454 GCA_031418995.1 Sphingomonadales bacterium | reverse complement strand
TAGTCCCGGCCCATCCGGGTAACGATCAGGAGCGGGAGCAAATGAGCGGGAAGGGCTAAGGACGCGCTCTTTCCCGCGCTTCGCGCTCCTGAGGGTGCGGCGTTTTTGAGCTGACCCGCTGGCACTCTTGCCTCTCTCCTTGCCGGACGCCCACTGGCCCACAGGCCCGGGCGCAGGGCGTCCGGCTGGCGTCGCGCCGTGCAAGGGAGCCGTTGCTTGTGCCGCGTGGCGGCTTGGGGAGGCTGACCGCCTCCGTCTCCTGATTGACGGGAACGCCAAGGGCTTTGCCCTTTCGTTCCCAAAGCGGAAGTAGCCGCCCCCGTGTGGCGGGCTTCGCCCGCTGGCCCGCGTCAGGGCGACGATTCCGCTTTTCCCTCCCCAACCCATCCTCGCCGGAAGGCAGGCCGCATGGCCGCAGGCACGCGGCTTGCAGCCGAAGGGATTGGTTCGGGATGCTGGTGCGGATTTGCGAGGAGCGGTGGCGGGTGTAGTTGCTGCCAACCGGGCCTATGCCGTCAGTCGTTATCGTCCTTGCTATCTGCCCTTGCCCAAGCGTCTAAAAATTCTGAAATCACCTTGCGATCAGACTCCGACGTTTGCGGATCGTTGCTCACTTCGGTCGCGCGCGCTCGTAATGTATCCAGATCGAACAGATTCGCGAGAGAATCGGGATGCACCCTTGCGGATCGCTTGGCGACTCGATCCCCGCCGCCGTTCCAACCCATTCCCTGACTCCATGATTGAGTAGTGAAGGCTGCGGCAAACTTGGCAACGCTGCCAGTGTCCACCAACTGCGCGCTGGTCCATTTCACCAATTCGGAGGAATCATCGTCGTTGTATTGACGCCACGAGTAGAGCAGGCGAGCAAGCGATGGGCTTGTCAGCAAACTTCCATCGTCCGCGGCTTTCCTAATTCGGACCCTTACATCATTGCCGAGAATCTCGGTATCGGCCTCGGTGAGCAAACAATTACCTTCAGGTTCTGGCTGCTTACCCTCGCGCGGATGGAAGTCCTCGAACGCTGACCAGTAGAGATCGTTAGCCCAGCTTAACGCCGCAGATTTCGCAGATCGCATCAGGATCGCCGAGCGCTCTTCAAGCGAGGTTCGTTCGAGCAGTAGCCGCCTTAGAAGCCAGTGAATGCGCAGACTGTTGTTTCCGATTGAAAAGCCCTTTGCGGCGTCGGCTTCAACGTCCAGTTCGTCCGCCATCGCAAATATTGTCGTAAGCAAGGTTTCCGCATCGTTCAGCGCAATCCTTCCAGCTTGCTGGTTCAGGACGTCGAGAATCAGCGACGCTTTTGTCATCCCGTTTCGTCGGATTGTTTGCAGCCCGTCTCTCAGCCTCGCCCGCAGGTCATCAGGGCTTGAAAGGTTGTCAACGAGGCCGTCAATTTCCGATTGGCTGAAAATGTCAGCCCCTAAGGTGAAACTGAAATAGGTTCCGAAATGGGCCAGCGAACAGATGCGGCGATCAACATTCCACGAATGCTCGATTTCTCCGCCGTTATAGCTGTTTTGCCAAACCTCACTTAAGCGAGGGAAGATCCGAGTGAGGCGGATGCGCCAACGGTCAGCTTCACCCTCATCAAAGCCACTTAGGAATGTTTGGTCGTAGTGCGCCTTGAGCTTTTGCATGTCGTAATTGCCGCCGAGGCGAGATGACGGACAGAGCACGTCCTTGTTGGCGCGAAGTGCTGAATACAGCTCAAAATTGAACAATCGGATCGCTTCGACTGCGAGCATGTCGGCGAGGAATACTTCCTTGCCAAGCGTCGGCCATACGAGAGCCATCGCGTTGCAGAGCCGTGCCATGTCGCGTGGCCGCTGAACAAGTGGACTGACGACATCATAGAAGATGTTCATAAACTCAACCGTGTCGATCTTGTCCATTGCGTCTGTGATCGCGGCGACATTAGCCAGCAATTGCTGGGAGAGTTCTGGTCCGCCCAGAACCGGCACATCAAACGATGCTTGCACGATCTTTTCAAGATAATGTGGCCCTTCCGACGGGAAGGCGTTCGCAACCGTCGCTTCGGCGAGTTTCCGGTCGTAAACGAGCAGATAGATGACGTTTGGCAAGCCACCGACAGACTTGATGAGCCGGAACATTTGCATTGCTTCGTCCGGTGTAAGGCGGTCGATGTCGTCGATCACGATCAGGAATCTTCGATCTTGCGCCTTGAGGATCGAAACGATTTCCTGATACAAATCATCTACCGTTTCCGAACCGTCGAACAACCCCGACAGCCAATCCATCATGCCGGACGCCAACGCGCCAGCACCGGACGCGCCTGCCAACTCCGCGCCCGCGCTTGCCGCCGAACCGGCTTTGAGGATTTTGGAACCAAACTTCTTGACGGACTTCTTGAAGCGCCGCCCCAGAGAAGCACCGACCTTTGCATACAGATCACGGAAAAACGCCAGCGCAAGTGCTTCCTCGCCCCGAAACCACCAGCAGCGGAAGTCCATCACCACTAGAGACTGGGCTTCACCCGCTTGGGCGAGGTGGTGCTTTACGAGATTCACGACGCTACTCTTACCGCTGCCCCACGGGCCATTCACGGCCAAGACTGTTCCGTTGCCTGCTTCCAGTTTTGTAATGCTCCGGCTGATAATCTGGGCGAACTGATCGAAGCCAAAGAGATCGGCGTCGGGAGTTGTTATCGGTTGATCGTCAAAATTCTTCATGCGTAGAACTTTGAACTGATTTGACCATCATTCCAACGAAGAAAGTCCATCAGGAGAGTTTGTTAGATCAAACGCCCGCTTCCCGCGCCGCCGCCATAGCGTCATCGCCTGTTCGCGTTCGTCACCTTGTAGCTTGGCGGCGATGGCGAGGAACGCGCCGAGCAGGGCGGCGCGGTCATCATCCAAAAGTTCAACCAGCCCAGCTTTTTGCACCAGCCCGCCCAGCTCGATCAGGTGGCGTGTCCGTTCGCGGCGATCCGCGACCCATTGCCGTGTGTCAGTGCGGCGTTGGCTGGCTTCAGCGCGGTGCGTCATCGCCTTGGTTCGCTTGATCGCTTTGAGCGTTTGCCGGAGTTCCGCGATCAGCCGCGCGCGATTGCCGTTGAAAGAAAGCCGCGCCGCTTGCTCGCCACGCCTCCCGCTCTTTGGTATCTTTGGCTTTGACCACGCCAAGCAGCGCGCCTGTCAGCATTTCAGGATCGAGCGCGTCGGCTCCGGTGGCAATGACAAGTTCGCCGAGTTGCAACACCTTTCGGCTTTTGAGCTGTTTCGCCTTGTCACTGAGGGCTTGCAATTCCGAATCAAAGTCTCTGGGTTTTCGCATGATGATGCTCCAATATTGCCTGTTGGAGCTGTTATAGAGTAAGACCAATCCTAACGCTGCAAGGTTGCCGGAACGTCTTGGAACGCGCCGGTCCCGACAAGGATTTATTCTTGGAAGGGCGCGCTTATACGTCGTGCCGACGTCGCTTGAGTGGCGTAGATGGATTGCCGTTATGGCAATCTATCACTTCACAGTCAAAGTCATCAGTCGCGCAAACGGATCGAGCGCGGTTGGCTCCGCTGCCTATCGCTCGGCAGAGCGGTTGCACGATGACCGGCTTGATCGAAATCACGACTTCACCGACAAGTCGGGCGTCGTTTATTCCGAAGTGATGTTGCCCGACGGCGCGCCCGAACGATTGGGCGACCGTTCGACCCTATGGAATGAGGTCGAAGCCACGGAGTTGCGCAAGGACGCGCAGCTTGCCCGCGAAGTCGAGTTCGCCATTCCGCGCGAGTTGGCCCAGAACCAAGGCATCGAACTGGCCCGCGATTTCGTGCAGACCGAGTTCGTTGATCGCGGCATGATCGCCGACCTCAATATCCATTGGGACATCGGCGCGGACGGCCTCGCCAAGCCCCACGCGCATGTGATGCTGACAATGCGCGAAGTGAACGACGACGGGTTTGGGAAAAAGGTCCGCGCGTGGAATGAGACCGAGCAGCTTGAACAATGGCGCGAACGCTGGGCCGAGCATGTCAACGAACGGCTCGCCGAGTTGGACATCGACGCCAGTGTCGATCACCGCAGTTTCAAGGAACAGGGCATCGACCTTGATCCGCAGAACAAGATCGGCCCCGCCGCTTTGCGTATGGCGCAAGAGGGCCTTGAACGCGAACGCATCGCCGATCATGCCGCCATCGCCCGCCGCAATGGCAAGCGGATCATTGCCGATCCGGGTATCGCATTGGACGCGCTCACCCGGCAGCAGGCGGCCTTCACTAAACGCGACCTAGCGATATTCGTGCATCGTCATTCAGAAGGCAAAGAGCAGTTCGATTTTGCGATCAGCGCGGTGCAAGCATCGCCGGACTTGATCGCGCTTGGCAAGGACGGGCGCGGCGAAGACCGCTTTACTTCGCGCGATATGATCGAGGTCGAAGCTCGGCTTGAACGCGCCACGGAATTGATGACCGAACGTGAGCGGCACCGCGTTGGCGACCGGCAAAAGGAACGCGCATTGGTAGCAGCGGAAGCGCGCGGCCTCGCCATGTCCGGCGAGCAGCGCACGGCGTTCGACCATGCTACCAGCGGCAAAGACCTGGGTGTCGTCATTGGCTATGCTGGAACTGGGAAATCGGCGATGCTCGGAGTTGCCCGTGAGGCGTGGGAAGGCGCAGGCTATGAGGTTCGTGGCGCAGCGCTTTCCGGCATCGCCGCCGAAAATCTTAAAGCCGGATCGGCAATCCCGTCGCGCACCATCGCCAGTCTCGAACATCAATGGGGGCAGGGCCGCGAGTTCCTGACTGCCCGCGATGTGCTTGTGATCGACGAAGCCGGGATGATCGGCTCGCGCCAGATGGAACGGGTATTGTTCGCTGCTGAAAAAGCTGGTGCAAAAGTTGTTTTGGTCGGCGATCCCGAACAGTTGCAGGCCATCGAAGCGGGCGCTGCATTCCGCTCTATTTCGGAACGGCATGGCGGCGTCGAGATCACCGAGATAAGGCGGCAGCAGATTGACTGGCAGCGAGATGCCACGCGCCATCTGGCAACCGAACGCACCGCCGAAGCGCTGCAAGCCTATGCCGGACATGACATGGTGCATGTCGCCGACACGCGAGACGGCGCGCGCGCGGAACTGGTCAAGGGGTGGGAGCGCGCGCGGCGCGCCTTTCCCAATCAAAGTCAAATCATTCTCACCCACACCAATGACGAAGTGCGCGGTTTGAACGAACTGGCGCGCGACAAACTCCGCGAGGCCGGTGCGCTTGGCGAGGATGTAACCATCAATACCGAACGCGGTTCGCGCACGTTTGCGCCCGGCGACCGCATCATGTTCCTGCGCAACGACCGCGAGCTTGGCGTCAAGAATGGCAGCTTGGGAGAGATCGAGCGGGTCAGCCCGCAAATTATCGCTGTGAAGCTCAACGATGGCCGCAGGGTTAGCTTCGACACCAAGAGCTACGCCCATGTCGATCACGGCTATGCCGCGACGATCCACAAAGCGCAGGGCGTCACTGTTGATCGAACGCATGTGCTGGCAACGCCGGGGCTGGACCGTCATGCAAGCTATGTGGCGCTGTCGCGCCACCGCACAGACATGCAGCTCCATTATGGTCGGGATGATTTTGCTGATGCGGGCAAGCTGGCGCTCGTCCTGTCGCGCGAACGCGCCAAAGATATGGCGTCCGACTACGCCCGCGATAGCAGCGCCGATCCGACGCAGCGCTTCGCCGAGCGGCGCGGCATCACTTTCCGCGAGCGCGTTGCCGAGATCGTCCGCAAGGTCGTGCCGGAAAAGGTCCGCAGTATCTTCGCGGGTTTCCGGCCAGCACCCGAAGCCAAGCACGACATTGCAGCCGAACGGAAGGCCAAGGCTGGCCCGCTCGACATTGGGCGTAGGGTCGAGCGCTATGCCCGTGCCGAACAGGACATCGACCGGATGCGACAAAAGGGTTTGTCCCCCATGCCGCATCAGGAAACTGCGCTCGACAAGGCCCGCACGGCGCTAAACGAGATAAAGCCCAAAGCAGGGCGCGATCTTGTAAGGGCGTTCAGTCGCCAACCCGAACTTGTCGCAGAAGCCGCCAGCGGTCGAACCACCAACGCCATCCGCGCCATGCAGCTTGAGGCCGAAATCCGAACCAACCCAGCTATGCGCGCCGACCGCTTTGTGAGTGACTGGCAGCGGCTGAACCGTCAGCGCGATCAGGCATTCCAGTCCGGCAACTACACCCGCGCCGAAGCCGTCACATCCAGCATGGGCGCGATGGCCAAGGGGCTGGAGCGCGACGTTCAGGTCGATTCCTTGCTGCGCAATCGCAAAATCGAACTTGGCCTTCATGCCAGCGGTTCGGGCGGCATCGGCCACCAGCTGCACGAATATCTCGGCCTTGGTCGCGGACGCGGCTTGGGCATCGGTATGTAAAGGAGACGATAGATGGAACAGGAAACAGTTACAGCCGCCGCCATTGATCCAGCGGCAATGGCGTTCGACCAATTGCGGGCCGAGGTTCTAACGCTTCGCCTTGCCGTCCAGCAGCTTGCCGCTGCCCCAGGCGAGATCGAAATCCCCGACTACACCGAAACGCTGGCCGAGATTCGCAAGATCGCGCATTCGACGGCCAAGAGTTTCGTGGTCATGCGCGATAGCCCTATGCTGAGCGCAACACCAGATCAGCTCGCCGCCCAGATCAAAGCGGCCAGCTCAGAGGCCCGCCGCGCCGAGCAGCAGTCGTTGACGAGTGCCGAAGAGGCCTTGCGTGCCGTCGCCAGAGAGCTTGCTCAATTTGTCGAGTCCGCCCGCACCGCCGACCGCCAGAACAAATGGAACCTCGCCATGCTCGCGCTCGGCCTAGTGGTTGGAGTGATGGCTTCTTGGCTGTTCGGAAGGCTGTGACGGCCAACCCATCCCGTTCGTTCCGTCCCGGCAATCGTTACAATCACCCTTTCCTGACCGCGCGCGGTCGGACGTCAATGTCCGGCCCGCGCCGGTTCGCTGCGTTCACCCGTGTAGGACATGACGCCCGCCCTTGATCGCGCGGTCTATCGGAGGGTGGCAACGAGCCGAACGGACACGAAAGGAACTTCATCATGGCACGCACATCAAACGCAACCACCAACGAACCCAAGACCCCGGCCTTTCAGGCCTACCACGTCACGAACAAGGGCGATGATAGCTTCTGGACCAAAGTCGGAGCCGCTTGGCCGCATCGCGACGGCAAAGGCCTCTCGCTGATCCTCTCGGTGATCCCGATGAACGGTCAGATCGTCCTGCGCGAGCCGCTGCCACGGCAATGATCGTCAATCGGGGCGCGTTTCGACGCGCCCCGATCAACCCGCCTTTTTTGCGCTTATGATCGCTGGCCTTGTAAGCTTTTTTCTGCTACGCCTACTTTAGTATCAAAGCAGTTTCAGGACACGAACCACTCAAGCAAAATTTTTCAGTGCCACGGTCAGTGCCACGACGAAAAATCAAACGCAACTGTCTGAATAATAACAAAATATTATCCGGAATATTGGATGCCTCTTCCGGGCACCATTTTTAGCTAGCTATTAATGTTGAGTTAATAATTTTCATCCGTATGCATCTGCCATACCACATGTCTCGTACCTATTTCTTAGGCACCAAAATGATTTGGTGACCGGGCACTTAGGAGTGTGGCGATGAAGGTAAATAAGAAATGGGCTGTTGGCGGGGGCGCGTGCCTTTTTGCCGCGCCGTTGCTGATTTTTAGCGCGGTACAATTTTCGTCTGCGGCAGATCATCTGGATCCCCCGACACGAACCAATCCTGCGATGGATACAACGCCAGATACCGCAGCGGACATAGCGGACGTTTATACTTGGCATACCGCAAATTCTCTGGTCGTGGCGATGACTTTTGCCGGGCCGCAGCCGACAACACGGGCAGCGACGTTTGACCGGGATGTTTTGTATACGATCAACATTTCCAACGCGATGCCGCGCACGACCGTGGACATTCCTATTCAAGTTCGGTTTGGCAGTGATGGTCCCGCCACAAATAACAGATTTGGCGTGCAGATTCTGGGTCTTCCCGGCGTAAACGGTGCGATTTCAGGGCCCGTCGATACCAATCTGACGCAGGACAACGTCACGGTTCGTGCCGGATTGTTCGACGATCCGTTCTTCTTTGATTTGCAGGGTTTTCGCGACACATTGAGCACGGGTACATTGGCCTTCAACAATACGCGCAATTTTTTTGCAGGCCAGAATTTGACCGCCGTCGTTATCGAAATTCCGCTCAACCGGATCGCCAATAACACAAACCCAATCGATATTTGGGCCGAAAGTGCACGTTTGGGAGGTAATCTCTAATGAAAATTCAATCACCCCTTGCAAAATTGATTTATGTTTTGCCAATCGCCGCTATGGCGATGACCACCGCTGGTTGTAGCGATAACAATGGCAGCAATGCACCGCCGGTTTCGGTTGAGCCGCCCCCGCCTCCGCCCCCACCACCACCGCCCCCGCCGCCACCGACTGCTGCGAATTTTAATGTCACCAATTGTGTCAATCAGGTCATTCCGGGCACAGGCGGACGCACCGTGGCCAATCTGGTAATCCCTGATATGATAAGTGTTGATTTGTCGCGGCCCTCCGGCTTCCCCAACGGCCGTCGCTTAACCGATCCGGTTATCGATGTTACGCTGGCGGTATTGTTCCTTGACATAAATGCTGCAGGCCAAAGTCCAAGCACTTTTGCCAATGTGCCTGTCGGACCAGCGGCGAATGATACATCATTCCCAGCGGCATTTCCCTATCTAGCGCCAGCGCAAGGATCGCCGCCACGCAGTTTGACGACGGGAACCAGTTTTAATTTCCGCACCGAACCGTCTACATCTTATACCCGGGTTGACCGGATGGGGATGCCAGCGGTTGCCACCGCTTTAATCGGATCGGCGATGAAAAATGCCTTCAACGATGCCAGCCCGGCTGATGATGTAACAGGTGGCGGCCGGTTTGCGCCGGAAATTGTGAGCGTGCTTACGGGGCTTACCAATGCCTTGGCCGATGATGTTGTCGGTTTGGGCCTGCGCCCTTGCGCCACACCAGCGTAAATGTTGGCAGGCGTAGGGCTTTGCGCCGGGGGCGTAAGCCTGCATAGATAAGTCTGCTGCATAGGGGCGCGCCGCATCCGATTTCGGCGCGCCCCTTTCTTTAACAATCAGAACGGGCCTGAACGGAATAGTATAATGGCAATGCGGTATAAGAAAATCTGGTTGCCCGTTCTGGTTTTGGCTGCGTTTATGGTTGTCGTGAGTTTGTCGGGTGCTTGGTTAAGTCCGCGCCCAGCGCGGGCAGATAATATCAAGGCACTTGCGGCCCTCAAACCGGGATATGGACCTGTTAATTATGCCGCCGCGATTGAAGCGGCCAATCAGAGGTTGACCTTAGCCAACGAACGCGTTGCAAGGGACCCGGCACAATGGCCGTATCAGGAAAATTTGGCCTATGTACATATCGCGCATTACCGGTTGACGGGCGATTACGAGCATTTGATGCTGGCAAAAAGCGCCTTGGATCAGGGGATAAAATCGGCTCCCAAAGGTTCTGGACCATTATTGCTTCGGGCGGCGCTGGCAGTTTCGCGGCATGATTTGCCGGGCGTCAACGCTGATCTGGCTGTATATGATGGTACGGCGGTGCCGTTATCTGCTGACGAGAAATCGGAATCTATTGCGATTTCAGGAGACACGGATTTTTATACGGGTCGTTATGCTGCCTCGATACAAAAGTATCAGAGCGCAGCGCAGGTAAGCGAGAATGCCGGTGCGCTTTTTCGGATGGGCCGTTATTATCAGAAAATCGGCAAACCCGATCTTGCAATCGCAAAATTCGTGCGTGCGGCCCAGGTGCAAAAAGATCGCACGCCGCAATTTCTGTCGTCGATCTGGTTGCAAGTGGGGGTAATTGAATTGGAGCGCGGGAATTGGGATTTGGCCAAAACCCATTTTACCCGCGCCGATAAAATATTTCCGGGCTTTTGGCTTACCGAGGCGCATTTGGCGCAAATGCTTGCGCTTGACGGCGATATAAAGGTAGCAAAACAGCGTTACGATCAAATCATCGCGTCATCAGGCAGCCCCGAGGTTATGGACGCGCTTGCGGCATTATACCGGATTGAGGGCAACGCCGTGCAAAGCCGGACATGGTCGGACCGTGCGGGAAGCATCTGGACGGCGCGGCTGGCACAGTTACCAAAGGCGGCATATGGGCATGCGCTGGATCATGAATTGGTATTTGGTGATCCCGTCAAGGCGCTTGAATTGGCCCGCGCCAATTACGCAGCACGTCCGCATGGCGATACCGCGATAATGCTGGGCTGGGCTTTGCTGGCGAATAACAAGGCACCAGAGGCGCGCGATTTGTTAGAGGATTTACGTGCAAGCGCCTGGCAAAGCGGACAACAATATGCTGCCTTGTCCGAAGCTTATGCCATGTTGAATCAGGCCGAAAAAAGCGAGGCGTCACGGGAAAAAGCGCTTTCGATTAATCCAAAGATATTTGATCCCAGTGCGCCGATGATCTGGTTTGGGCATCATTGATGCTCCGCACGTATATTCTGGTATTCGCGTTCCTGATCGCATTATGGGCGGCAGCGCCTGCACAGGCGCATCTGACGCCCAATTCGGAAGTACAGATTGATTTTGGTAACGATCATATCGTGGCCGACATTATCATCCCGCAAGGTGAGTATGCGTTTGCCACGGGCAATGCAGTGGTCAACGCACCGCAATCGCACGCCGCAGCATTGCGGTTTTTGCAGCGGCACATGGCGCTGACTGCGCCAAACGGAGCGGCTTGGCAGTTGCAATTTAGCAAGGTGGAATTTGTCCAAATTGCAGGCCCACCCGATTTGCACGCGATAGTCCGGGCTACGCCGCCATCCGGTCAGTCGGCGCGGCGGTTTCGTATCCAGTGGACAGCCATAACAAGCCAGGTCCCCAGTCACTCGGTGTTATTTGTTGCGCGGCAGGATTTCGGCGGCGGCAAAAATTCGCATCACCGTGAAATGATCGGCGCGTTGCAAGGGGAACGCCGCGTGCTGGATATTGATCGCGGACAGACACGGCCGCTGGCTGGTTTCTTTGCCGCAGTCATGCTTGGGATGGAACATATTGCGAAGGGGCACGATCATTTGCTGTTTTTGATAGCGCTGTTATTGCCCGCACCATTATTGGCCTTAACCCGGCGCTGGCAGGCCGATGTACGCAGCGCAAAGGACAGTATCTGGCTGATCGTCAAAATCGCCACCGCCTTTACCCTTGGCCATAGCGCCACCTTGATAGGAGCCGCATTTCTGGGGTGGCAATTGCCAGCGCAACCCGTCGAGATAATGATCGCCGTATCGATATTCATCTCAGCCATCCATGCAATTCGTCCGCTATTTCCAGATCGCGAACCGGTGGTGGCGTTGGGGTTTGGTTTGGTGCACGGCCTGGCCTTTGCAACGGTGATCGGAAATTACGGCCTGGATATGCAAGAAAAAGCGCTCACGATATTGGGGTTTAATATCGGGATTGAGCTGGTGCAATTGTGCGTGATTGCAGCAATAATGCCCGCGCTACTGATATTCGCGCGGCAAGGTTATTACGCAAGATTGCGCAATATTCTGGCGTCAATTATTGCTGTGGCGGCGCTCGCTTGGCTGACGGAAAGGGTGATCGAAACTGCAAATCCCGTCACCAAATTACTGGAAACAGTTTTGGTATTTGCGCCCTATTTTGTCGTAATTATAACGATTACCGCGATTGCCGTACATTTCAAACGCCGCGTTACAACGCAATAGTCACCCCCGCCCGTGATACCCCGCTATGCCTTGACCGGGCAAGCACAGTCCTTTGGGCGGTTCGACGGACCGGAATGGCGTATCAATGATTTCGTGTCCGGGATCGTTTGCCGTAACCTAGATCATTCCCACTCGATTGTTCCTGGCGGCTTTGATGTGTAATCATAAACCACGCGGTTAATGCCTTTAACCTCGTTAATAATCCGCGTGCTGACCCGGCTTAAGAACGGGCTTTCGAATGGAAAAATATCTGCTGTCATGCCATCTGTCGATGTCACCGCCCGCAGCGCACAGACATTGTCATACGTGCGGTGGTCGCCCATGACGCCTACAGTGCGCACGGGTAATAGCACTGCGAAAGCCTGCCAGATTTCATCATATAATCCTGCGCCTCGTATTTCTTCGAGGTAAACCGCGTCGGCGGCGCGCAATATGTCGCAACGTTCTTTGGTCACTTCACCGGGGATGCGGATGGCAAGGCCGGGGCCAGGAAACGGGTGGCGGCCAACAAAGGCCGGATCGAGGCCCAGCTCGCGGCCCAGCACGCGAACTTCATCCTTGAACAGCTCGCGCAAAGGCTCAACCAATTGCATGTTCATACGCGCAGGCAAACCGCCGACATTATGGTGGCTTTTAATCGTTACGCTGGGCCCGCCAGTGAAGGATACGCTTTCGATCACATCGGGGTAGAGTGTTCCTTGCGCAAGAAAGTCTGCGCCGCCGATTTTCCTTGCCTCCTCTTCAAACACATTGATGAATTCGCCGCCGATGAATTTGCGTTTTTTCTCCGGATCAGTTTCGCCGGCTAGCCCCGCCATAAAGCGTTCCTCGGCATCGACCACGACCAGCGGAATGTTGTAATGGTCGCGGAACAATGTTTCGACCTGTTCGCGCTCGTTCATGCGCAGCAAGCCGTGGTCGACGAATACGCAGGTCAGTTGCTCGCCGATAGCCTCGTGGATCAGGATCGCCGCAACGGACGAATCAACCCCGCCCGACAGTCCGCAAATAACACGGCCATTGCCAACCTGCGCGCGGATTTCGGCAATTTTGGTGGCGCGGAATTCGGCCATCGTCCAATCGCCAGCCAGCCCGCATATCTTGTGCACAAAATTGGAAATCAGCTTGGCCCCGTCGGGGGTATGAACGACCTCTGGATGGAACATCGTGGTATAATAGGCCTTCGCTTCGTTGACGCAGATGGCAAAGGGCGCGTTGGGTGATGTGCCGATGACTTCAAAGCCATCGGGCGCAACCGTTACGCGGTCGCCGTGGCTCATCCATACCGGGTAGCTTTCGCCGACATCCCAAAACCCATCGAACAACGGACTGGATTTCAAAATCTCGACATCGGCGCGGCCAAATTCGGCGGCATGTCCGCCCTCTACTGTGCCGCCCAATTGGGTGCACAAAGTCTGCTGCCCATAACAAATGGCAAGGATCGGCAGGCCGCTGTCAAATACGACCTGCGGTGCGCGCGGGCTTCCGTCTGTCATAACAGAGGCTGGTCCGCCCGATAATATGAAGCCCTTGGGCTGCATCCGCTCGAACGCTTCGGCGGCGCTGTTGAAAGGGGCGATTTCGGAATAGACCCCGGCTTCGCGTACACGGCGCGCAATCAGCTGTGTTACCTGGCTACCGAAATCGATGATAAGAATGGAATCAGAAGGCTGCGTGCTTTTGTGAGTGTTTGGCATAGCCAGCCGATAGTGCGCGGCGGCGATGCTGTCCAGATGGCGCGCGATTATTCGGGCTTTTTGGCTTTGACCTTTGCTTTATGTGCCGCAATTTGCGCGTCCAGATCGGCAATGCGGATGCGTTCAGGCGTGTCTTTGGGCAGCCCTTTCATGCGCGCTGATGCCCATAATGCATTGCGTTCGGACTGGATTTTTTTCAGGTATAGATCGGCCATGACGCCGCCATAGCCGCCGCGCAGGCTATTGTCATCCCATGCCTGTCATATGGCGGCTCATATCGCGGCGTTCGCAATATCGTAACCATTGCTGCGTACACAAGGGGCGGCAATACGGGGGCGCAAACATGAGTAAGCAAGATTTCAGCAAATCCGGTACCGCATTGGCGCATGGCACAGTCCCCGATGCCGAGGATATCGCCGCTGCGTTGTTGCTGCGCCGTGTCGAAAATTTTCTGCGCGATGGCCAGCCGCGCCACGCCATTGCGCATATAGTCGATATGACAGGGGTTAGCCGCGATCAGGCCGCTGCCTTTGTCGCCGGACTACAAACCAGTGTTTTTGGCTGATCGCCGATAAGCCGTCATGCAGCAAAGCCGACTGAACTAAGGCACGTCAATCCGCATCATCCACTTGCCGTCGCTGACCACTTCATACGCCGCGATATGCGCGGACTTCATTTTCATATGCCGCATAAAATAAGTAAACTCGGCCATATGCTCCCCCGCCATATGCGCCGCCTGCGCCGGTTTATCGCGCCAGCGTTCGGCCACCCACAGCTTTCCGGCGTCAACCGGATCCTGCGAAATGCTATATTGCAAACACCCGTCCAACGCTGCAACAAACGCCACATGTATGCCAATACGCTTTTGATACAGCGCGTATTTCTCTGGCAAAACCTGCATATATCCTTGGACGATTATCATGATTTCAACCCTAATGCCGACGGTTTACCATGACGTTAATTTTGGCCAGTTATTTTCGGTCCTTAACAGGCCGATACGCTGGGTACGTTCGGTGGTTGCGAAAGCCGTTTCGCTCTGCCAATATCCGCGCATGAAATCATATTTGTTCTTGTCCGCCCTGTGGTTATCGATGTTCGCCAACACCGCAGCTGCGCAAATGGAAACCACTATTCCTGCGGCCGCCATACCCGACGATCCGATCGCTGCGGCGGCATCGGGGCTGACCGCGCAGATTGAGGATGACGTGAATCCCGGCGGCGATATGCAATTGGTATCGATGAAAAGCGACGGATGCAAAACCGTTATCACCGGCGTACTGCCACCGGCATCCAACGATCCCGCCGCCAATGTTACCGCCAACACGCGCACATGGACCATCGACTGGGCCGTCCCGGGTAGCGTCGCGCCGGGCGATACCTTTATTTTCATCGATGTCGCACCTGTTAAAATCGCGATTGTCGGTGACGCCAGCAAACCCGATCAAGCCGCCAAATTGTCGGCATTGTTCGCCGCAATGTTTGAAACGCAGCTGGATTGCACGACACAGTTTTAAGCGGGCCAGTTTTGAAGAGGGCGGTTTTGATGGGGACGGACGGGGCATGACCAAACACCGCCTGTATACAACCAGTTTTGCCGCCGTGTATCCGTTATACGTGAACAAGGCCGTGCGTAAGGGGCGGACGCAGGCGGAGGTGGACAAGGTCATATGCTGGCTAACCGGATATAGCGCGGCGGGATTACAGCAGCATTTGGCGCAGCAAACCGATTTTGAAACATTTTTCGGCAGTGCTCCCGCTATCAACCCGCTGCGCCTGCGGGTCACCGGCGTCGTCTGCGGCGTGCGCGTGGAAAATGTCGAGGACCCGCTGATGCGCGAAATCCGGTATCTCGACAAGATGGTCGACGAACTTGCCAAGGGCCGGAAAATGGAGAAAATCCTGCGCACGGCGTAAGTGTTTAGGGGGCAAGGGTAACGGCGGGGAAAGCGCATTTGTATGCGAATGGATTTGCGCTGGATAATGCCCATGTCGAGACAAGAGCAGGTTCATAAAAGCCGCAAAGTTCCGCAGAGGCGCATTGCCATATGCATTGTCATCCTGAGCTCGTTTCACCTGCGGTGACTTCGTTTCAGGATCCATCGATCCGCCGCAATTGAGAGCATAGTCGCGGTAGCGCGTCACTGCGACAATGCTTTGTACCTTAATATCGTGCCAGTTATTTCGCACAAAGTGCGTAAAGAAAAAGAAGGAAAGAAAAGGCCGGGCGCTGTCAGCGTAATCATCCGGTAATACTGAATCGTCCCCCGCGAGAAGCGTCGCTACGCGGTAATTCGGAGCGTGCTTATCCAACACAGGATTGCCCCGCTTCGCGCGCAATGGCGAATATATATGTGATCGAATTTGGGGTTAACTAGAATACAGCGAAATCAGCCAAACATAGACTTCTTAAAAATCTTAGCGCCTTTGCGTGAAACCATTTGGCACGGTGGCGGGGTGCGGGGCAAACAATTGCTTAGTATCGTGTCGTCAGAATTGACAAACGGGTAATTATGCACGTGTCACCATAAGTCCGGCCACCCGCATCATAGCCATAAATCGAAGAGCGCGCAGGGACGACCTTGTCATCCATGCTGGTCATATTGCCGCCTGCATCATAGCCATAAGATATGTCCGACAGCTTCGTTCCTGCGGGCGTCGCGGCGCTACTGATATTGGTAAGCCGCCGTCCCCGCAGCCATCCGTCAAGGCCGCGGTCGTTGGCCGCGATCAGGCCATTGCCGAGAGTCAGCGTCTCTACGCTGCCAAACGGCTGATAGGTCATATTGCTCGCCAGCGTGACCCAAGCGGCGGCGGCGCTGCTGCGCTTCTCTACGGCATTCACCCGCCCCTTGGCGTCGCGGCCATAGCGCACCGTCCGTCCAGAGGGATAGCTGATCTCGCTTATCCGGTCTGCAAGGTCATAGCTGTAGGTCAGCGCCGCCCTGCGCTCGCGCCCACGTTCTGAACGCGCTGCAACAGATTGCCCCGGTGGTCATAATAGTTTTGGTAACGATTCTATCGCCTCAAGATAGGTTTTTGCACCGGGCAGTTTCTCCATGGTTTGCTCAACAATCATGCTGCCGAGATCATGCCGATACCTAGCCTTTACTGCACGCAGCATTTCTTTCTTGAACTCATCAAGGCTGAGTTGCTTTTCCGATACGATGATCGGCTTGACCCAAGTGAGCCAATATTTTTTACGAAAGAAAGCAGCAAACTGGCTCCTTGGCAGCACCTCCTCAAAGCGATCAATAACAAACCGCTTGCCTGATGCGTCCAATATCCTTTTAATTTTGCAGTACCTATTCATTCTGTGGAAATCTTGCTTCCAAAGATGCCAGATTTCATCTGCATAATCACCACGAAAAACGGAGTCGTCAGTCCAAAATATAGTCGGCATTTGTATGGAACTATGCTCAATACCCTCAATGTGCTCACTCATCTCCATCTGCTCCCGCGACACCTACTCCAGCCGCTCCGACTGGAGCCCATACCCATGATGGAATCCTTACAAATTGCTGGACTGGTAAAGGCCATTTGTCAGCCACGGTAGAACCTTTGGGCCGCCGCCACCAATCCGTTTTTCCATGAAACCAAGGTGGAACAAGATTGCCATTATACGGACTGTCAATAAAATCGCGGAGCGGTCTTTTGTCGAGCCAAGGTTTATATGATTTACTCGCAGGGTTGACATAGCGTGCAGGTATCCAATGCGAAAACTCTGCAGCCTTCCAAGAGATACGGCCCAAGCCGCCAATACCGCCCGTTAGTGCGCCAATTCCTCCCGAAATTGCTACACTATTCCAGTCGATGCAATTAGCGTCTTTGCCTTGCACAAATCTCTGAATTCCATAATCCAGTCCTGCATTAAACAGTCCCCATGCGATTGCGCCGCCAATTACCACCAAAGGCACAATCTCCCCCGTCGGATCGGTATACATAAGCGGATTGTTCATCGCATAGCTGTATGGCGACGCGCCACCTGACAGCCCAATCGGGTCGGCTTGGATATAGCGTCCGGTCGTGGGATCATAATCCCTGTAGCGGTTGTAATATAGATCGGCGAGCGTCCGGCTTTGCCCCGGGAAGCCCGGTGCGCTATAGCCTGATGGGGCGTTTATCGCTGCGCCGTTGCTGCCTGTATAGACCGCAGGTACGCCCATATGGTTGGCGTGGACGTATGCGAGGATTGGCGCGCCGTTATCGTTGGCCGCGACCGCTAGCGGCATGTATCCGCCGAGGCCATCGTCGCCGCCGAACGCGCCGCCATCGCCCACTTGCGGCGATAGCCAGATAAACTCGGCGCGTACATCGCTGACGCTGGCTCCATATTCGCCGAGCACCCTGCCATCGGGGGTGTAGACAAAGCGGCGCGTGTCTGGCGTGGCGGTGGCTGCGCTGCCCGAACTGACGATGGTGGTCGTCGATATCCGGTCGTCATTGCCGTTATAGCTATGGCTTAGGCTGACCTCGCCTTGCCGCGCATAGCCCGTCATCCGGCCATGGCCGTCATAGGCGATGGCAACGCTCTGGCCCGATGCGCCGTTGTTACGCGTTTCGCTGGTGGGATTGCCGCGCGCGTCATAGGCGATGGCGCGCGTGGCGGACGGGCCGCCTGCGGTAGATGCCGTGATACTGGCCAGCTTGTTGGTGCCAGCGGTATAGCTGTAATCCTGCGGCGTTACGCTGCCTGGTCCCACGGTCATATTAACGCGGCCAGCCGCATCATAGCCATATATGGACGAGCGCGCAGGTGTTACCTTGTCCTCCATGCTGGTCATATTGCCGCCTGCATCATAGCCATAAGCTATGTCCGACAGCTTTGTTCCTGCTTGCGCCGATGCGCTGTTGGCGTTCGTAAGCCGCCGTCCCCGCAGCCATCCGTCCAAGCTGCGGTCGTTGGCCGCGATCAGGCCATTGCCCAGCATCAGCGTCTCTACGCCGCCAAACGGCTGATAGGTCATATTGCTGGCAAGGGTGGTCCATGCCG
>JANOKA010000142.1:0-7207 GCA_031418995.1 Sphingomonadales bacterium | reverse complement strand
TGCAATGTTCCTCTCCCCTTCAGGGGAGAGGCTAGGAGAGGGGGCTATCCATCTACCACAGCATATATTGGATGACCCCCTCTCCCAACCCTCTCCCCTTAAGGGGAGAGGGCTTTATCTCTTCGCCCCCGCCGATATGGTGTGCCACTGCGCCGCGCATCTGATTGCCGACGGTGATCTATCGGGCGGCCTGCGCAACCTGTGGGACATGCATTGTTTGCTCGCCGAATTTGCCGAACAGGACGATAATTTTTGGCAAGCATTGAATGCCCGTGCTGCTCATCACGGTCTGACAAAAGACGTCCGCCGCGCCGCGCGGTTATCGGCGCAGCTTTATGGAACGGATATTCCCGCCGATTGGAATCAGCCGCGCATAACGGATGCTTTGTTCATCCGCCGCATGATGGCGCGCGATGAATGGGGCCGGGGCAGTGCAAAGATTACGCGATTGGCCTTCTATATCCGATCCCACTGGTTGCGTATGCCGCCGATGATGCTGGCGCGGCATTTATGGACCAAGTGGCGCAAATAGCCAATTGACCTATGCTGCATTGCGGCGTAACCGCGATTTCGGTGACTGGTCCCGTTTAGCCACGGGATAATAGGGAAGCCGGTGCGAAGTGTCAGAACTTCAAATCCGGGACTGTCCTCGCAACTGTGATTGGCGAGTGGCTGCTTCGATGTACCACTGGGGTGTTTGCTCTGGGAAGGTGAAGCCGGCTGCATTGACCCGAAAGTCAGGAGACCTGCCAGCCATTGTCGTTCATTGCGCGGTCGAGGGTTGCCGGGTGAGTGGAGTACGGTTTCGTCCGCGCCTCCTGTGACGACGTGTCTGTCGTTACCAAAGGAGCAAGACCCCAATGCCGAAGTCTATATTGAAGTGCAGTGCCGCCATCGCGGCGCTTGGATTGTTGCCGTGCAGCGTATTTGCAGCGGATGAATCCGAAACTATTGTTGTCACCGCCAATGGCATCGCCACCCCCGGCGATGAAACTGGACAAGCGATTACGGTTATTGACCGGGCCGCGCTGGACACCGAACAAACCGTCGTAATCACCGATATCCTGCGCAAAGTACCCGGCGTAACATTTGCCGCAAATGGCGGCATTGGCGCAGCTACCAGTGTGTTCATTCGCGGCGGCGAAAGCGCGCAGACATTGGTGCTGATCGACGGCGTGCGGATTAACGATCCATCATCGCCCAATTCGGCGTTTGATTTTGGCGCGTTGCTGACCGGCAATATTGATCAGGTTGAGGTTCTGCGCGGACCAAACTCGGTAATCTGGGGCAGTCAGGCGATGGGCGGCGTGATCAGCGTACGTAATGCGGAGCCGAGCGAAACTCTGGCGATCAACGCGCTCGCCGAATATGGCAGTTATGATACTGCGCAGGCCCGCGCCAATGTGTCGGGGCGAAGCGGCATCGTTTCGGGCAGCATCGGCGGAGGATATTTTCGCACCGGCGGAATATCGGCCCTGCGCGCCGGAACCGAGCGGGACGGGTATGAGAATGTTTCCGCCAATGGCAAGTTGAAGGTGGCGTTTTCCGATGCCTTCGGCCTTGACCTGCGTGGATATTATAACAATGGCCGCGTGGAATTTGATGATCCGTTTGGTGCAACCCCCAACACATTTCCGGTGACCAACAATGAGCAGTTTATTGGCTATATCGGATTAAACAGCAGCGTGCTGGATGACCGTTTGAAACAACGCCTGTCGTACAGTCGCACGCAAATTAGCCGCATTGGTAATGAGGCCAATGTGCCGTTCAGCTTCAACGTAAACCGCCTGAAAGGCGAAATAGACCGTTTCGAATATGCCGGATCATTTGAAGCGGCCAATATTGCGACGCTGATATTTGGCGCAGAACATGAGCGCAGTTTCTCCAGCAGTTTCTTTCCGGCAGGCGGCAATGCTGGCCCCGACGAGGCAAAATATTCGGTCACCAGCGGCTATGGCCAATTGGTCGTACGGCCTGTTTCCGGCCTGACGCTGACGGGCGGCGTGCGTTATGATGATTATTCCGAATTTGGCGGCCAAACGACATTTGGCGCGAATTTCGCTTATAGCCCCAATGGCAGCAACACGATCTTGCGCGGCACATATGCCGAGGGTTTTCGTGCGCCCAGCCTGACTGAGGCGTTGCCACCATTTGGCAATGCGGCGTTGAAACCGGAATCCGCCAAAAGCTTTGACGCAGGCATCGAACAGCATTTTCTGGACGATAAGATCATCGCATCGGCAACCTATTTCCGGCGCAAAAGCAATGACACAATCGCGTTTTCGTCTGTAACTTTTCAGTCGGAAAACATCGCCCGGACCCGCGCCGAGGGCATTGAGCTGGTATTGACGGTCCGGCCTACGGATAATTTCAGCGTAGCTGCGCATTACAGCGTCATCGATGCGACCAACCGTTCGGCAGGGGCGCAGTTTGGCAACCGTCTGGCGCGGCGGCCAAAGGACACGGCCAGCCTGTCGGCAGATTGGAAAACACCAATCGGATTAGCATTGGGCAGCACCGTGACGATCACCGGTGATAGCTTTAACAACGCCGCCAATACGCAGCGTTTGGATGGTTACATTCTTGCCGGAATACGTGCATCTTATCCAGTGAGCGAACAGTTCGAGATATACGCCCGCGTCGATAACCTGTTCGATGAACAATATGAAACTGTTCGCGGATATGGCACCTATGGGCGCGGCGGTTATGTCGGCGTTCGGGCCAAATTCTGATGAAAATGCTCTGGCCGCTACTCTTGCTTTTGGGTGGTTGTAGCGGCCAGCGAGCGATTGCCCCCGGCGGCATTATATCGAACAATCCGTGTATCGACAGTGTGCTCGCGCAAATTGCCGCACCAAACCAGATCGCAGCGGTAAGCATATATTCGCATGATCCAGATGGCGGGTCTGCTCCGCTCGAATGGGCACGTGCGCGTCCCGCAATCGGCATGAGCGCGGAGGAAGTTATCGCCGCCAAACCGCGAATGTTGTTGACGGGAAATTTGGCCAGCAGCGGCACGAACGCGGCGCTGGTACAGGCAGGGGTAAAGCTGAAGACATTCGGCGTGCCAGCGACTGTGGATGAAAACATCGCGCAGGTCCGGGACATTGCGCTGGCCATTGATCGCAGGGCGCAAGGCGAAGTGCTGATTGCGCAAATTATAGCGGCGGCGTCACAAATGCCCTCACGCGGCCAATCCGCGATTATCTGGCAAAGCAGCGGGTTTGTGGCGGGCAAAGGAACGCTACAGGATGAACTGCTATCTCGCGCCGGATACCGCAATGCCAGCGCCGTGTATGGCCTGAAACAATGGGAGCAATTGCCGTTGGAAACGCTGATCCGCAATCCGCCGGATGTCATTTTCATGCCCTTTAATGCTACAAGTGCAGCTGCGCAAAATGATACGGCGCGTGAGTCGTTGGCGCGGCAAAAATTGCTACGCCATTTGGGCGGGCGAACGCAGGCGGCAGGTTTTCCCGATAAGTTGCTGTTTTGCGGCGGACCGACGATATTAGAGGTCATGCGGGTTTTGGGGGAAGTTTCTAAAAAGCCCTCTCTCCTTCAGGGGAGAGGGTTGGGAGAGGGGGCCGTTGCCGGACGCAGCGATAATCTGACAGCCCCCTCCCCTAACGCCCCCTCTGAAGGGAAGGGGAATAGATGAAACGCAAAGCTTTGCTCCTTACCCTTTTGATCGCCGCGTTTATCCTGTCGCTGTCGGCGGGTAAAACGTGGATTGCACCGGTAAATTGGTTTGCGGATAACGCCAATGGCTGGATCATCGCCGAATTGCGCTTTCCTCGGGCCGTATTGGCGCTGGCAATTGGCGCGTTGCTTGGCCTGTCGGGCGCGGTGTTGCAAGGGTATCTGCGCAATCCGCTCGCCGATCCCACTGTCATAGGCGTATCGTCTAGTGCGGCATTGGGCGGCGTGACGGCGATTTATTTTGGCCTGAGCATCTGGCCCTATGGCATTTTTATCTGTGCTATGATTGGCGCGGGTGCGAGTGTCCTTTTATTGGCGGTTATGGCGGCGCGGGGCAATGGTGTGTATAGCTTCATTCTGGGCGGTATGGTGCTGTCGACGCTCGCTGGGTCGCTGACCGCATTCCTGATAAGCATTGCCGCCAATCCCTATGCTATGTCAGAAATTTTAAGCTGGTTGATGGGCGCGCTTACCGACCGCACGGTGGATGATGCGGTGCGCGCCGTGCCGTTCATGATTATCGGAGGCGCATTGCTGATGACCACTGGACGCACGCTTGACGCCTTGATTTTGGGCGAGGTTGGCGCGCGCAGCATCGGCGCAAATATAGTGCGGCTGCGCTGGATCATCATCGCGGGCGTCGGTATTGGCGTCGGCGCATCGGTGGCGGTATCGGGCGTTGTGGGTTTTGTGGGCTTGATTGTGCCGCATATCATGCGCGGTATATATGGCGAGCGGCCATCGGCGATATTGATACCAAGTGCGATTGGCGGCGCGATATTGACGCTGACCGCTGATGCGCTGGTCCGCCTGGCCCCGGGCGCAGGAGAGATACGGCTGGGTATCGTGATGGCAGTGCTGGGCGCGCCGTTTTTCTTCGCGTTATTGCTCCGCCGGGGCAGGGAGAGCGGCGATGCTTGAGGCGCAGGATATTCGCGTTACCCGGCAAGGACGAAATTTGCTGAACGGGGTGTCGGCGGTATTTGCTCCGGGCAAAGTCAATGTCATCATTGGCCCAAATGGCGCCGGCAAATCGACATTGCTATCCTGCTTGGCCGGATTGATGCCAACCGACCACGGTGCTATTTTACTTGATAGCGATAATGTCGCGCAGATGGAACCAAAACTGCGCGGGCGTAGGATCGGGTTGCTGCCGCAAAATGGCGAGGTCAACTGGGATGTTAAAGTCCGCGATCTGGTTGCATTGGGCCGTTTTGCCCATCATGATATCGCCAGTGATGCGGACAATCAGGCTGCGATAATAAGTGCGATGACGGCCACTGATTGCATGCCTTTTGCCGAACGCACGATACTGCGCCTGTCGGGCGGGGAACGCGCCCGCGTTTTAATGGCGCGGGTTTTGGCAGGACAGCCGGCTTGGCTGCTCGCCGATGAACCGCTGGCCAATTTGGACCCGCGATACCAGTTGGAACTGCTCGCATTGTTGCGGCGGCGGGCGCAAGGCGGCATCGGCGTGGTGGCCGTGCTGCACGACCTGACCCTGGCAGCGCGTAACGCCGATCATGTCCTGTTGATGCACGAAGGCGGTGTTTTTGCAGCGGGTGTCCCCGATGAAGTGATGACAGCAGCGAACCTGAATGCAGTGTTCGGTATAAACAGCGAGATATTGCGCGATGCCGCTGGGCGTTTGGTGATCGTTTCAAATTAGGACGCCGCAATAACCCGAAGCCTTGCGTTTCAATCCCAAACATGGAAGCCTAATCGCCAGATTAGGAGTGCAACATATTGGTCCAGGCCATGCCAAAACTATCGCAGATGCCGTGGCGCCATATCATCGTGTTCAATATATTGGCGTTTGCGTCGCTTGCGGCATCGTGGGGGATTGCGTCCTATTCCGACCGCGCGATTGCCGCGCGCAAGGGCCAGGCCGAAATGATGGTTCAGCGCCAAAAACGGATCGCATTCAGCTTTGACGATACACCGCGCGGCCCCGGCGGGTTCCTGAACCAGCATGATCGTCCAGCGATGCTGATCCGGTCATTGCACGATGGCGGTATAAAGAGCGCAGTTTTTTTCGCCAATCCGGCGCGGATATCGGGCATCAATAGAGGCGCAGATGCCATTGTGGCCTATACTGCCGCTGGTCATGTGATCGCCAATCACACCGCCAATCATGTACCGCTATCGGACGTGACATCGCAGGCATTTCTGGCCGATGTCGTGGCGGCCGAAACCTGGCTGAAACCGCAGCGCGGTTACCGCCCGTGGTTTCGTTTCCCCCGGCTGGATGAAGGGCGAAAGGATGCGGCAAAGCGCGATGCCGTACGCGCCGGTTTGCACAAGCTGGGCCTGCGCAATGGTTATGTCACAGCAGACGGCTGGGACTGGTTCATGGAAAGCCGCACGATAGCAGCGGCGCGCGGCGGCAAAACAATGGATATGGCCGCGCTGAAACAGCTTTATATCGAAACACATGTGGAGTCGGCGAATTTCTCTGACCGATTGGCACGGCGTATATTGGGGCGGCGGCCTGTGCAGATGCTGTTGCTGCATGAAACCGATTTGGCGGCGATGTATGCTGATGATCTGGCCGCTGCCCTATGCGCCGATGGCTGGACAATCGTGAGCGCCGACACGGCCTATGCCGATCCAATGGCAAGTCTTGTTACAAATCCCGAATTTGCTGACGGCACGATATTAGAGATGCTGGCGTGGGAAAAGGGGTTAAGCGGAGGGCGCTGGTTTCCACGTAACAACATACCGGTTGCAACAAAGCTATTTGCCAGCCGCGTGCTGCACGAGTAACTGATTGAGCGTGCGGTGGGTTAGTTGCCCGTTTATGGTATAGCGGAGATTTCAATGAAAAAACGCGTAAGCAGCGGGTCGCCGATGGAGAGCATTATCGGTTTTTGCCGCGCCGTGCGGACGGGCAACCAGATCATGGTTGCAGGAACCGCTGCGATTGAACCCGATGGATCGTCGACGCCGGGTGATGCAGCGGCGCAGATGGAACGGTGCTGTTCCATCATTGCCAAAGCGATTGAGGAATTGGGCGGCGACATTGACGATACAGTACGAACTTGTATCTATCTAACTGATCGTGCGGATTTTGAGGCGGTTGCGGCAGTGCATGGCCGCTGGTTCGGGGGTGCACGGCCAGCGACAACAACGGTCATAGTTTCAGGATTTATCAGGCCGGAATGGCGCGTAGAAATAGAAGCGGAAGTAAACTCAGAATGACATCCCAATTTGACCTGACCGAAGACCAAATTGCCATACAGGATATGGCGCGTAAATTCACGGCGGACGCGATAACGCCGCATGCCGCGAAATGGGATGAGGAGCATATATTCCCGCGTGACACGATTAAAGCGGCAGCGGAACTGGGATTTGCCTCAATCTATGTCAGCGAAGAATCGGGCGGCATCGGGCTTGGCCGTATGGAAGCTGCGTTGATAATGGAGGCGATGGCTTATGGCTGTCCGGCAACATCGGCGTATATCTCGATCCACAATATGGCGGCGTGGATGATCGATTGTTTTGG
>JANOKA010000141.1:0-2358 GCA_031418995.1 Sphingomonadales bacterium | reverse complement strand
TGACGATCCGGTCGCCGGGCCTCGCCAGTTCGACAATGCGCTCCCCGCCGTCTTCGCGGGTCGGGATATATACCGCGTTGCGCCCTGCTGCGGCGACCGCGTCGGTGATGCTCTGGCTGCCGATGCTCTTGTCGACGGTGCCGCCGAAATAAACGGGGTCGCACAGGATCAAGTGGTCCTCCGGCCCCAGCATTCCTGCGAACACGGCGGCGAGTTCGGTGCCCATCACGCGGATCGGGCCGTAGCCATGGGGTTGGAAGAAGGCGATGATCCGGCCGGGAAAGGCCTTGAGCGTCGCCAGCGTCGCGGCGATCTTGTCGGGGTTGTGGCCGAAATCGTCTATGACGGTGATGTTGTTTGTGGTTCCCACGATTTCAAAGCGGCGCGCGAGGCCGTTGAAGCGCTCGACGCCACGTATCGCCTGTCCCACCGATACGCCAAGCGCTGTCGCGGCGGCGATTGCGGCGAGCGCGTTGGCGATATTGTGGCGACCGGGGACGATTAGCTCGACAAGGTGGGTTTCGCCTTGCGCATGTAGCCTGAATCGGCTGCCAAGCGGCAGATCAGTGATGTCGGCGCCGCGGATGTCGGCTTGGGGAGTGAAGCCGAAGCTGATTGCCCCTGCCAGCCGCATCGGTTCAATAAGCGCGACGGTCTCCGCGTCATCCGCGTTCCACACGCAACACTTCGCCTTTTTCGCGAAGTCGCCGAACAGTGCGCGCAATTCTTCGAGGCTTTTGTGGTCGAGGCTGACATTGTTGAGCACCGCAACTTCCGGTGTGAACAAAGCAATCGAGCCATCGCTTTCATCGACCTCGGAAGCAAAGACACCCCCCTGCCCGACCCGCGCACTGGCGAACGGCGCGCCGTCCGAAACAAAGTTCTTCATCACCGCGCCGTTCATAATCGTCGGGTCGAGCTCTGCCTCGGTCAGAATACAGCCGATCATGCCGGTAACGGTCGATTTGCCGCTCGTCCCGCCCACAGCGATGCTGCGCAGCGCGGCGTTGAACAATTCCGCCAGCAATTCGGCGCGAGTCATGCGCTGGCAGCCCAAGGCGTTGGCCTTGGCGATATCGGGCACGCTGTCCTCGATTGCGGCGGACGCAATCAAGATCTGATCGCCGCTGACAAGACCGCTGCCATCTTGCGCGAACAGGTCGATGCCAAGGCTTTGCAGCCATTCGAATTTTGGTACCAACCGCCCTTGGTCGAGCGCGCGGTCAGAGCCTGCTACGCTCGCACCTGCATCGCGGACGATATTGGCGAGCGGCAACATGCCCGAACCGCCGATGCCGCAGAAGAAATAGGATTTGTTTTTGTGCATCCCGCTCCGCTATTGCCAATGACGGATTTTGACAATCGTAAAGGGAGAGGGGCGAAATGAAGATCGGTATATGCGCGCCGTCCACCCCATTCACCCGCGAAGACGCGGCGCGTGTCATCGCCCTCGCCGCAACCACTCACCCAACGGCCGAACTCGTCTTCCACGATCAGTGTTTTGCCGAAAGCGGGCATTTCGCCGGACTCGACGCACAGCGGCTGGAGGCTTTTGTCGACCTCGCCAATGACCCGGCGTTCGACGCCATCTGGTTCGTGCGCGGAGGCTACGGCGCATGCCGGATCGCCGAAGATGCGGTAGTTAAGTTGAAGTCGGCGGCGCGGGACAAGTTGTATATGGGCTACAGCGACGCGGGGAATTTGCTCGGGTGCCTTTGTCGCAACGGCATTGGCCGCGTCGTGCATGGGCCAATGCCAGCGGACATCAGGCGCGAAGGCGGCGAGGTGGCGGTCACACGCGCGCTCGACTGGATCGTTCACGCCAATCCAGCCGCGCTGGAACCCCATATTCAGGCAGGACAAAAACACGCCGCGTTCAACCTGATGACACTGGCAATGATGGCCGGAACGCCCTTGATGCCCAACCTAAAAGGCCACGTCCTGATGGTCGAAGAGATTGCTGAATACCTTTACGGCTATGACCGCGCATTCTTTCACGTCACCAGTCATTTGAAGGACATGGGGCTATCGGGCCTGCGCCTTGGCCGCGTTAGCGACGTCCCCGACAACGACCGTCCCTTTGGCGAGGGTGCGGAAGAAATCGCAAAGCGCTGGTGCCGGAAAACCGGCATTCCCTATCTTGGTCGCGCCGATATCGGGCATGATGCCGAAAACAAGGTCGTGCCGTTCGGGCTTGCCACAACGAGCGCTGCTTTATAGGCCTTCGCGCAGCATCGAAATAAGGAAAGACTATGCGTGCATTTATTTTCCCGGGACAGGGCAGCCAGGCCGTCGGCATGGGGAAGGCATTGGCCGGGGCAAGCGTCACTGCGCGCGAGGTGTTCGAAGAAGTCGATC
>JANOKA010000140.1:0-5219 GCA_031418995.1 Sphingomonadales bacterium | reverse complement strand
TGATAGGACAGCCAGCGGGTAAAGTTTAGCGCTATTCCTTGGTTTGTAGCGCCGTTTCGACCAACGGCGCGATTGCGCTGACCACCCGCGCCACGCCGTCTTTGTTGGGATGGATACCATCGGGCAGCATCAACGCGCCGTTGGTCACCACGCCGTCCAGAAAAAACGGGTATAATGGCGCGTCATATTGCTTGGCCAGATCGGGGAATATCGGATTGAAAGCGGCGGCATAATCGGGGCCCATATTGGGCGAGGCGAGCATTC
Source organism: Sphingomonadales bacterium (assembly GCA_031418995.1). Taxonomy (GTDB): domain Bacteria; phylum Pseudomonadota; class Alphaproteobacteria; order Sphingomonadales; family Sphingomonadaceae; genus Sphingorhabdus_B. The sequence continues at coordinate 4,955 of JANOKA010000140.1, read as the reverse complement.
CGGTGAGTATCACAGGGATTTTCCGCCGTTTCAACTCGTCCATCATCGCGGTCAGGTTGGCGCGCGTTTCCGCAGGCTTTGTACCGCGCAACATATCATTCCCGCCCAGCCCCAATATCACCAGCGACGGGCTGCGCGGTGCATTGTCCAGCACGAACGTCAGACGCGCCTTGCCTGCCGATGTGGTATCGCCCGAAACGCCTGCGTTCAGCACCGATACCGCCGCGCCGTTAGACTGTAACGCCGCTTGCAACTGCGGCGCAAAGCCGTCTTTGGGGTCCAACTGATATCCGGCATACAGGCTGTCCCCGAATGCGATGACCAAAGGCCCAGTTCCGGTTTCGGGCGAAGACTTTCCGGTTTCGGGCGCAGTTTCGGTTTTGATCGCTTCGGTTTTTTGCGGCGCCGCCGGACCGCATCCCGTAATAGCCGAAAACAGCAGGGCTTGGAATATCAGCAACAGCGCCCCATATGCAGATAGATATATATTCAAGAAAGTTCTCCCTTGCTCAGTTCCGAAAACGTAGCGCCAATCATATCAAACGATATGGCCATCCGCGCATCAAATGTCACGTTAAGCCTTGGCGCAATATCCGCGCCTGTACATATTTTGCGCGGCGTCAATCTGGAGGTGCCCTACGGCGCCAGCGTCGCGCTGCTCGGCCCGTCGGGTTCGGGCAAAAGCTCGCTGATGGCGGTACTGGCGGGACTGGAACGCGCCAGCGGCGGGACCGTGCATGTGGACGGCGTCGATTTCACCCATTTGGACGAGGACGGACTGGCACGGGCGCGGCGCGGACGGATTGGTATAGTTTTGCAGGCATTCCATTTGCTGCCCACCATGACCGCGCTGGAAAATGTCGCGATCCCGCTTGAGCTTTCGGGGCATCCCGATGCATTTGACAAGGCCGAACGCGAATTGAACGAGGTTGGTTTGGGCCACCGCACCAGCCATTATCCCGCGCAATTGTCGGGCGGCGAACAACAACGCGTGGCCATTGCTCGCGCCATGGCCGCCGATCCCAAAATCATATTTGCCGATGAACCCACGGGCAATCTGGACGGCGCAACGGGGCATAGCATTATCGATTTGTTGTTCGACCGCCATGCAAAATCCGATGCGACATTGTTGATTATCACACACGATCCCGAATTGGCCAAGCGGTGTGACCGGGTGATTGCGATGCAGGACGGTTTGGTTGTGGACATATGATTTTCAAATACGTCGTCATTGCGAGCGAAGCGAAGCAATCCAGGGTGTTTCTGCGCGGCTCTGGATTGCTTCGCTTTGCTCGCAATGACGGCAGTTTGGAATTTAGGATACCCGCATGACCCTCCCCCTATCCATCCTGTGGCAAATCGCTCGGCGTGACCTGAATGCGCGGATCAGGGGCCTGCGCCTCCTCGCCGTGTGCTTGTTTCTGGGCGTTGCCACATTGGCCGCCATTGGCAGCTTAACCTCTGGCATTGCCACCGAATTATCGAACCGCGGCCAAACGATATTGGGCGGCGATATACAGGTCGAGATAGCGCAGCGCACTGCCACAGCGCAGGAAATCGCCGCATTTCAATCCGCAGGCACATTGTCGCAAACCATCCGCATGCGCGCCATGGCCATCGGCGGTAAAGACGATGATAGCCTGCTCGCCGAGTTAAAGGCTGTCGATGCCGCTTATCCGTTATACGGCGCATTCACGTTGGCCGATGGCAGCGCCGCAAAAGCGCCGCCACGCGGACAGATATTAATCGCGCCAACATTGGCCAACCGGCTGGATATCGGTAAAGGCGACACCGTTCGTTTCGGCGAAGGCCGCTTCAAAGTGGCCGGAATAATCGGCGAAGAACCCGACCGTTTGGGCGAAGGATTCACGCTTGGCCCCGTTGCCATCATCGGTATGGACGCGATAGCAGACACCGGCCTGATCCAACCGGGCAGCCTGTATAACGCCAAATACAGGATCAGATTGCCCGCCAACATCGCGCCTACGTCCACGGCGGACAAGCTGGAAAAAGCGTTCCCTTCGGCGGGGCTGGAAATTACCGACCGTTCGAACGGCGCGCCGGGCACGCGGCGCTTCATTGAACGCATGGGGCAGTTCCTCACATTGGTGGGACTGGCGGCCTTGGTTATCGCAGGCATCGGCGTGGGCAATGGTGTCGGCAGCTATCTGGACAGCAAACGTGCCGGGATTGCCACGTTGAAAGTCATCGGCGCGGACAGCGGCAGCATATTCGCGATCTATATGTTGCAAATTTTTGCGGTCGCTTTTGTGGCCATTATCGCTGGGATTGCAGCCGGCAGCCTGTTGCCGCTGGCCATTGGCGCGATTGCAGGGGACATTTTGCCCGTGCCGCCGGGGTTTGCCTTATACCCCGCGCCGCTTGCAGCAAGCGCGGTTTATGGGCTTTTGATTGCGCTTGCCTTTGCTCTGCCGCCGCTATCTCGCGCACGGTTTGTACCTGCCGCCGGATTGTTCCGCGCCGTGGTGGAAAGCGGCCAGCGGTTTGACCGCCGCACGTTATTGCTGGTTTCCGCCGCTATCGCTGCGATTATAGCTATGGCCGTGGGGACTGCGCGGGAGCCATTATTTTCGGCCGGGTTTATCGCCGCGGCATTTGCGTTGCTTTTGATCCTGACCGCTGCGGCCTATGCCGTGCGCTGGGTGGCCATGCGCCTGCCCCGGCCCAAAGCGCCGCTATTACGGCTGGCGCTCGGCAATCTGCACCGCCCCGGCGCGCAAACGCAAGCTTTGGTGGTGGCGCTTGGCATGGGATTAACTTTGTTTGTCACGTTGGCGGTGATCCAGACCAGCATCAACAATGAAATCGCGCGCAGCGTGCCCGAACGTGCGCCCAGTTTCTTTGTCCTTGATGTACCGCGTGACGGCGCGGAAAAGTTTCAATCTATGGTGCGTGACGCTGCGCCCGATGCGACGATCAACATGATCCCCGCGCTGCGCGGACGCGTCATCGGATATAAAGGCCTGCGCGTCGATCAAATGGAGACCCTGCCCGAGGGCGCGTGGATATTGAACGGCGACCGGGGGCTGACCTATAGCGCGACAATTCCGGGCGGCAGCAAGGTTACGTCGGGCAAATGGTGGGCGGCGGATTATTCAGGGCCAGCACTTGTCAGCATGGAACAAGAAGTGGCGGCATCGCTGGGCGTTGGCGTAGGCGACGACATCACGATCAGCCTGCTGGGCGTCGAAGTATCCGCCAAAATCGCATCGCTGCGCAGCGTGGAGTGGGACAATTTTGGCTTGAATTATGTTCTGGTATTCTCGCCGGGATCACTGGACGCCGCGCCGCATAATATGGTTGCAACGCTCACCGTCCCCGATGCCGCAGAGGCCAAGCTGGCCAAAGCATTGCCGCTCGCTTTTCCTTCCGCATCGCTGATCGAGGTCGGCGAAGTCGTCAGCCAGGTCACTGCACTGCTGAAACAAATGGCACAGGCGATTGCGGCGGCGGCATCAATTGCGATATTCGCTGGCATCGCCGTATTAGTGGGCGCAATTGCCGCCAGCCGTGCCAGCCGCATGTATGACAGTGTCATATTGAAACTGCTGGGATCAACGCGTGCCCAAATTTTGGGGGCGCAGGGAATCGAATATGGATTGCTGGCGATATTGCTGGGTCTGCTGTCATTGGCATTGGGCATGGGCGGTGGATATTATGTCATCACGCAAATTTTCGATTTCAAATTTGCGCCCGATTACGGCGTGCTGGCGCTGACATTGGTGGGCGGCGCAGGGATTACGTTTGTGCTGGGCTTGGCGGGGTCGCTACCGATATTAGCGGCGCGTCCGGCGGAGGCATTACGGAGTTTGTGAGGGGCGGCGTTTGTAGAGGCGGCGTTTGTGAGCTCGGCAAACGCTTATTTCACACCCTCTGCAATTCAAACCCACTGTCATCCTGAACTTGTTTCAGGGTGACGGTGCGTTGGGCAAGTAGCCCCCTCTGCGCCTCTGCTTAATCTTTGCGCCTTTGCGCGAAACTTTGTCCTAAACCGCCGCTGCAATATCAGTCCCGCACCATCCGGCTGGCCAAGGGCGCGCTCAGCACCAATTGCGCCATATGATACAGGATCGCGGGCAATATTATCAGCCCTGCCGCGTCGTTAAATAACAGCGCCGCCATCGGCGCGCCCGTTGCGATACTTTTATGTGCGCCGGCAAAAATAAGGCTAATCCTGTCACCGCGTGGCAGGCCCATGACGCCACCAAGCAACATCGCGCCGCCAAACGCAAAGCACAGCAGTAAAAGCAATGCCATCGCCAGCGCGATCATCCCTTGCGCGTCCAGCCGCATCATCGCGCCCGATGCCACCGCACCTGAAAACGCGATATAGACCGCCATCAATATTACGGCGCGGTCGAACAGCGCCAATAACGGCTTTTGCTGCGCCGCCCATGATCCCAGCCAGCCTTGCGCAAACTGTCCCAGCGCAAATGGCAGCAACAGCATGCCCGCGATCTTTATAACGACTCCAGAATCCAGCGTGATTTCGGACGAACTTAGGCCCGGTGAACCCAGCAAAACTAACACCAACAACGGGGTTAATATAATCCCCGCCAAGTTGGACAGCGCCGCGCCAACCATCGATGCCGCCACATTGCCGCCGCCAAGCGCGCTGTAACTGATTGCCGATTGCACCGTGGACGGCAGCACCGCCAGATAGATTATCCCGGCCAGTAATGCAGGCGGCAGCGCTTGGGCAGCAAGCGTAGCTATGCCCCATCCGGCCAGCGGCATGGCGATAAAGCAAAAGCCCAGCATTGCCCCCTGCACCCGCCACGCCAGTGCTGCAAGTGCCACTTCGCGGCGCGGCAGGCGCAATCCGTGCAGGAAAAACAGCGCAAATATACCGGCATAAATCACACTTTGCGCCGCATCTGCAAATAGGCCGCGCAGGGGCAGCAGCCATGCGGCGGCAAGCGCGCCAAGCAGCA
>JANOKA010000139.1:0-25584 GCA_031418995.1 Sphingomonadales bacterium | reverse complement strand
TGGGTGTGTTCTAGGTGGTGTTTACATTTAAAAGCCAATTCTTGAAAAACAGCAATGTCATTCCCGCGAAGGCGGGAGCCGAAGACGACCGAAGGTCAATCCATCACCTGAGCTTTTGTTTTAAGCAAGGTAGTGGTATTGACTTGGTCTTAGGTGATGGATTCCCGCCTTCGCGGGAATGACGAAGTGTTTGATTTTGAAAAATTCATTGGCTGAATGTCAACACGACCTAGGGTCAGGACCTAGGATCTGGCCCTATTCCGCATCCCGCATGCACGCGATATCATGCGCAGGTTTCTCTCCCTTGGCATAGGGCGCAATTGCCATCACATGCGGCAAACGGGCTTTATTCAAACCGTCATTGGCACGTCCGGTTGCGATATTGGCGAATATTTTACACGCCGCCGCACTCCGCAAATAATCGCTATGCCCCGAACTGCCGATAGACACGTCCGTGGTATCAATAATCCGCAGCGCTGATTTTTCCAGGAACGCTGGATTACGGAAATCCTCTGCATAACAGCGTTCGGGCAGTCCCTTTGCTTTCAATGCAGCGGCCGTAAACGGGTTGAAACAATACGGATTGCCCAGCCGCGGATAGCCATGGATGGTCCGCGACAATGCGATGGCCTTGTCCTTGGCTGAAACAAACACGCTCAATTTACGTCCGCCAGCCACGCGTGCGGGCGACAGCAATGTCGTGCCTATCTCGCGTTCAAACTCTTGCAAATCGGTATCGGGCGCGATCAGCATGATGTTGGATATATTGCTGCTGTCCTGATTGGCGGCATTGCGGTCGACATATTCAACCGACGGCACAACCAGCCGTGCGCCCAGCGAATGGGACACGATCACGATATCCTTTACCCACGGTTTTTCCGCCAGACTTTGCAAGAATGTACGGAAATTGCGTTCATCCCAATACATGTTGGTTTCATCGACGACATAGCTTAGCAACTCGCCCTGACTGGGCCAGCTATACTGGATAACCGGACCCTTGAATTCGGTCAGCCGCGCGATTTGCGCCGCATCGCGGCTGGTGCTGGCAAAAGTTTCGCGGTAGCCGTGGACATATATCAGAACGCGGCCATTATTGGCATCGGCTTGTTTGGCCAGATCGGCCCACCATGCGTCCTGCGTGGAAAATGCAATGGCCGTGCGCATCTCTGTTTTGCGTTTTGCAACCTGCACTTTTTCCGGTTTGGCAAAGCGTAAATAACGTATCTGATCCCCGCGAAAATCGGAAAGTTTCAAATCCGTTCCCCGGCAGTCAGGTAAACGTGACGTTACCGCGAACAAGGGCAGATTGCCCTGTTCTGCCGCAGAATTTTGTCCTCCGTTACAGCGCGGATCGGAAACAAACTGCGCATGCGGAACATCGCCATATTTAATGCCGGAAATACATCCCGTCAGCGCCATCATCATCAAAAGCGTAGCGGCGCGCCCGATAGGCAGCTTAAACAACTGCTGGCCGATGTTCGCTCTTGACCCAGCGTACCGTCCCCGATGAGGCACGCATGACAACGCTTTCGGTGGTGATCCGGCCATCGCGCAAAGTCTTTACACCTTCAAGCAGCGAACCATGAGTAACGCCAGTAGCGGCAAAAATGCAGTCGCCCTTGGCCAGTTCGGTCAGGTCATAAATCTTGTCCAGATCCTCAACCCCCCATTTGCGCGCACGCATCCGTTCATCATCGTTGCGGAACAGCAAACGCCCCTTAAATTGCCCGCCGACACAGCGCATGGCCGCCGCCGCCAACACGCCTTCGGGTGCGCCGCCCGTGCCCATATATATATCAACGGTGGTATCGGGGTTGCTGGTGGCGATGACGCCCGCCACATCGCCGTCAGGGATCAACATGATGCCGCAGCCAATGGCGCGCAGTTCGCTGATGATTTTTTCATGGCGCGGACGGTCCAATACGCACACGATCAGGTCCGCAGGCGCAACGCCCTTTTCGCGGGCCACCGCGCTGACATTTTCTTCGGTGGTCCGGTCAAGATTAACGATGTTTGGCGAATAGCCGGGGCCAACCGCGATTTTTTCCATGTAAACATCGGGCGCGTTCAGCAAATTGCCTTCTTCGGCAACCGCCAGCACCGCAAGCGCATTCGGGCCTGCTTTTGCCGTGATCGTTGTGCCTTCTAAAGGATCAAGCGCGATGTCGATTTTTGGGCCTGTACCGATGGCGCTGCCCACCTTTTCGCCGATGAACAGCATGGGCGCTTCGTCGCGCTCACCCTCGCCGATTACGACTGTTCCGTCCATCGGCAAACCGTTCAGCGCCAACCGCATCGCTTCGACCGCCGCTGCATCCGCCGCCTTTTCATCACCGCGTCCGATTAACTTTGATGCCGCAATCGCGGCGGCTTCGGTAACGCGGACCATTTCCAAAACGAGCAATCGGTCGAGCATTGGGCTTGCGGTGGTCAATTTATGATCCTATCTCTTGACTGTAAATTCAATATCTTGGGAAAGAAATTGGATTTGGGAGGGGCACTTGGCAATGGGTTGCGATGCATTATCTGCGCAGCGATAGGGGAGGCGGGTGCAAATGTCGAGATTGCTTGTGATGTCGTCGGCGCTGCTTGGCACTGCCGCTTTTGCTCAGCCGCTTACCGACGCGCAACTTGCCGCGATCATCGCCAAACAACGGGCAACAATATCGATCAATGCCGATGGTTGTCTGAAGGATCCGAATGATGATGAAGGCACCATTATTGTCTGCGGTGAAGGTGAGGATAACAAGCGCCAAAAGCTTGCCGTTAGAACCGTCGATAATGATCGCATCCGGCGCGGTGAAGGCATCTCATCCACAAAAGCTGCCGCGAAAGACAACCGAAATTGCGGTGTCATCGGCGCTGGCATGGGATGCATAGAACTGCCCAAAAACTATATTCCGGGCGGGTTCGGCCGCGTCCCGCCGCCCGCCATCCCATTGGAAGAAATCTATCGCGGCCTGCCCGAACCTGATATGATTGTTACCGATGGGGATGGTGCACTTGCGACACCGAAGCCTTAGAGTAGATTAGAAATAGCTAAATTATCACCGCAGCCCTGAGCCTGTCGAAGGGCGCTTCACCGATAAGCGCCCTTCGACAGGCTCAGGGCTATGGTAAAGTTTAAACCTGTACTCATTACACTTTGGCTTATGTCCAATCCCAAAAAAAACTCACTCACCCAAAATATGCATCACCATCGGTTCGCCCAGCAAGCTATCCGATCCGGCCAGTGCCGCTATCGTCTCGGTAATCGCAGATTCAGGTCCTTCATGCGTGACCATTGCGATCAACGCGCTGCCATCATCGCTGGTTTCTTTCTGGATAAAGCTTTCAATTGACAGCCCGGCATCGCGCATCGCGGCGGTAATTTCCGCCAATACGCCCGGCTTGTCCGCCACCACCATCCGCAAATATGTTTTGCCCGTCCGGTGGCCGCTGGTGGCTTGCGGTAATTTTTCCAGTTCGGCGGTGGGCATGGCAAAGGCAGGGCCGGTTTCGCCGCGCGCGATATCGACCAGATCGGCAACCACCGATGATGCGGTCGGCTTGTCCCCTGCCCCTGCGCCCTGAAACAACAACCGCCCCGAAAAATTGCCCTCGGCCACAACAGCATTGGTCGCCCCAGTGACATGCGCCAGCGGATGATCGGTACGCACCAGAAATGGATGAACCCTTTGAAACAGGCTGCTATTGCCATTCTCGCCGTCAATTTCGGCAAGGCCCAGCAACCGGATGCGGTATCCCAGCGCCCGTGCCTGTTCGATATCGGCGGCCAATATCTTGCGGATACCGCTGCAGTCTACGCCGCCAAAATTGACCTGTGTGCCAAAACATAGCGAGGCCAATATCGCCAGCTTGTGCGCGGCATCAATGCCGTCAATATCGAACGCGGGATCCGCCTCGGCAAAGCCAGCGGTTTGCGCATCTTTCAGGACATCGGCAAAATCGCGGCCATCCTTTTCCATCGCTGACAAGATGTAATTGCATGTGCCGTTCAAAATACCGTAAACGCGCTCTATCCGGTTTGCCGCAACGCCCTCGCGCAGGCCCTTAATTACCGGAATTCCGCCAGCTACGGCGGCTTCATATTTCAGCGCAAGGCCATTGGCTTCAGCAAGGCCTGCCAATTCCAGACCGTGATGCGCGATCATTGCCTTGTTTGCGGTGACAAATGCTTTGCCGCTGCCCAATGCCTCACGCGCCAATGTGAGCGCGGGGCCGTCTGATCCGCCAACCAGTTCCACCACGACATCGACATCATCGGCCATCGCCAGCGCAGACATATCGTCTGTCCACCGATACCCCGAAATATCCACGCCCCGATCCTTGCTGCGGTCGCGGGCCGTGACGGCAACTATCTCGATTGGCCGTCCAGCGCGCCGCGTTATAATATCACGGTTTTCAACGATCAGTTTGATTACGCCGACACCAACGGTGCCAAGGCCGGCAAGGGCGATACGAAGGGGAGCGGTCATGAACGGGCTTTCGCAGGGGGTAATGTAAGCGCAAGCGCCTAAGCCAAATTGCGGCCAATGGCTAGGGGTGATACACCGGAAAATTAGGGTCCAAACCTTGGCGGTGTTGCCATTCAATTTGTAAATTATTCAATGTAAAACACTTCGTCATTCCCGCGAAGGCGGGAATGACATTGTGTTCCTTCAAGAGATTGGCTTTTGCATGTCAACAAAGACTATCCGCTATAGGCCACATTGGCGCGCCATACGGTGATCCAATCCACACTGCCCTGGCATTCCTCCATGCTGCGCGCATGGATTAACCGGAACATATTCCCGTCCCAGACATAATCGGCGCTGCGCCCGCAATCGCCAATGCCGCGGCTTTTGCTGAACGTCGACAAGGTTTGTTTTTCGGCGTCCCATCCCGCATTGACGATCAATTTCAGATCCGCTTTGTCGCCAAAATTGCTACCAAAATAATCATAGGCAGCAGGTTGAAACTTCCATTTACCCGCCGCATCTTTGGTGCCGACAAAAGCGGTGCTGACCAGATTATAGGCGCCATTGCCGCAGCTTATCAGGGCCAGCGCACGCGCGCTGCCGTCTTTTACGCCCAATCCGTAAACGGCGTCCTGCGTAACGCCGATCCGGTCTTCGGCGCAGCTGCTGCCTTCGGCCAGCGCAACCAATACGCTGGCGTCGGGGATATCATTGCCGGGAATCAGGCGCGGTACGGATATCGTTGGCAATGGCGGCGATACCTTGCGATATTTACGCTTACCGCGCGCAACCAGCGCGCCTGTCGTGGCCGTCCGGTATTGCGCCGCGTCCACATATCGTAATGCCGCTGATGAACCGGCCAGCGATATTTTTCCCAGCATTTTGCCTGCGCCGTCGGCGACAACAGCTTCCTTGCCCCTGACAATCGCGCGTACCAGTTTCATCGCATCCTTGCCTGTAACGGAGATCGGTGCGATGCCTTGTATGATCGGGCCCGTGTCCACTTGCTTGCCGTCGATTGACAATTGATACCTGTCACTCTCGCTATCAAATCCGAAGATATTGATCTTTAGTCCGTCATCTTTGCCTGCAATGTTTCCGGCAGAACGCGACAGGACCAATGATATCATGCCCTCGGGCAATTCGGGTGGCAGCATGGCCACGGCCTCGCAAGACAGGCCATTATCACATCCCGCCGCCCAGTTTTTGAAATAATGGGTTTCGCCCAATTTGACATCAGCCAAAGCCGGAGACGTGAAAAAAGCCAAAATGGCGACGAAAATATAGACCCTGTTCCTCAACATATTCACATGACTAGCCCTTTTGCCATGCCTAGGCTAGGGGCAATTCAATTCGCAAATTCAGGAGCAAATCATGCGCGCAGTTGCAGTTATCGGGGCGGGACAAATGGGCGCAGGCATTGCGCAGGTTAGCGCAGCGGCGGGATATCATGTCTATCTTTCCGATCTTGAATTGTCCTTGGCCGAAAAGGGTAAGGCCGGCATTGCAAAGGCGCTGGACCGTATGGTCGAGAAAGAAAAAATTGGCCGTGACGCCGCTGATACTTTGCTGGGCCGGATTGAACCTGTGGCCGGATATGATGTGATGGCATCGGCGGATTTAATCATCGAAGCCGCCACCGAACGCGAAGATATCAAGCGCAAAATATTCGAAGAGGTTGGCAAGGTATTGGGGCATAAAGCCGTGCTGGCGTCGAACACATCGTCGATTCCAATCACGCGGCTGGCGCAGGCATCGCCCGATCCAACGCGTTTTATCGGCGTGCATTTTTTCAACCCTGTGCCGCTCATGGGGTTGATCGAGGTGATCCGGGGGCTGGCCACGTCGGACGAAACCGTTGCGATCATAAGCCGCTATGGCGAGGCATTGGGCAAGCAAATGGTATTTGCGCAGGATGCACCGGGCTTCATCGTCAATCGTGTTTTGATGCCGATGATTAACGAAGCCATTTTTGCGCTTGGCGAAGGCGTGGCAACGATCCGCGATATCGACACCGCGTGCCAGCTGGGCCTGAATCATCCCATGGGGCCGCTGACGCTGGCGGATTTTATCGGGCTGGACACGTGCCTGGACATCATCAACGTGCTGTTCAAATCCTCAGGCGACAGCAAATTCCGCCCCGCGCCCCTGTTACAAAAATATGTCGAGGCCGGATGGCTTGGCCGCAAGGTAAAGCGCGGATTTTATGATTATACCGGCGAAGTTCCCGTGCCGACGCGGTGAAATAGTATAATTGGACAATTCTGTTTAAGGTTTCAGACTCGTAGATTATTTATAAACGTGCACCTCGTCATTCCCGCGAAGGCGGGAATCCATCACCTGTGCAATTTGTTCAAGCAAAGTGGTGGCATAAACTTTGAAGTCAGGTGATGGATTCCCGCCTACGCGGGAGTGACTATGCTTTTATTGAGAATTTTGGTTTTGAATATAAACGTAAGCTAATACCTCGCCCTTGTCGTATCTCCCTTTCGCTGGCATCACCAACGCGAAGAGGAAACCAAATCCATGAAAGCCACCAACATACGTCCGTTCACCATCGAAATCCCGCAGGCGCAAATTGGGGATTTGCATGCACGGTTGGCGCTGACACGGTTGCCAGAAAAGGAAACGGTGGATGATTGGGATCAGGGCATCCCGCTATCTTATGTGCGCGATTTAACCGAATATTGGCGCAGCCATTATGACTGGCGGCGGTGTGAGGCCGCGATGAATGCGCTGCCGCAATATATGACTGAAATTGACGGGTTGGATATTTATTTCATCCATGTGCGCAGCGCAAACCCCGATGCTCGTCCGGTCATCATGACGCATGGCTGGCCCGGCAGCGTGCTGGAATTCATGGATGTCATCGAACCGCTTTCGCGTGACTTTCATCTGGTCATACCGTCCTTGCCCGGATACGGATTTTCAGGAAAGCCCACTAAGCCCGGGTGGGACGTGGCCAAAATTGCGGGCGCATGGAACGCGTTAATGCGCGGGCTGGGTTACGACCGCTATTTTGCGCAAGGCGGTGATTGGGGCGCAGTGGTGACCGATAACATTGGCCAACAAAATCTGGGCGGATGCGCGGGTATCCATTTGAATATGGTGGTGGCGCGGCCCGATCCAGCGACGATGGATGACCCGAGCGACCGCGAAAAAGCAGCGCTGGCGCGGATGGGCTGGTATCAGGACAAGGACAATGGATATTCCACACAGCAAGCCACGCGCCCACAGACTCTGGGCTATGGTCTTGCGGATTCTCCCGTAGGGCAACTGGCGTGGATTGCGGAGAAATACCATGGCTGGAGCGATTGTGATGGTGATCCCGCCAATGTGTTCAGCCGCGATCATATGCTCGACAATGTCATGCTATATTGGCTGACCAACAGCGCGGCATCATCGGCGCGGCTATATTGGCAGAGCTTCAAATCACAATCCGCGCAGGACATCATCATTCCGGTCGGCGGCACGGTTGCGCCATTCGAGATTTTCGGTCCCTCGCGGCGCTGGGCGGCACAGCGCATGAAGAATATCGTGTACTGGAGCGAACCTGAACATGGCGGGCATTTTCTGGCGATGGAGCGGCCCGAATTGTTTGTGGCCGAGGTACGGGCGGCGTTTGCGTTGATGACGTTGTAGTGAGCTTTTATCTAAATTATCGAGCCGTTTTTGCACTTGTTCGTCATTGCGAGCGAAGCGCGGCAATCCAGGGTTGTCCTGCGCAATCCTGGATTGCTTCGTCGCTTCGCTTCTCGCAACGACGATTACTATTTTTTGCGTCTCTACATAGTCAACTATGCTGAAATTAATCACCCGCCGCCTGTTCTCCGCCATCCCCACGCTGCTGGCGATCATCATCCTATCTTTCCTGCTCATGCGGTTTGCGCCCGGCGGGCCGTTTGATGGCGAACGCCCACTGGCGCCGGAAACCCGCGCGGCGCTGGAGACAGCCTATGGTTTGGATAAACCGATATGGCAGCAAATCTGGCTGTATTTATCCCGCATCGTCCAGGGCGATTTTGGACCAAGCCTAGTCTACCGCGATTTCACCGTTACGCAATTGATCGCACAAAGCCTGCCTATTTCGTTGCTGCTGGGCGGATTGGCGTTGCTGCTGGCCAGCGCGCTTGGGATCGCAGCGGGATTGGTCGCGGCGGTGCGGGCTGGGCGCGGGGCGGATAAGGTGTTGATGCTGGCCGCGACCTTGCTCACCGCGCTGCCGACATTTGTGACAGGGCCGTTATTGGCGTTGGTTTTTGGGCTTTGGCTCGGTTGGCTTCCGGTGTCGGGGCAAGGTGAGGGCATTGCGTGGCTGGTGCTACCCGTAATCGCGTTGGCATTGCCGGTGGCAGGCGCGGTTACAAAATTGGCGCGCGCGGGGCTTGCCGAGATTCTGGGACAGGACCATATCCGCGCCGCAAGAGCCCGCGGCCTTTCCGCCATGACCGTCCTGCGCCGCCACGCGCTGCGCCCTGCGCTGGTCCCCGTCGCCAGCTATCTCGGCCCCGCCGCCGCCAGTTTGCTGACGGGCGCAGTGGTGATCGAAACAGTGTTCGGCCTGCCCGGATTGGGCCGTTATTTTGTGCAAGGCGCGCTGAACCGGGACTATCCTTTGGTGCTGGGCGTGGTGACGCTCTACGCCGCATTGATTATCCTGTTCAACCTATTTGCGGACCTGATTTATGGGTGGCTGGACCCCAGAATGCGGGAGGGGTGAGGTTTTTTTGTTTCAAGCAAAGGCTTGGTTATTTTGCGAGCACAGTGCCATTTGTTTCACGCAAAGAAAGTAAGATAAAGAAGAAAAGATGAAATGATATTATCGGATGACATTGAACGGTTAGCTAGCGTGGTCATTGATTGCGGCTTGAAGATTCATATTGAGCTTGGGCCGGGGTTGTTGGAATCGGCATACGAGACTGTATTGCAACACCGCTTAATGAAAATTGGGTTAGTTGCGGAGCGTCAAAAAGCTATCTCTATTCAAGTCGATGGCTTGACCTTGCCAGATGCTTTCCGCACCGATTTAATCATAGAAAATAAACTCTTATTAGAATTGAAATCAGTAGAAAAATTAGCAAATATTCATAGCATGCAGATGCTAACTTACCTTAGATTCATGAATTTGCCATTAGGGCTGCTACTGAACTTTGGAGGAGAAACTTTCAAGCAAGGTATCAAAAGGATCATCAACAACTATGCAAAATGATCTTTTTTCCTTCTTTATCTTATTTCCTTTGCGTGAAACAAATGGCACTCTTTTGCTATCGCCAAAAGACGTTACAGGCGAACGCCTCCCATGAAACTCCCGCTCATCATCGCTGCGCTCATCACGCTCGCCGCGTTGCTCATTCCGCCATTATTGCCATGGAGCCATGCGCAGATTGATTGGGACAGCGTGCGCGCCGGGCTGATGGAGGGCGGCCATATATTGGGCACCGACGATCTGGGCCGCGACCGATTGGCGCGCGTGCTCGTCGGCACGCGGGTGACGTTGATGGTGGCGTTTGCCGCCGCATTGGTCGCGCTGGTGATCGGCACAATCTGGGGCGCAGCCGCAGGGTGGATTGGCGGGCGCACCGACGAGGTGATGATGCGTATCGTCGATGGCCTATATGCGTTGCCGTTCATGTTCGTCGTCATATTGTTGATGGTGGTGTTCGGGCGCTCCATCCTATTGGTCTTCATCGGCATTGGCGCGGTTGAGTGGCTGACGATGGCGCGGGTCGTGCGCGGACAAGTCATGGCGCTGAAATCGCGGCCATTTGTGCTGGCGGCCGAAGCCGCTGGATCGCCCGGCCGCATCACGCTTTTCCGGCATATCCTGCCCAATGTCGCAGGCGTCGCCATCGCGTATCTGATGCTGACTGTGCCACAAGTCGTGATGGTCGAAAGCTTTCTGTCGTTCCTAGGACTTGGCGTGCAAGAGCCGCTGACGTCGCTGGGCATATTGGTGAATGAAGGCGCAGAAGAGATGGACATGGTCCCCGCCGCGTTGCTTTTGCCCGGCGGAATACTCGCCGCCATCCTCATTTGCCTGACATTGGCCGGAGAAAAATACCGCGACCATTTGGCGCGTCAGGCCAGCCGATGAGCGCATATTATCAGGTCCGCGATTTACGCATAAATATCGGCGATACGGCCATCGTCCACAGCATCGATTTCAGCATCGCGCCGAGCGAAATAGTCGCGCTCGCAGGGGCATCGGGCGCAGGCAAAAGCATGTCGGCGATGACCCCCTTTGGCCTGACTGCCGCCACCGCCAACGGGTCGGCTATGCTGGACGGCGACGAATTGGCGGGCATGAGCGAAGCTGGGTTGCGCCCCATACGCGCCGCCAAATTGGGCTTTGTTTTTCAGCAGCCTCTGACGGCGCTGACCCCGCACCGCAATGTGTTGGCGCACATGATTGAGGCGGCGTGCCAAGCGGGAGCAACGCGTCCTAGCAAAGCCGACATCACCGATATGCTCACCCGCGTCGGCCTTGCGGGTGCGGAATCGCGGCTCGCCCAATATCCGCACCAGATGTCGGGCGGGCAGCGCCAACGATTGCTGATCGCCATGGCCATCGCGCACCGTCCCAAATTGCTGATCGCCGATGAACCGGTTAGTGCGCTGGATGCCGCATTGCGTAAGGATGTCATGGCGATGCTGACGCGTCTGTGCCGCGAGGATGGCATGGCGGTGTTGCTGGTTAGCCATGATCTGGCGGGTATAGAGGCCCATGCCGACCGATTGCTATTGCTGGAAAATGGCCGCGTCGCAGAGGCCGGGGCGGCGCGTGACGTTGCGCTGTCACCGCGCTCGGATTATGGACGGCGGCTGATGGCCGCAACGCCCAGGCTTAGCGAAGCCGTGTCGCCGCTGCCCGAACCCGGAACGGCTTTATTGGACGCGCAGAACATATCGGTGCGATTCAAACGGCCCGGTTGGCGCGGCGGGTGGACGCAGGCGGTGGATAATGCATCGCTGACATTGGCACGCGGCGAGACGCTGGCGATTGTAGGCGGATCAGGCAGCGGAAAATCCACGCTGGGCCGTGCAATTGCGGGATTGGGCCCTATGGATACGGGCGAAATATACTGGCAAAGCGAAGCCCTACCACCGCGCCGCCGTCGCACTGCGGATCATCGCCGCTTGATCCAGCCGGTATTTCAAGACCCCGTCGCCAGCATCGATCCGCGCTGGACCGTGGCCGACATCATCGCCGAGCCGTTGCGCTGGTTACGGCCCGATGTCGATGTCAAATCCCGCGTCGCCGAATTGCTCACTGAGGTGGACCTGCCACCGGAATTTGCGTTGCGCAAACCTGCCGCGTTATCGGGTGGTCAGGCACAGCGCGTTGCCATTGCCCGGGCATTGGCGGCGGATCCCGACATGCTGCTGCTGGACGAGGCGACATCCGCGCTCGATCCGTTGGTGGCGGACGGCGTGGCGCAGTTATTTGCGCGGCTGCAACGGGCGCGCGGATTGACGCTGCTGTTCATCACCCACGACCTAGCGATGGCCCGGCGGCTGGCGCACCGGATTGCGGTGATGGAGGATGGGCGGATCGTGGAAACCGCGAGCCGCGAGGCGTTGTTTGCTGCGCCGCAGGCGGAGGCGACACGGCGATTGATCGCGGCAAGCGGATGAGGGATTCTTAGGTAGTAGAGCGGGATAGCTTCTGAGCGATCACAAACCGTAGTGCTGAGCTTGTCGAAGTACGTCTCCAAATGAAGCACCGTTGACCTACGGTCGCCTTCGGCTCGACAGGCTCAGGGCTACGGTGTTGGATAAGCTCATGATACTCTAGGTGGTGTTGACATTCAATATACAAATTACATAAAATCAAATACTTCGTCATTCCCGCGAAGGCGGGAAGGTGGATTCACATTCGAAGTGCACCAGTTTTTTGTGTGATAGGAATATCTCGGCAGGTGTTTTGAATGCAAGGCATTTTCTGGGTGTGTGATTGAGGATGTCTGCGAGTTTTTGCAGATCTTGATTTGAGAAGCTATTTGGGTCTGTTCCGCGCGGGATATATCGTCGGATACGTCCGTTGGTATTTTCGACGGAGCCTTTTTGCCAGGGCTTGTGGGGATCGCAGAAGTAGGTTTGGATACCGATATCGTTGAGTTTGGTGTGGGCATAAAATTCGGTTCCGTTGTCTTGAGTGACGGATCGTCTTCGGTTTTTAGGCATAGGCTGGAGCCAGCGTACCAGCTGACTGGCAACGGGTTTGGCATGTTTACCATCGAGTTTTGCGAGCAGGGTGTAGCGGGATTTACGTTCGCTTGCGACGAGAATGGCTGCGCCTGATTTTTGCGGATGAACAAGATCAGCTTCCCAATGGCCAAGGCGTTTACGGGCTTGGACGCAGGCAGGTCTTTGATGGATGGAGACGCGGTTTTTGATATTCTGTATGGGGTTAGGGCTTTTATACGGCCATCCGCGCTTACTTTTGGCACGGGGCAGGAAGTTGCGCCAGCTATAGTCTTTGGTGCGTGCGATCTGGACATGGATGAAGCGGTAGATGCTTTCGTGGCTGATCTGTTGCTCGCTCCCTTCAAGCCTAAGACGACCAGCGACCTGTTCTGGAGACCAGCCAGCGGTGAGTTTTTCGAGCACGCTATTGCGCAGGTCATCATCGCGTTCAAGCCTCGCCCCTCTCCATCGGCGGGCCCATGCGACTTCGTCGGCATATCGCGGACTATATCGTGCATTTGCGCCATAACCCACATTCCGCTTCACCTCGCGCGATATGCTCGATGGCGCGCGATCCAAAGCTGAAGCAATTTGCCGGCACGAACGTCCGGCTTGGTAAAGCGCGGCAATCGAAGTACGTTCTTCCAGCGTGAAGTGTTTGTATCGTTCTGACATAGTGCAGCAACCTTAGCAGGGTGGTGCACTTCGTTTGTGAATTTAGGTTACCGCCTTCGCGGGAATGACGTTGCTGATCTTCATGAATTGGTTTTTGAATGTCAACGCAGTCTAGGACTCAATTTAGAACTCAATCATTGTCATCGACATCCGCCGCCTCGCCCGTCACGCGCTGCGCCAGTGCCGCCGCGATGAAATTGTCGATGGCTCCGTCCAGCACGTCACTCGGCGCGGTCGAAATTTCTCCCGTGCGCAGATCTTTGACCTGTTGATAGGGTTGCAACACATAGGACCGGATTTGATGGCCCCAGCCAATCTCGGTCTTTGCTTCATACTCACTGCCCGCGGCATCCTCGCGTTTGCGCAATTCGGCTTCGTACATGCGCGCTTTTAGCATGCCCATCGCGGTGGCGCGGTTTTTGTGCTGCGAACGGTCATTCTGGCTGGCGACGACGATGCCTGTGGGTTTGTGGGTAATGCGTACCGCCGAGTCCGTTGTATTAACATGCTGTCCGCCGGCACCCGATGCGCGGTAGGTATCAATCCGCAAATCACCCTCGTTAATCTCGATTTCGATATTGTCATCGATCACCGGATAGACCCATATGCTGGAGAAACTGGTGTGCCGTTTGGCGGCGCTGTCATACGGCGATATGCGGACCAGCCGGTGAACGCCGCTTTCGGTTTTGGCATAGCCATAGGCATTTTCGCCCTTGATCTGCATCGTCGCTGATTTGATCCCGGCCTGATCCCCCGCTTGATATTCGACCATTTCAACTTTGTATCCGCGCTGTTCAGCCCAGCGGTAATACATGCGTTGCAGCATCTCGGCCCAGTCCTGACTCTCGGTCCCGCCTGCCCCGGCATGCACCTCGATAAAGCAATCATTGCCGTCGGCTTCGCCAGACAATAACGCTTGCACCTTGTCCCGGTCTGCACGTGCGGCCAATTCCGAAAGCGATGCCACGGCCTCATCCGCCAGCGCCGCATCGCCCTCCATTTCGGCCAGTTCAATCAGCTCGACCGTCCCCGTCTTATCGGCGTCGATTTCGCGCACTGTACCAATCGCACTGTCCAGTCTGCGCCGTTCGCGCATAACCTCTTCAGCGGCTTTGGGATCGTCCCATAGCTTGGGGTCTTCGACTTTTGCGTTCAATTCATCCAGCCGCCGCAACGCGCGGTCCCAATCGAGCGACAGGCGAACAAGCGCTAGCGCTGCGTCTATGCGTTGAACAAAACCCTCTGCGTCGGCGCGCATTTCATTACTCCAAGTCTGATGATGCGCTGCGACTAAGCGGGATTACGGTCGATGTAAAGATTGCAGGGGCGACGACCTTGCTATGCCGCCAACTGTGTCCGCATCCTTTTGGAACGCGCCGCGGGACTCGGATGGGTTTGCAGCCATGGCAGACCGCCGCCACCGCCGCCGCCCAATGCATTCAATTTATCGAGCGCGGTAACGCAGGCCATCGGGTCATGCTTCTTGGTCTTCATAAAATTCATGGCGTAATCATCGGCTTCTTTTTCATTCCCTTGCGAATGCTGCGCCGAGATGACTTTGTTGAACATATCGCCCAGTTCGGAATCGGCAATGCGGCCAATTCCGCCGCCTGTCGCCGATGCGCCTTTTTTCAGCGCACTCGTCCGCAATGCGGCTTGCATCCGTTTCTTGCTGTGCCCCGCTTTCACATGACCAATTTCATGGCCGATGACATAGCGGATTTCATCATCGGTAAATTGGTCCATTAAGCCGGAGAATATCCGGATCGTGCCATTCCCCATGGCGAATGCGTTCACATCCTTGACCATATAGGCCTTTATATCCAGATTCAGTCCGTCGTGATTGGCCATACCTTTCGAAAGCGCGGCGAGCCGTTTTCCATAAGGTGTTTTGGAGCCGGCCACTGGATTATCCCGGTCGGACTGTGCCGCGATCTGACTGAAATACGCGTTAAGGTCAGCGTCGGATATCGTTTCCGATTTCACCACATCGGACGCAGCATCAACAATCTTGCCCAGCTTGAATTGTGCCCATGCAGGGAATGCCACGCTTATACCGCCAGCAAGAATGGAAAGAGTTAATATCTGTCTGCGGCTTAGGCCATTATTATCACGTTCCATGTCAGTTCTCCTCCGGTCCCGGTAAAGTTGATGCGGATTTTGCGGTCAGTAAATACCGCCTTCTTCTTGCACAAATTCCTGATCGCGTTTCGTCCCGCTTGCACCTTGGACAACATCGGCACTATCCACGCTGGAATCCTGCCTCGGCTTTGCGGCGGCTGCGTTTGCCTTGTTTTTCTTGCGCGCTTTCGCTGCGGCCAATTTGGCCAGCACTTCTTCTTGCCGGACCGAACGTTTGGGTTCCGTCTCTGCTTTGAACGCTTCCCAGATCACGCCGCTTTTGGGATCATTGCCCGGCCATGCGCCAAAAACGCGTTTGCCTGAAGACCGGTCGATACGCACCATCCGCACGCCATTGGGCGCAACGAACGGCGCTTTTGGATAACCGTTCATGGCGGCCCGCGCGAATTGTTTGAATATCGGCGCGGCCAGCGCGCCGCCTTGCGCATAACCGCCCATATTGCGCGGTTGGTCATACCCCAAATACACACCCGAAACCAGATTGGGTGACCCGCCAACAAACCAGACATTGGTTGGTCCCGTGGTTGTTCCGGTTTTTCCGAACAAGGGCCGGTCAAGGTCACGCAAGGTCGTTGCTGTACCGCGCTCAATCACGCCCTCCAGCATATGGACAACCTGATAAGCGGTAACCGGGTCCATCACTTGTTTGCCAGCGGCGGTAAAGCGCGGCATGGCCCGTCCATTCCAGTCTTTCAGGTTGCAACCCTTACAGGCCTTCCACTTTTGCGGCATAATGACGCGGCCCCTGCGGTCCTGCACATAGTCAATGAAAGTTGGCTTCAATTCTTTGCCGTGATTGACCAGCATCGAATAGGCATTGGTCATTTTCAATACGGTCGTATCGCCCGCGCCCAGCGCAAATGCCAAGTAAGGCTGGTAATCGCCAATGCTCATCGCGCGGAACGTGTCGGAAACATTTTTCATGCCCGAATCCGCAGCAGCGCGCACCGTCATCAAATTGCGCGATTGTTCGAGGCCCCAGCGCATCGTTTGCGGCCCTGCGCCGCCGCTGCCGCCAAAATTCTTAAAGCATTTACGGCCCAGTGAAGCAGATTGCCAAACGCAATAGGGACCATCGACAATGATGGAAGCCGGGGTCATTCCATTGTCGAGCGCGGTTGCATAAACAAAAGGTTTGATCGTTGAACCGGGCTGGCGCTGTGCCTGGGTGGCACGGTTGAAACTGGAAATGCGCGAATCAAATCCGCCCTGCACTGCCAATATCCGGCCGTTTAACGGATTTTCGACAACCATACCGCCGCCGACTTCGGGGATAATGCGCAAGGAAAAGCTTTTGCCGCCATTGGGTGCCACCGCGAAGATATCGCCCGCTTTCAATCCAGCAGGTCCGGCTGCCAATACGCCCGTACTTCCATCTGAAAACCCGATTTGAAAACCGCTACCTTGCCGCGTGATAGCAACGGCAATGCGCCAATTGGCGTAATCAATGCCTATGTTTGATCCGATCAACCGTGATTGCCACTTGCCATCATCCATAGGAATCGAAGCAATCGGACCTTTCCAGCCTTTGCCTGCATGATACCGCAGCAAACCATCGCGTAGCGCTTGTGTTGCATGTTCCTGCAAAAGCGGGTCCATCGAAGTGCGCACCCAAAGCCCACCCGCATAAACGCTATATGGCCGACCGCCTTCTGCGGTTTCGCCAAAACGCTCAATCAACTGACGGCGCACTTCTTCGGTAAAATAGCCGCCAACACTTTTATACCCTTGGCTTTGCGGCGTGATAAGGCCCAGTGGCTGTGCCTGTGCCTGTATCATTTGGCTTTCGGATATCTTTTCGTTTTTGCGCATTTCGCCGATGACCCAGTTCCGGCGTTC
This sequence comes from Sphingomonadales bacterium, assembly GCA_031418995.1. Classification (GTDB taxonomy): domain Bacteria; phylum Pseudomonadota; class Alphaproteobacteria; order Sphingomonadales; family Sphingomonadaceae; genus Sphingorhabdus_B. The sequence goes on along the minus strand of JANOKA010000139.1, from coordinate 8,281 downwards.
CAACGCTTCGGCGGCAAATTTTGTGCGGCTGTACTTTTCAGGCGCTTTTGGAAGAATTGCCAGATACGCCATTTCATGCAACAGCAATTGATCGACGCTTTTACCAAAATACGCCTGCGCCGCCGCCTCTACGCCAAACGCCTGACGGCCAAGAGCAATTTCATTCAGATAAAGCGACAATATTTGCGGCTTGGTTAGCGCAGATTCAATCCGCTTCGCCAATAATGCCTCTTTGATTTTGCGCGTGTAACTATATTCGTTGGTCAACAGCAGGTTTTTGGCCACTTGCTGCGTAATAGTTGATGCCCCGCGAGACCGGCCGCTGCTGAATACGTTGCTGAATACGGCGCTGGCAATACCGGGATAATCTATGCCGCCATGGCTAAAAAAGGTCTTATCCTCGGCAGACAAATACGCATCGCGCAACATTTTGGGAAAATCAGCATATTCAAGCTGCACACGGCGTTCGCGGGCATAGCTGTGAAAAGGTTCGCCATTTATGTCCCGTACCACGGTTGGCAAAGGCGATTCATATTCGGCCAAGGCCGCCGCATCCGGCAGATTGCGGATCACAAAAATCCATAGAAGCGCCAAAAAAAGCAGGCCCGCCAAACCTAGGTAGGACAAAAGCCGAAACCATTTCTTTTGCCACATTTTTTGAAGTTTTTCCCATAGGCCACCAGCCTCACGGGTAAGCTTATAGCTAATATTTGTCGGTGCAGTATCGTCCATTTGACTCTGTATCTAGACGATTCATGGCCAAGGTCCAGAATGTTGTTGCGGTGAATTGGCGCTTTGTGAAGCAATTCACCGCAAGTTGCAGCATGTTACATTTATCTGCTTGCCAAACGCCGCGCGAAATGGACCTGAATGGCGCTAGCAACACTGCGTCCAATTTTCTGCTGCCCCGATGCAGACGACAGGAATGCAGCATCGCTGTCATTGCTGATATAGCCTGTCTCGAACAAGATAGACGGCGTATCTGGCGCCTTCAAAACTACGAAGGACGCAAATTTGTGCGAATTTGAACGAAGCCGCATATTGGGCCGTGCCTCACGCAGCAAAAGCTTTGCAAAATCAGCAGAAACATTCATCGTTTCTCGCTGGGTCAAGTCAATAAGAATGGACGAAACATTGGCATCTGCGCCGCCCAAATTGACGCCATTAATTATATCTGCCTTATTTTCGCGCGATGCCAATCGCTGGGCTTCACGGTCAGAGGCTACTTCAGACAATGTGTAAACCGTTGCGCCGTTGGCCTCTGCATTTTCAGCTGCATCTGCATGAATCGAGATGAACAGGTTTGCCCCCATCTTGCGGGCGATTTCAAACCGGTTTTGCAGGACAAGATATTTATCAGCATCCCGGGTCAGGGCCACTCTTACCCGTCCCGATTTTATAAGCTCCGCGCGAATGGACCGGGCGATCGCCAATGTGACGTCCTTCTCCCGCTTTCCGCTGACCGGGTTTATCGCACCGGGATCATGACCGCCATGGCCAGCGTCAATCACGACCAAGGGTAATGAGGCATCATTTGGTCCGGATACTTTGGGTAAGTTACCTTTCAGCGAACCTTTGCCGATGGGGGCGCTGACCTCATACTGTTTTTTGGGGGGCGCGGACCGAAATAGTGCCGGCGGAACAATTTCTTTTCGGCCTGCGCTTATCCCGCTACCGTGGCCATAGTATTGCCGTCCTTGGGTTGCCCGCATGTCCAGCCGTAGCGACTTGCCGTCTGCCGAAAATTCGCCGCCAGTAATTATCGCGGGCTCCCCAAGGTCCAGTACAATGCGCGCCGTATCATCGTTGAACTGCGCTTGTCTTACGAATGAAATGGGGCCGCCCGCTGATGCCGTGTGGCCTGCTGTCGCGCCCGTTATGTCGACCGCAATGCGATCCGGGCCGGATAAGGAAAATACCGATGCCTTGTTTACGACATCGTCAAAATAAATCATCACCGCATTTTCACTGGCCAAAACCTGACTGACTTGTCCTGCCTGCGCCGGAGTGACCGCCAAAATTGTGCTGGTTAGAAAAGCGGAACTCAACATTACGCCATTATGTAATTTTCTATCCGTATTGGTCCAGAGATTTTTCATAGCCGCAAAAACGCTTTCCACATGATGATGAAGAGCAAATTAGGGATAACCCGATAAAGGCGCGTATCCAGACACAGTTAACGCAGAATTAGCTATGATAGGGATCGTTTTGGCATTGAATTCCGGCATAATATGAGGTGATCATCGGCATCAAACCCGCATCCATCGTCTATGCTTGCCGTTTGTAATCAGCAGTGCTACGCCGTGAACAGACTTACATTCCTATGGCATTTCTTTGGAACCGTTGGTCTATTTCAGGGCCGGCTGCATCATTCTATACGCCGGACTTTTACAGGTTGAAGCTACATGAGGTATGATATTTCCACATTCGCCGCCCCGATGGGGAATGGCGCATGTGCCGGAAATAACGCACGCGCGAATCGCGCCTGCTATGCCTTTGCAGCCAAAGCACATTCCGTTTTCAAAACATTCCAATCAACTCGCCGAACGGCGTCGGGCGCATTACGCCCTTCGTGCGGCGACACCAACAATAGCGATGGCGGCCTGCGGCTGACACCCGGGTTAGCTGCCATCCGGAGACAATATAATGACAACACGTATGTTAATCGATGCGCGCCACCGGGAAGAAACCCGCGTAGCCGTCGTCACTGGGAACAAAATTGAAGAGTTCGATTTTGAATCGGCTGAACACAAGCAACTTAAAGGCAATATATATTTAGCCAAGGTCACGCGGGTGGAACCGTCGCTGCAGGCGGCGTTTGTTGACTATGGCGGCAATCGCCACGGGTTTTTGGCGTTTGCCGAAATTCATCCCGACTATTATCAAATCCCCAAAGAAGACCGCGAACGGTTATTGGCTGAAGAAGCTGAGGCTGCTGCTGAAGAAGCCGCCCTGCGTGAGCAGGAAGAAGAAGAGGATAATGAACCCGGCCGGATTATGCGGTCGGAAGAGTCTGAGGACGAAGAAAGCGACTTGATCGAAGTCGAGAGCGATGACAGCGTCGACACGATTGATTTAAGCGAAGGCGAAGAGCCTGATCTTGGAGACGACGACGGCGAGACAGACGACGCGGCGCAATCGGCCGGCGACGACAATGGTGACAGCGAGCGCAATAACGGTCGGCGCAATCGCCGGAACCGCAGCAAAAGCGGTCGCGGGAATAGCAACGGTAATGGCAACGGCAACGGCAACAGCGGCAATGACCGGCCATCACGCGGCGGCAAAGCCAAGGCGAGTGACGAGGCGCGCACCAAGCGGATGAATTTGCGCCGCAGGTACAAGATTCAGGACGTAATCCATCGCCGTCAGGTATTGCTGGTACAGGTTGTCAAAGAGGAGCGCGGCAACAAGGGCGCTGCCTTAACAACATATCTGTCATTGGCAGGACGGTATTGCGTATTGATGCCAAACACATCACATGGCGGCGGTATCAGCCGCAAAATCCATAGTGCAGCAGACCGTAAACGCCTGAAAACAATAATATCAGATCTGACTTTGCCTGCGACAATGGGTTGCATTATCCGCACCGCAGGACTTGCCCGAACCAAGCCTGAAATTAAGCGGGACTTTGATTATCTCGCGCGGCTTTGGGATGGCATCCGCGAAAAAACCCTGAGCGCGGCGGCCCCCGAACTGATCCATACCGACAGCGACCTGATAAAACGCGCGATCCGCGACATTTATAACCGCGATATCGAAGAGGTCATGGTCGAAGGCGCAGATGGATATAAAGCCGCCAAAGACTTTATGAAATTGCTGATGCCCAGCCATGCCAAGCGGGTGCAACAATATGCCGATCCTGTACCGTTGTTTCAGCGGTATAGCGTCGAGGATCAGCTGAACGCGATGTACCACCCTATCGTCCAGCTTAAATCGGGCGGATATATTGTAATCAACCCAACAGAAGCGCTGGTTTCAATCGACATCAACTCCGGCCGGTCTACCAAAGAACATGGCATTGAGGCGACCGCGCTTTCAACCAATCTAGAGGCTGCGCGTGAGATTGCCCGGCAACTGCGCTTACGCGACATGGCCGGACTGGTCGTCATCGACTTTATCGACATGGAGCATCATTCCAATGGCCGTAAAGTAGAACGCGCCATGAAAGAGGCGCTGAAACATGACCGCGCCCGTATTCAGGTTGGACGTATATCCAGTTTCGGTCTGATGGAAATGAGCCGTCAGCGTCTGCGCACAGGCGTATTGGAAGCATCGACACGCGAATGTCCGCATTGTGAAGGCACAGGACTTGTTCGCACCGCCTCTTCCTCCGCCTTGTCGGCATTGCGCCTGATCGAGGATGAAGCCGCGCGTGGTAACGGAAGCCAGATTACATTGCAGGCCAGCCAAGAAGCGACGATTTACGTGCTGAACAACAAGCGCGCCGAACTTGCCGAAATCGAAATGCGCTACCACGTCAATGTCGCCATTGTTCCCAATGGCGAAGTCGAAGGCGCCAAACTGGCGGTCATTAGCGCAGGGCCGCGGCCAGAGCGTCCAGCCGAACTGCCCAGTCTGGCATTAGTAGACGACAGCGATGATGATGTGTTCAATTACGAAGACGATGCAGACGAAGCCGAAGAAGAGGTCGCAGAGGCCGTAGAACGCAAACCGCGTAACGAGGCCGAGGGAGAGCTGCTTGAAAATGGTGAGCGTCCACGCCGCAAACGCCGACGCGGGCGGCGCGGCGGTCGCGGACGCGAGCGTGAAGGCCAAGAGGGCGAAGCAGTGCAGGATACCGGCGCAGATATTGAAGCGGCCGTATCCGAAGATGGCAGCAATGCAGACGCAACCGATTTGGCGGACACTGATCCATCAAATGATGTAAAGCCCCGGTCGCGGCGCGGACGGCGCGGCGGCAAAGGACGCGGTAGAGCTGCTGCGGATGACAATATGGTAACAGAAGCTGCCCCAGTGGAAGCATCTGAGCCACCTGCGGCCGCCATCGACGCTGAACCAGTGACGGCTGAAAAGCCCAAACGGCGCAGCCGCGCAAAGGCAACCGTTGAAGATGCTCCGCAAGAAGCAACACAGGCCGCTGAAGCCGAAGCCGCTCCATTTGAAAAGCCAAAGCGTGCTAGCCGCGCCAAAGCCAAGCCGAAGGCTGCTGAAGTTGCCGAAGCCAGTGTAGTAACGGAAGAGACGGCCCCTAAACCCGCCACCAAGGCCCGTGCACCGCGTAAGCCTGCTGCAAGCAAAGCTGCCGCAAAAAAGTCTGCAGAGACTGTAGAAGCCGCACCAGCCGCTGATGCACCCGCAGCCGATAATGCTGGTGATGACGCCCCTGCGCCGGGCGGACGTTCGGGATGGTGGCAACGTACATTCGGGTAAATAGTCCGCTGCAAAATAGTTGAATGAAAGACCCCGCACCCGGCACAGGTGGCGGGGTCTTTCTTTATCGCCGCCATTTCTTCATTGCGTGTTCAGCTTGGCTGCCGCATGCCCGTGTCATGAACAATAAACCCCGAAACACTGTCCGCATCCTGCTATCTGCGGTGGCCGCCACTTTGGTCTGCGTGCAACCTGCAATGGCGCAATCCATTTTACGTGATGCCGAAACCGAGGCATTTTTCGACGAGATTTCCGCGCCGCTTATCAAGGCAGCAGGACTGGATCCCAACAATGTGGATATCGTCCTTATCAACGACCGTTCGATCAACGCCTTTGTTGCCGGCGGTCAAGCCGTCTATATCCATACCGGATTGATCGAGGCTGCCGACACCGCAAACGAGGTACAAGGCGTTATCTCGCACGAGCTGGGCCATGTGGTTGGCGGACATGCAGTGCGATTTGGCGAGGGGCTGGGCCCGGCAACGGGGATCACCATCGCCAGCCTGATCCTTGCCGCTGCTGCTATTGCTGCGGGCGCTGGCGAAGCGGGGGCAGGTATATTGTCCGCCGGGCAAACCGCTGCCTATGGCAAACTGCTGGCTTATACCCGCGGCCAAGAAGGCGTGGCGGATGCATCAGGCGCCAAGTATCTGTCGGGCGCTGGGATAACGGGCAAGGGATCGGTCGCATTCTTTAAGAAGCTGCAGAATTTCGAGTTCCGGTTGGGCCTGCCGCAAGAGGACAGTTATAACCGTACCCATCCTTTGTCGGGCGAACGCATATCGGTTTTGCAGGACACGTATCAGGCTGATCCTGCATGGAACACGCCAGCCGATGCCAAATGGCAATCCGATTTCACGCGTATCAAGGCAAAGCTGAAAGGCTTTATCGCCGATCCTGCGGTCACTTTGCGCAGCTATCCCGAGTCCGATCAAAGCGTCGCTGCGCGCTATGCCCGGGCCTATGCCTGGCACAAATCAGCCTATCCGCAAAAGGCGTTGGGAGAAGCACAGAGCCTGTTATCGGGCGCGCCCAATGATCCTTACTTTCTGGAACTATACGGGCAGATATTGCTCGAATCGGGCCGTCCGCAAGACGCCGTGGAGCCGCTGCGCAAGGCGACCAACATCACCAATAATCAGCCGCTGATTGCTGGGATATTTGGCCATGCCCTGATCGAAAGCGAAGATAAGGGCAATCTGGAAGAGGCCGAGCGCGTGTTAAAAGCGGCGGTGACCAAGGACAATCAGAACCCGTTCGCCTGGTATCAATTGGGCGTGGTATATGAACGGCGCGGGGATACGGCGCGGGCGGCATTGGCGAGTGCGGAACGGTATCTGATGGAAGGCGCGCCGCAGTTCGCCCTGCCCAATGCCCAAACGGCGATGGCGGGCCTGCCCGAATATTCGCCCGACTGGATCAGGGCGCAAGACGTCAATCTGGTGGCGCAGGCACAGGTCGAGAAACGGAACAAGGGACGCAAACGGCAATTGCAGATCGCGCCTGCATTCACTATCCAAGGCGGATGACCCATACCATAAACAGCAGCCGATACCCCCTATATCTATTGCTTTCCGGCGCGGCATTGCTTGCTGCTGCCGGTAGCTATTTCTACCTTTCAGCGCGGAGTGGCCGCGTAAACAGCGAGCCCGTAGCCGCCGCAACGCAGCAAGCCGAAACCGCGATGGCCGCCGCCGGAATGAACGGCGATGACCGCAAGGCAACCGAGGCTATTGTCCGCGCTTACATCCTGGACCATCCCGAAATCATTACCGAGGCGGTGGCGATTTTGCAGGGCCGTGACATGGCAGGCCGCGTCGCCAGCGTTGGCGATGCGCTGACCACCGCCTTTGCCGGGGACGCGGCAGGCAACCCCAAAGGCGATGTGACCGTCGTGGAGTTTACCGACTATAATTGCGGATATTGCCGGTCGTCTGTGGCCGATGTCGAACGCTTGATAGGGTCGGACAAGAACATCAGACTGGTTTACCGCGAGGTACCGATATTGTCGCAATCCAGCCGCGATGCCGCGCTTTGGGCGCTGGCGGCGGCAAAGCAAGGCAAGCATGATGCGTTCCATAAGGCGATGTTCAGCGGCGGCAAACCCGATGCCAATAGCATCCGCATTGCCGCCATCACAGCTGGCCTGAATATTGCGGCGGCGCAGGCATTTGTCAGCACCGATGAAGCAGTGGCCGAGGTCGAATCCAATTTGGCGATGATGCAGAAAATCGGTTTTGGCGGCACGCCAACCTTTGTTATCGGCGGCAAGGTTTTGGAGGGCGCGCAAGGGTTTGAACGGTTGAAGAGTGCCGTGGATGATGCACGTAAGTCATTGTAATTATTTGTATTTATATACAAATTCGTCATTGCGAGCAAAGCGAAGCAATCCAGAGTTAGTTTACTCAGGCTCTGGATTGCCGCGTCGCTTTGCCCCTCGCAATGACGATAGGTTTGTTATCCCATAGCGCCCTATTTCCGCCCCATCGCCACCACGTACCATTCCACCGATCCCTTGCGGCTGGCGGGCGGTTTGGCGTGCTTCACCGTAGTAAAATTGGCTTTCAGCAATTGCAGAAGCTCGCCATCTGTCCCTCCGGCAAACGCTTTTGATACAAATGTACCGCCCTGCACCAAATGCTCGACGGCAAAATGCGCCGCTGCCTCGACCAGGCCCATCGTGCGCAAATGGTCGGTTTGTTTATGACCCACGGTGTTGGCTGCCATGTCGGACAGGATCAGGTCAGGTGGCCCGCCCAGCGCATCGATCAATGCCGCCGGAGCTGCATCATCCATGAAATCCATTTCGAATAATGTGACGCCGGGAATGGCTTCGACAGGCAATAAGTCAATACCGACCACGCCTGCCTTGGGCATTATCCGCCGAACA
>JANOKA010000138.1:0-20490 GCA_031418995.1 Sphingomonadales bacterium | reverse complement strand
AATTCCCATGCAGTGAGGGGGACACCTTCGAAATATTGGTCGGGGTTGATGTGCACGCGGCCAACTAGCTCCCCTCCCGCCTGCGGGAGGGGCAGGGGGTGGGCCTGTGTCCAAGGCTCGCCTCCGGCTCGCCCCCACCCCTAACCCCTCCCGCAGGCGGGAGGGGGATGAAGGAAGGCTTCACCACCACCCCGTCACCCTCTCCCATAAACGGATAAGGCGCCGCACCAATTGCCTCCGCCTCCATCAAATGCAACCGCCGCAATTGGCCGCCCTTTTCGGCGACATGGGCAAACACCTCTGACGACGCCGGATAGGGGATGCGCGGGAAATCGATTTTTAGGAACTGCGCATAGGTGCGGCGATAATCGGGCGAATGGAGGACACCGTAGATATAGTCAAAGACGAGGAGTTAATCGGGGCGGTCATCAAATTCCTCTCCCCTTGCGGGAGAGGAGGGAGCCGCGACAGCGGCGGAAGGAGAGGGGGCGGCGCGCGTCTGCGCGCCAATATTTTGTTGGGTCGCTGACGCTCCCGACCCCTCACCCGACCCTGCTGGCGCAGGGCCACCCTCTCCCGCAAGGGGAGAGGGGTTTTGGTTAAGCCCCGCCCGCGCCCTGATCTCCGCATAGATTTTGGGATTGAAATTGACCCGCCGCTCGTCGTGAGCTTGTCGAAGGGCGAGCGTGCCTTCTTCGGGGTAAAGGTAGAGGGGGAATGTCAGCTACAATGACAAAAGATCATTGCGCCTAATGCGTCAGAAGCAGTCGATCCCTCACAACTTCTGCCTCTAAGGTTTCTCCGCCCATCTGGAATCTTCGCAGCATTGATCGACCGACCATTAACATTTCCTCGCGGGCAAAGAGGCCTTGTGGAATTTCTATGTCACACAGAAAATTTCCGGAACGCTTGGAGCCATCGATGCTCAATGCCACAAACGCCCCACGCTTTTTAGCCTCCGCGATACTTGCCATAAGTTTTGTAAGATCAAATGCTTGTGCGCCGTATAAGATGCTTTGGCAATGGCTGTATGGTGGGTCACAATATACGATGTCTCCATCACCAGCCTTCGCAAGTGCCTGCTCAAACGATCTTTGATAAAAAGTCGTACCCTGAACTCGTGATGTCCATTCATTGACCCTTGACGAAAATTTTTCTGGAGACATCAAATTATGCGGACCACACGGCGTCGACATGAACCCGTCACTTTTCCGAAATCGGACCACGCCGCCGTAACAAGCCCGGCTCAAAAAGAGTAAATCAGCGCCATTAGGCATTTGCAGATACGCCTGCTGCGCTTCTTTATATGCGGCCAGTTTGCTATTGGTTTCGCCATTGAGATGTCGTTTTGTGTACCAACGCTTCAATTGCTCGGGATCGAAACGTAGTGTTTGCCAAATATCAATCAGCGGTCCAAAAATATCGGAGCCTTCAGCTTTTATCGGCGACAAAGCCGCCAATACCGCGCCTGAACCAAGAAACGGCTCATAATATGTGCGATAGGATTTCGGGAAATATGAAATAATTGCCTGTGCAAATCTCTGCTTGTTCCCAATCCATTTTAGCAATTGCCCATTTGTAGCAGAGAACTTTGTGGGATAAAGCTTGCCGTCAACTGTAGGCGGTGAGCCATCTGTCGAAAATTCTAAAGCTAAATTTGAGTGTTCCAAAACATGATATTCCATTTTGGGATATTACTCCGATTGGTTCATTAGGTCAACATGACAAATCAACAGGTTGGAAATCCGGCATCGATTCTTTCGGCCCTCCTAAGAGAACTAAGAGAGAACATGGGCCTAACGCAAGTAGAATTAGCAGCACGTTTGAAAGTCACTCAATCATTCGTCAGTAAGTATGAATCCGGCGAACGGAGATTGGACTTCATTGAAGTTTACGGAATTTGCGGTGTTCTCAACACCAGCTTTGAAACATTGTCTAAGACGTTTGCAGATCGTATAGGAAACCGATCATGAAGCCCATCGGTCGTTTTCTAAGAAAGCCGAAGACGTTTTGGGCATCCGTGAGGTCGCTTAGCCAGCAGGTTGGGTACAGTAAGGGCCAAAACATAATCATCCCGACGCCTGTTCAGATGGCTGCTGCATTCCTAAAACTTGGCTTAGATGAAACGAAAATGATCGATAACGACAAGCCAACGCCGTTGGCGGTCGAGCTACACGAATATTTTGTTGAGCGTGCCCGTTGCCTGCAGAATGTCGCAGAGCCCAATTTGATGTCCGCTGCGCAAGCCAAAGCGGAATTCGAAAAACAATTCGCCAAATTGAGTCCAAAATGTCCAATCCCGATGAACAAGCAAAAGGGTGATAAAAAAGCTGAGGCATTCTTGACCGGCTTGGTCAACATGATGATCGAGAGCAATGCTGATGGAATGGACTGCAATTACGACCCTCGCGAGCTAACAACGCTTACTCGCGACGGAGAGCCAGTTCGTACATTGGCACGTCGGGTCGATGGCACGTTTCCAACCGCTATTAATCCTGTCGCAGTTTGGGAAATAAAGGAATATTACTACACGACGACATTTGGCAGTCGTGTCGCCGATGGCGTGTACGAAACTTTGCTCGACGGCATGGAGTTAGAAGAGCTCCGTGAGCATGAGAACATAGACGTAAAACACTATCTGATGGTCGACGCCCATTACACTTGGTGGGGTTGCGGTAAGGCATATTTATGCCGCATGTTTGATATGTTGCACATGGGCTACGTCGATGAGATTCTTTTCGGTAGGGAAGTCATTTCCGAAATGCCGAGGATTGTAGCGGAGTGGGTCGAGCTTGAAAAACGACGTGGCCAGGTAGGGTTGCCTGAAAACTAAATGCCCATATACATGCCCGTTACGCCGCCGCCAATCAAGTGTAGAACGGGACTTATGCGATTGAGCGCGAAATGCAGGGCTTGCAATGTTGGATTAGATTTGCAAATCTTGGATTAAGTTTGCGCATGGGCATCATTTGTTGGAAAAGTTTGGCCTTAGAAATTACCGAATTGGACTGTGAACTTGTACGGTTTTCTGCGGGTTTCCGGCGGTGACATGTTGGATTCGCAGATGCGATTTTTGATGGCGCAAAAGTGCCTTGTTATAAGTATTGGTAAATACAAAAATGGTGCCGCTTATAGGATTTGAACCTACGACCCCCGCATTACGAATGCGATGCTCTACCAACTGAGCTAAAGCGGCGCGAAGACGTTGTCTCCGGCGTCCCGCATAGCCAGAGGGCCATTGCAATTCAAGCGGGTTTTGCGCGGGGTATCGCAGGGTGTATCGCGCCCGGCCTCAGGCTTTTGGTACGCGGCGGAAAAAGCGGCTAGCCCTTATCAAAACCCGATGCTAAGAGCGCGGAGCATTTTAAGCACCCATAGCTCAGCTGGATAGAGCGCTGCCCTCCGAAGGCAGAGGCCGGGGATTCGAATTCCTCTGGGTGCACCATTTCCCCCATATGTACAAAACCGTGCGTTGATACAATTTGCGACAAAGCGGCGCTTGTGGCGGCATAAGATTGCGACATAATGCCTTCATACAGATGACGATCCGGCGATGTGACCGGTGACCCAGAAATGAGGTTTATCATGAAGAAATTGACTATATTTGCGGGCGCTTCGGCGTTGATGATCGCCGCTGCGGCCTATGCCGCTGTTCCTGCGACAACGGTTACTGCCGCCGCGACGGCAAAGGTAAAGATGGATGCCGACAGCAATGGCAGCGTCACCAAGGCGGAGGCGGCAACCGCAGCGGATGCCCGTTTTGCCAAAATGGATGCCGACGGCAATGGTCAGTTGGATAGCGCGGATAAAGCGGCGCGGGTAAAGGCGCGCTTTGCCGCAATCGACACCGACAAAAACGGCTCGGTGTCCGAGGCGGAGTTTGTGGCGCATGATGCGGCGCGTATGGAAAAGCGTATGGAGCGCAAGGGGAAACGCGGTGAAGGTCGCGGTGGCAGCCATCGCGGCGGACATCATGGCGGTAAAGGCGGCGGAATGGGTGATGGAATGGGCGGCGGTACTGACGTTGGCAAATGGGGCAAGGCCGACACCAACGGCGATAAAGCCATCAGCCGCGCGGAATATAATGCCGCTGGACAAGCGCGCTTTGCCGCCAAGGATAAGGACAATAACGGCGTCATTTCTGCCGACGAAAGAAAGAGTGCGCGTCAGGAAATGCGCGGCAAATGGCGCATGATGCGCGACGCAGCAGGCGCCGATGCCGGATAACCCGCGCCCTTCAATATAACGAATTGCTGCGGAGTTGTTCCTCCCGATTATCGTCCCGCAGCGACGTGACCAGCACAGCCAGCGGGTGTTTCGGTGCCATGTAGCTGCGCTGGTCATTTTCGCGTTCTTATTCTAGGACAAGCCATGCCAAAGTCCCGCCCCCACTTGTTGCTTGTCGATGATGAGGCCTCAATCCGTGAACCGCTGGCCAAATATCTTGAAAAACAAGGCTTTCGTGTAACCGATGCGGCCGATGCAGCGGCGGCGCGGTCCTGGCTGATCGCGTATGACATTGACCTTGTCCTGCTCGACATCATGATGCCCGGCGAAGACGGGTTAAGCCTATGCCGTCATATCGCGGCCAATGACGGACCTCCGGTAATCTTGTTGACCGCAAAATCAGAGGAAACCGACCGGATCGTCGGACTTGAAATTGGCGCGGATGATTATGTCGTCAAGCCGTTTTCACCCCGTGAACTGGTGGCACGGATAAAGGTGGTGCTGCGCCGCATGCAAAACGGCAACCGCGTTACGGGGGTTGAGGGCGAAAGCTATGCCTTTGCCGGATGGACGCTGAAAACCAGCGAGCAGGCCTTATACGATGCAGACGGTGTACTGATTAGCCTGTCATCCGGCGAGTTCCGCATGCTGGAGGCATTGATAACACGGGCAGGGCAAGTGCTTAACCGGGATCAGTTGCTTGACCTGACACGGGGGCGGGAGGGCGGGCCATTTGACCGCGCCATCGATAACCAGATCAGCCGCCTGCGCCGCAAGATAGAGGATGACGCAAAAGACCCGCAGCATATCAAAACCATCTGGGGCGGCGGTTACCGTTTCTGTACGCCGGTGCATAAGATATAGATATGGGCTGGGCGTTGAAATTCTGGCCCAAAAGCCTGTACCGCCAGATTTTGCTGGTGGCGGCGCTGGCATTATTGGTGGCGCAGGCATTCAATGCCTACATGTTGCTTGCCGGGTCACGCAGCCGCGCCGATGCGGAGGCCGCCGCTACTTTAATCTCCCGCGTGTCTAATCATACCGAACGATTGGAAGAACGCGGACGGGGCTGGGATGACAAACGAGGCGGCATGCAGCGCCGGAAAAAGCCCAATATCGCAATCAAAGTGACGCCGCAGCCGCTTGATTTGCCGCAGTTTGCCAAAAACCGCGAATATTCCTTTCGCGCTGCCGAATTTTTGGGGCTGCAATCCGAATTAAGCGATATAAATATCTCCATAGGCCCGATCGAAGCACTGCCGGATGATTTGCGGGAACCATTGATGCAAGGTACGTTTCTGGCGCGTATTCGCGCTGCGGGCAGTCATATGCCAACCGACAGCCTGTTGTTGACGGCCAGAACGGCGGATGGAAACTGGATCAACGCTGCCGCCTTCGTCCGGCCGCGAGAGCGGGGCGCGTTGCTTGCCATATTGCTGCAGACGCTGACATTATATATTGCGGTGTTGATTCCACTGGCGCTGGTCGCGCGCCGGATCGTTCGGCCATTGGAACGTTTGAAAGAGCGCGTTGGCCGCGTTGGTTTGACCGGAGAAGTGACCCCGCTGGCTAGCGAGGGGCCGTCGGATATTCGGGATCTGATCGACAGTTTTAACAATATGCAGGCCCGCGTTTCGGCATTGCTGAGTGAAAAAGACGTTATGCTGGGGGCGATAGGCCATGATTTGAAAACACCGCTGGCGGCGCTGCGCGTGCGGATCGAGTCGGTTGAGGACGATGCCGAACGGGATAAAATGGCCGACAGCATTGACGAGCTGGTGCGGATATTGGACGATATACTGACGCTGGCACGGCTGGGCAAATCGGGTGAGCCGCTGCAACGATCCGACATCGGTGCCTTGATCGAATCGATCATTGATGAATTTGAGGCAACGGGTTCGGCGCCCGCGTTCAAACCGCCCGACGACCGGGTGATTGCCGATGTTAGGCCATTATTGATCCGCCGCGCCATGCGTAATATTATCGGCAATGCGTTGAAACATGGAAAAACTGCGGCAATTTCAGTGAAGTATATCGGCGGCAATTTGCAGATCGTCGTTGATGATGATGGTCCCGGCATTCCTGCCGAACACATCGAGGATATGTTTGCACCGTTTGCACGTGCCGATGCCTCGCGCAACCGGGCAACGGGCGGAACGGGTCTAGGCCTGACCATCGCCCGTGCCATCGCCCGAAGCCATGGCGGCGATGTCAGCCTTGTGAACCGAACGGACGGCGGCCTGCGTGCGGTAATGATGCTACCGGTGGCGGTTTAGCCAAATGGAAGCCGCCATACCTTGAACACCCTATTTAGAATTGCCGCTTAACCATATCAATTCTGCGGTCTGAACCGCCGCCGTTTAATGCCGTGTTTGCGCATTTTTTCTAGAAAAGTAGTACGTTTCATGCCGGTCATTTCGGCGGCATGTTGCACGATACCATTGGCCTGTTCTAACGCAGAATGGATATAGCGTGCTTCTTCGCCGTTCAGATATGACTTTAGGTTAAAATGCGGACCAAAAGGGGAGGGCATGTCTTTACGCGTTTCAGGTGCAGCAACCGGATGTGTAGTATGGCCCATTGCCAACAATGCACGCATCCGGCGTGAACCGATGTTTTGGCCGGGATGGAATAGGGACGCACGCGCAACAAGATTGCGCAATTCGCGTACATTACCGGGCCAATGATGGGCGCGCAATTCCTGCCTTGCGCTCCAATCGATAGAAAACCGCTGTGTAGGATTATATGCTAGCAGAAAGTGATCGATCATCGCCTCCACATCCACCCGCCGTCCGCGCAGCGGCGTAACAGGTAAAGTCATCCGCGCCAGCCGCTGCGACAAATCGGACCGGAAATGGCCTTCTTTTGCCCTTGTTTTCAGGCATTGACCCGATGCCGCGATCACGCGGATATTCAATGGCGGTGGTTGTTTGCCGGGCGACGGCGCGGGCTGATTCCCGGATATCAATTGCCAGATAAGCAATTGGACATCGACGGACATTTCATCGGCATCGTCCAGAAACAACGTGCCATTATGCGCTGTCTCTAATCCTTGATCCGCCATGCTTGGTCCGCGAACCGCATCACCGCAATTGATCCGTATAAATGGCCCTGCGCTGCGTCTTGAAGCACTATGGATGGCGCGTGCAATGCAGATTTTCTCGCTGCCATATGGTCCGGTTATTAATACGGGATTTTCGGACCCTGCCGCTAACACGATCATTTGGCGAAGGGCATGCGCGGCCGCACTGTCGCCTATTATGCTGTCGCCTATTATGTTATCGACGTTGTCCACGTGCATGGCGAATGGCCGGGTATCAAATGCTTCGCGGGGTTGAATTATCATATTATCCTCCAAAAATGATGGCATAAAAAATGCGCTACCAATTGAGGTGGCCAATCGGGCTGAGAGGATGTCTTTTTTGGGAATAGGTGAAAGGGGTTAATAGCCGTTAACCATGAAAAGACAATTCACTCCGCTTTGGATGAAGTGCCGCGTTAGAGCGGGTAAAGTTATCCTGTTGGCTGTGCTTTCCAGCTGCCACTGGCTTGATATTCGGGCCTGATATTGGTAGCATCAGGCAGGCGTTCGCCCACGTAATTGGCTTCACCGCCGCGCTGCCGCGCTTCTTTTGAATATTCAGGCGCCGCGTAAGATGGCGCAGCGCGCTGGCGTTGCGGCAATATGGCCGAATATGGAGCATTCGGTGCAATGGCGGACGCGGTGCGTGCATCATTTTCTGCTTTGATACGGGCGGCGGCATATTCACGTTCATATTGTTTTTGCAACTGGATGGGATCAAGCAACGGCGCAGATGATGGCCGGAAGGCGCGCGGTTTTGGACCGGGGAAGGGTTCGTTGGCGGCATAGCTGCGGAAAAATGCCGATGGCCGTCCGGCGCTGCCTTTCCATCTGTAAAAACGGTGCGCGCCGATGGTGCCCAGAAAATGCAAGCTGGGCGCCCAATATGGGTATATATTGACGGTGTGATAATGCGTCGCCATGCCAACAGGTGCATGGACATATCCGGCAAGCGCGCTCATCGCAACGCGCTGTGCGCGCAGCCAATGGAAACTGGATGGCGTGCGTGCCATGGACCCGTCGCAGCTATAGCTAAATTGGCAGCCGGTGTGCCGTTCCGATCCTTGATAGATTACGCCGCAAACGGTGTTGGGATATGTCGGGTGACGCATGCGGTTCAGGATAACCTGCGCAACCGCACGCTGGCCGGAATCTGATTCTGACGCCGCCTCGTAATATATTGCATCGGTCAGGCATTTCAGCGCCCGGCTGTAATTGATTGATCCGGCATTGATTGCAAAAGGACGGGCAACGCTGCCCGCGCCGTCGGCATCATAAGGTGCAGCAGGATCAACAAGCGGAGAGAGCGCCGATGCGCCAGATACGTTCAACACTGCTTCACTGCTACCCTGACCGGCAGCAATTTCGCCGGCATTAGGCGCGATGACATAATCTTGTTCTTGAAAATAAAAGGCAGAGCCAGCGAAATTGGTTTCGGCGCGTTCGGCCATGCCAAAGGAGGAATGGCGCTGTGGTCCTGGATCCGTGATACTGCCAACCACTTGTGCTATGGACGGCGCAAGCGCCAGAAAACTAAATGCAATCAACAATAACAGGATTTCGCGGCCACCGATCAAACGCCGGCGCGGGCGGCTTACCGGTTTGCGGCGCTTTCCCTGTAACGCTTCTTGAATGGGCTCTTGGATCATCGGGTCGCTTCGCAAAATTGACTTACCGTCTGCTAAGCCCTGCCATATATACAAAATCCATCCATTTGCGCGAGTGATTTTGCGCCTGTGCCAGCATGGGACGCAGTCGGTCGCGCTCCTTAATATGATTGAAAAATTGTGTAAAATAAGATGGTTAACTGAATCATCTGTTACATAAATGCAATGCCAAGATGCCTTGATTATCAGCGATTTCATGCAGAAATCCTGTGATGAATTTTATCATATTCGGTTAACCATAAGTTCGATAATTTCAACGTCGGTGTTTTGCTTGCGCGGTGCGCATTGGTGGCAGTAAAAGCCATTTTTTAACGAATCATTTGGAGAATTGGCTATGGCGACGAAATGGACGCCGGACAGCTGGAGAGCGCAAAAAGGCATTCACATGCCGGCATATCGGGATCAGGATGCTCTGGCCTCGGCGGAAGAAACATTGCGCAATTATCCGCCGCTGGTTTTTGCAGGTGAGGCGCGCGACCTGACCTCCGATCTTGCAATGGTTTCTGAAGGGAAAGCATTCTTGTTGCAAGGCGGCGATTGCGCCGAAAGTTTTGCCGAGTTTCATCCCAACAATATCCGCGATACATTCCGCGTAATATTGCAAATGGCGGTTGTCCTTACATTTGCGGGCAAAGTTCCTGTGGTAAAGGTGGGCCGCATGGCAGGTCAGTTTGCCAAGCCGCGCTCGTCCGATATGGAAACCATTGGCGGCGTTGAAATGCCAAGTTATTTCGGTGACATCATCAATGATATCGCGTTTGAAGCGGCGGCACGCGAACCCGATCCCCAACGCATGGTGCGCGCGTACAACCAGGCGGCGTCAACGTTGAACCTATTGCGCGCCTTCAGCGGCGGCGGATATGCCAATCTGCAACAGGTCCATTCCTGGACGCACGATTATATGGGCCGTAGTCCATGGGCAAAAAAATATAAGGAAACCGCAGACCGCATCGGCGAGGCACTCGATTTTATGACCGCTTGCGGCGTAACGCCCGAAACCGTTCCGCAGATAAAGGGGACGAAATTCTATACCAGCCACGAGGCTTTGTTGCTGCCCTATGAGCAGGCCTTGACCCGGCAGGACAGTTTGACAGGCGGCTGGTACGATACGTCGGCGCATTTGTTGTGGATTGGCGACAGGACCCGGTTCGAAGGATCGGCACATGTCGAATTTCTGCGTGGTATTGGTAATCCGATTGGTATCAAATGTGGTCCGAGTTTAGCGGCTGATGCGTTGATCCGTATGCTGGATACATTGAATCCGGGACGCATCCCTGGCCGGATCACCTTGATTGCGCGTTTTGGCCATGACAAGGTGGAGGCTGGATTGCCACCGCTTGTTCGCGCCGTGAAAGCGTCCGGGCATCCGGTGATTTGGTCTTGTGATCCGATGCACGGTAACGTCATCAAATCGGCAAGCGGATATAAGACGCGACCATTTGACCGGATTTTGACCGAAGTGCGCGGATTTTTTGCGGTACACCGCGCAGAAGGTACATTCGCAGGCGGCATTCATATCGAAATGACCGGACAGAATGTAACCGAATGCACAGGCGGAGCGATTGCGGTGACAGACGAAGGACTGGCCGACCGGTATCACACACATTGCGATCCACGCCTGAACGCGGCACAATCCCTGGAAATGGCATTTTTGCTTGCTGAAATGCTGAATCAGGAATTGACCGAACGCGCCAAGCAGGCGGCATAACGCGCGATGGCCAATGTCGTGATACAGCGCGAAGTGGTAAAATCAGGGTTCGGGTTCGGGACCGCCTTGGCTATCGTAATCAGCTATACAGCACATAAATCGGTTTTATGGGCTATAATCCATGGTGTGTTTAGCTGGTTTTATGTCGGTTACTTCCTACTGACGCAGTAGCGGTTGTTTGTAATATGGGCGCTGCAACAAATGCAATTCGCTCGCAATAGCTTGCGGACGAGCGCGAATTTGATACATAGCAAGTAATGTTTAGATTAACCATATTTGCTGCGGCACTTTTCTTGGCTGGATGTACGCGTACGATTGAGACGCGGATTCATAGCGCAGGACAGGCCAATGTTGAAAAAAGTGGCTTCATTCTGGCGCCTGCGGAAAAATCGGCATCGGCAGAATTGATACTTGCCCGTGATCTTGTTGCTGCCCAGATGGAAAATAAAGGATTTAAGGCCAGCCAGTCCGGACCTTATTATCTGGAAGTGGGGGTGTCTGCCCGCCCTGCATTTATTGCGCTGCGCGATACCGATAAATTGCTGGCGGCAGGCAGTAACAAACGGAAATCGCGCAAATGTCCCTTGCAGGAATATCGTTTAGCTGTGGCATTGACCCGCATTGCCGATGGCGCTGTAATGTACCGCGCATCATCGGCAGAATATCATTGCAAAGCGGTGCTGGCCAACACGATGTTGCCTTTGGCCGAACATGCAATGGCAGACTTGGGAAATCCACGCGGCGAGTATGCCGTTAAGGCTAAGGTGGAATAAACTTGGCTTTGTATGTTACATTCGCAAAGTTAAACCAATCCAACCTTTATTCATTTATTCTTTAGGGTTGGCCGTCGTGTGCTTCTGGTAATGTAACAATGAAGCATGTTCCCTGCGGTTCCAACGCTTGCGCCAATATCGAACCACCGTGCCGTTTCACGACGGCCTGAACGAAATTTAGTCCCAAACCTGTTCCCTTGACTCGCCCCGATTGATTGGCGGTTGATGCGAACCGTTGAAACAGACGTGGCAGGATTTCGGGATCAATCCCTTTGCCATTATCGGCAATACTAACTTTGATCCGGCGTTCACCGCCAATGTTTTCCCGGATCAAACCGATGGAAATTAGACCGCCATGTTCGCTAAATTTAACCGCGTTATCGATAAGATTGGAAAATGCGCGGATCAGGCTATCAGGTTCGCCCATAACAAAACTGCAATCGGTATTATCTGTCACCTCAATACGGATCGCACGTTCATTGGCCAGCGACCAGAAATTATCGGCGGCATCGCGGATCAGGTCGGCCAGCAATAATTCCTCGCCCTCGAATATACGCTCCGTCATGCGGGCCAGATCGACAAAATCCTGCGCCAGTTTCATTGTTAGCCGTGCATTTTTCTCAATACGTGCGCGCGCTGCGCTGTCTACTTCCCCGCTCAACGCCGCAATTATCGCTGATTGCGGCGCGCGCATATCATGTGACAGCAACTGCAATACCTGTTCCCGCTCACCTTCTGCGTTTGCGAGCGCCGTGATATCGGCGAAATAATAGATATAGCCCTGCAATTCCCCCGCAACATTTTCGATCTTCGATTGCCGCATTACAAATGTCCCGCCGTCGGTGGTTTGGAAGCGTACAAACGCTATCTGGTTTGGGGCATCAACCCCGGTGACAACATTACCAGTGGCTTCGCATTCGGCCAGATACGCCTCCACCGCAGCCCGGTTTTCGGGAACAACAGTGCCATCAAAAACCGATTTCAATTGCAGGCCCAATATCGGCCTGCCAATTCGTTGTTCCACAAGGTCGCTGGAAATCGTGATGCGTCCTTCGACATCGGTGGCTATCATGGGGTCGGGCAGGTCGGACAAAGTATTCTTCAAAAATAACCGCAAATCGCGCATATGATCAATTGCACTTGCCAGTGCGGCGCTTTGCCTTCCGACTAGGTCGCCTGCTTTAGCTTGCGGTACTTTCAGCGGCAATGTTTCGCCCTGCCGCTCCAGCTCTTCTAGCTCGCTACTCATAAAATCGCTCATCGCCTGCAATCGCCGCCATCCCCATAATGGGTATACGAACAATAATGCGAGCAATGCGATCCCCGGCGGGAACCAAATTTGTACAGTCAACGCCGCTGCGCTGCTGCCCAAAATGATGAATACAAATGCCGAAGACGCCAGAAATGCCGTGCGAGGTGTCCAACGCAAAAATCCTATTAACAACACCCACATTGGCAATATGGACAGAAAAAGGATGAATGGGAGCGGTACTGGTAGGATGAAATTGTCACGGCGTACAGCCGTTAGCATGTTTGCCATGATTTCAGTTCCGGGAAGCAGTGCGCCGTCGGCAAACGGTACGGGATAGCTATCACCCATGCCAGCGGCGGAGGCTCCGATAATGACATCGCGGTCTTTTATAAACTGTGCCGGGATGCTGCCTGATACGGCATCAATATAGCTGATTTCGCTATGGCTTGCGCGCTTTGCATAAGGAATTAGCAACGATGTTCCGCATGGAACGGCGGTATAGGCAGGCGATAGTTTCGCCGCGACGCCGCGATACACCAGTTCCATTACATGCGGCCAGCGCTGCCCGGTGTCTTCGGGATCAAAACATAATGCCACCCGGCGGACTTTGCCGTCGCTATCAAAAGTCAGATTGACGTGACCAATACCGTGTGCTGCATTGGCGAGGGGAGGGACTGGCTGAATGATATTATAGGCCCGGCCATCATCGCCCGGCGTGTCAAAATGAAGTGGCATTATGACCGGGCTAGCGGCCCTTGATAAGGCAGATGCAAGCGCGGTATCGCCGCCCGTTAAATCGGGTTCGGTAAACAGGACATCGAAAGTAATCGAGCGCGGCCTTGCAGCGTGCAACTGATCCAGCAGTTTTGCATGTATATCCCGTTTCCAAGGCCATTTGCCCAAGGCATTCAGGCTGGCTTGGTCTATGTTGACCAGCAATATTCGGTCATCCGCCACGGGGCGGTTTATGGAGCTAAGACGGTCATAAAACAGATTGTTAAACGAACCCGCCAGATCGGCCTTTAACGCAAATATTGATAATAAGGTGCCAGCAACACCAATCAATATCCATTCTACGGTCAGGCGTAATCGCAAACTCATCGGTATGTGTTGCTGCCTTGTAGCACGAATGCAAGCGCCCAAAGATTACGGAGCGACATTTAGCTTTTCAAAGCTTGTCCAGTTTGTAGATGCTTCACCGTCCAGAAACTGAACCGATCCAACCCGCCAGAAATAGGTGCCGGGCACCAGATCGGATAAGCTAATTTGCTGCGTGGACATCGCCGGCTCGTCAACTATCGCCGTTCCTGTTGTGGCCCCCAGATATAGCTGAAAATGAAATTTGCTAACGCCTTCGCCGCTGCTTTGCCATTTGAAAGCATAGCCATCATCGCCTTTGCCCGCTTCTGCGCTGACACCATTTAGCCGCCGTTTGAAAGTATATGTGACAGGATTACCCTGAATACCGTTTGCGGATATGGCGCGCGCGCGAATGAAATAATTGCCGTTGGCCAGATCGGTGAAATTTGCGGTCGTTCCGGTTATCACCTGATCCGCCAATTGTTCGACAAATCCGGCATCGCCAGAAATAGTCAGCCGGTAACCAGCTTGCAGTGCCGCCGGATTTGCAGAAAAACTTACGGCTGGATTGGCCTGAACCTTGCCTGCATCAATCAAATCGGGTTCAGTGAGCAATGTTTCAGTGACCGCGTTTCCATTGGCAAATATCGCCAAGCCCTGTCCAGCGGGCAATGGCAAATCCGGTTTATCGCCAATTTCAACTCCTAAGCCGCCTTCGACTACTTCTGCAAAATCAGATGCGGCTGTCTCGTCATATCGAACCTGAAAATCGGTTCCGCGAACTGCAGATACGGCCTTTGGCGTGCGGATACGATATCTGTCATTGGCAGATTTTAACGGTACAACCGTGGACTGCGCGCCGCCCCTAGACAGATCAAATTCATAATCCAGACTTTGTTCGAGCGCATAGTTACGCAGCGTTTTAATCCTAAGGCCGCTGTTGGAGGGCAGCGATACCCGCGATCCGTTGCCAAGGCCAAGCGTTAGAAACGAACTTGGCGCCGTGGTCAATTGCGCACCTTCGGCAAATACCTGCCCTGCGGTTACGGGGCCATTGCCGGAATTCACGTTGCCACGAACTGACAAAACCCGTGCCTGCGACAGGGTGTATTTTATTACTGATCGCGGGATCAGGATCGTCTTGCCAATGGGTAAGGCATAGGCATTGGCAATCCGGTTCTTTTGCTGGACGATCTTGTAGCTGTTGATGCGGATGAAATAGCGCTGCGCCAATCCTATCAGGGTATCGCCGCTTTTTACTGTATATTTAATATCGTCGTTTTGCGTAGATTGCGCATGTAAAGCGGGGGCAATCACAAACAAAGCAAATGCGGAAATCCATCTAAATTTCTGCATCATACCGTGTCCCCTTTGCTGCAACATTCAGGTTTTATTAAGCGATTCTAGCCGGTATCCATAACCGAAAACCGTGAATATACGAAATCCGTTTTCAGGCTTTAGATCAAGCTTCGACCTGACACGTGAAATGTGCATATCTAAAGTGCGGGTCGCCAGCGTTGCCGTTGTCCGCCAGATTGTTTCCATAATGTAATTACGGGACAAGGTACGGTCGCTATTGCGGAAAAACAAATCGGCCAATTCAAATTCTTTCGCTGTCATTACCACGGTTTCACCATTAATTGTTACCGTTTGCTCAATCCGGTTCAGATGGTATTTGCCATAGGTTGCCTCGGTCGCGAACGCGCCGGACCCAGAACTGCTGCGGCGCAGCATGGCGTTGATCCGCGCAGCGATGACGCCGCGATCTTCAGGTTTGGTAATATAGTCGGCCGCTCCGGAATTCAGCGCTTCTGTAATATCCGCTTTTGCTGTCCGGTTTGTCATCATTATAACAGGAGGCTGATCGTCCAGCGATTGCTCCATCCATTTCAGCATTGCAATCCCATCTTTGCCGGGCATCGACCAGTCCAGAATGACCAGATCAAATGTATCGCGCTTCAAGGCTTGAGTCAGGGCATTGCCGTCGGAAAATGTAACCGCCAGATGGCCTTGCTCTTCAATAATCGTTTTAAGATAATCTCTAACGTCGAGCTCATCGTCGGCAACAGCGATTCTCATTTTGTAACTTCCCTCTCGATCAACGCGAGCTTGATACAGGTTAGTTTACAAATCTGCCAGAGTGCATACGATTACTTTACAATGATTTACAATGTAAGGCTTAGTTTTACCGTTACGTTAACGTCATGTT
Source organism: Sphingomonadales bacterium (assembly GCA_031418995.1). Taxonomy (GTDB): domain Bacteria; phylum Pseudomonadota; class Alphaproteobacteria; order Sphingomonadales; family Sphingomonadaceae; genus Sphingorhabdus_B. The sequence goes on along the minus strand of JANOKA010000138.1, from coordinate 4,492 downwards.
TGACGAAATATTGGCTGGGGCGGCAGGGATCGAACCTGCGAATGCCGGCATCAAAAGCCGGTGCCTTACCGCTTGGCGACGCCCCACCAAAATCGTTGGACTGGGTATTAATAGACCAAAATCCTGTCTACAGCGCGGCCTTATAACGCGTCTAATTGATAACGCAATTCCCCAAAACAGGCATTTTGGTGTTTTTTAGACGGGTTGTACCCATCCATAAGGATCAGGAGCAGTGCCGCGCTGGATTTCGACCAATGAATTGCGCAATTTTTGCGTAATTTGTCCCGGTCCGCCAGCACCAATTGTGAACGCGCCCTTATCGTCATGCACACTGCCAACAGGCGTTACCACCGCAGCGGTGCCGCAAGCGAACACTTCGGTCAGCTTGCCCGATGCAGCGTCCGCACGCCAGCTTTCCATGCTGTAGCGTTCCTCCCGCACAATCAGTCCTTGATCGCGCGCAAGGATCAATAGGGATTCGCGGGTAATGCCTTCCAATATCGTTCCGTCTGCAGGCGGCGTAATAATGCTGCCATCCTCAAACAGGAAAAACAGGTTCATTCCGCCCAATTCTTCGATCCAACGGTGTTCTGCAGCATCCAGAAATACAACCTGATCGCAACCATTGGCGCTGGCTTGTTGTTGCGCGATTAAGCTGGCGGCGTAATTTCCGCCGCATTTTGCAGCGCCCGTTCCGCCCGGTGCGGCGCGGGTATAATCTTGCGATACCCAAATCTTTATCGCCGGTGCGCCGCTTTTGAAATATCCGCCTGCCGATGACGCGATGACCATATATAGATATTCAGAGGACGGTTTCACGCCCAAGAATACTTCGCTAGCAAACATGAATGGCCGGATATAGATTGAACCGCCTTCGACATCTGGGAACCAATCACGATCAATATCAACAAGTCCGCGGACAGATTCTATAAACAACTCGGGCGGCAAATGCGGCATTGCCAAACGCTGTGCCGAACGGTTGAACCGGGCGGCATTGGCATCGGGACGGAACAATGCCATCTGGCCATCGGCCAGCCGGTACGCTTTCATTCCCTCAAATATTTCTTGGGCATAATGTAACACTGCAGTGGCAGGATCAATTAAAATGGGGCCGCGCGCTGTGATGGCGGCATCATGCCAGCCAATGCCTTCTTTATATTTGATCGTCACCATATGATCGGTGAATACACGTCCAAATCCCGGATCAATCAACATTTCAGCGCGCGATTTCGGGTCGGCGGGATGACGATTGGGTTCGATGGAAAAATTCATTATATCACCAGTGATTGAAACTTTGTGCGCATTTTAGGCAGCAAAGGTTTAAGGAAATGCTTGAACTCTTTTATGCTGTGCGCCAAGATACGTCAATATGGCTGTCCCATCTTATCCAACTTCTACGACCCGTGAACCCGGTCCGACAGCAGCATCGCCGCTTTTCCTGCGCGAGGGAGAGGTTAGGCGCGGCGTCGAGCTGCTTTATTTTGGCTATACACGGCTTACGCGCAGCATTGATAAAGGGCTTGCAACGCAAGGGCTTGGGCGGGCGCATCACCGTGCGCTGTATTTTATTGCCCGGCAACCGGATTTGACCGTCAGTGAATTGTTGAAAATACTGGCGATCACCAAACAGTCCTTGGGCCGCGTTATCAATGATTTGCTAGCGCGCGGTTTGATCGATGCGCGAACAGGTACATCGGATCGGCGGCAGAAATTGCTCCGGTTAACCGCAGACGGTGAAGAATTGGAAACGCAATTGTTCGATTCGCTGCGTGAAAGTCTGTCGGCTGCATACGGCGCGGCTGGACAGGAATCAGTCACAGGGTTTTGGCGGGTGTTAGAGGGTTTAATTCCTGCCGGCGAACGCGCAATGGTAACCGCATTACAAAGCGAGAACAGCAAAATAAAATGAGCAACGTGAATAACGATATGATTGCGCGGTTGGAAACATTGATCGAGGAACGACGAAATTCCGCCGCTGGCACAAGTTATGTGGCAAGCCTGTTTGCAAAAGGGCGCGAAAAAATGGCGCAGAAAGTTGGCGAAGAGGCCACCGAAACGGTTATCGCGGCATTATCGGGCGATCCGGCAAAGCTGACCGCTGAAGCGGCGGATTTGCTGTTTCATATGCTGATATTATTGGCCGAGGGCAGCGTAAAGTTTGCGGATGTTCTGGCCGAATTGGAACGGCGCGAAGGCGTTTCTGGTATAACCGAAAAAGCCAACCGAAAGGATTGATGATGCCAATTGATGCAACCCGGCTTTATGATGACCAAAATATATTCGCAAAAATCCTGCGCGGTGAACTGCCTAATCGGACGGTGTTCGAGGATGACTGGGTGCTGGCCTTTCACGATATTGCCCCGCAGGCGCCAATACATATCCTTGTGATACCCAAAGGAGCCTATGTTAGCTGGGATGATTTTAGCAGCAAGGCAAGCGATACTGAAATCGCCGCATTTGTGCGCGCAATAGGTTCTATCTCGCGCGATTTGGGTTTGGTGGAGCCGGGATACCGGCTGCTTGCCAACACGGGATATGACGCAAATCAAGAGGTTCCACACCTTCATGTGCATATTTTTGGTGGAAAACCCATGGGGCCGCTGCTTTCACGGTGAAATTATGTTGCGCGGTTGAGATTAGTGGCTAGGTTCGCTCCAACGAGGATTTATGGGAGTTCACAATGATATTTGACCGCGTTAAATCGCTAGACGCCATTTTAAGGACGGCAGAGAAGAAATCTCTTACCCGGACTTTGGGCGCATTCCAGCTAACCATGCTGGGAATTGGCGCCGTGATTGGCACCGGGATATTCGTGCTAACTGCCGAGGCCGCGCAAAAAGCGGGGCCGGGAATGATGGCAGCATTCATTATCGCAGGCATTGTTTGCGCTGTGGCGGCGCTTTGTTATGCGGAAATGGCTGCAATGGTTCCTGTGTCAGGTTCCGCCTATACCTACAGCTATGCCGTAATGGGCGAGCTAATTGCGTGGATGGTCGGCTGGGCATTGATCCTTGAATATGCGGTGGCGGCGGGTGCCGTTTCGGTTGGCTGGTCTGGATATGTTGTAGGGCTGATTGAAAATGCGTTTGGCTTGAATATCCCCGATGCTTTGGTGCTTGGGCCATATGATGGAGGCCTTATAAACCTGCCCGCAATGGGTATTGCTGGTTTAGTCACATGGTTGCTCGTTATTGGAACGCGCGAAAGTGCTGCGGTGAATTCGATTTTGGTCGCAATCAAAGTTGCTGCGCTGACTTTGTTTGTTATCTTGGCGTTACCCGTCATGAACATGGAAAATTTCACGCCATTCTCGCCTTTGGGTTTTGGCGGTATATCGGCGGCAGCGGCATCAATTTTCTTTGCCTATGTTGGATTTGATGCGGTTTCAACGGCAGCAGAAGAAACCAAGAATCCGCAACGCAATATGCCCATCGGCCTGATTGGTTCGCTTGCGGTTTGCACAATCTTTTATCTGCTGGTTGCCGCAGGTGTTATCGGTAGCGTCGGTGCGCAGCCCGTAATGGACGGCGCTGGCGCAGCATTATCAGCTGGCAGCAAAGACCTGTCGGATGCTTGCGCGGCTTTGGCAGCGCAAGGAAAAGAACAGGTCGTGTGTTCGAAAGAAGCCTTGGCCTGGACGCTGCGCGAAATTGGCTGGCCGCAAATTGGGAACCTGATCGGCCTTGCCGCTGGTTTGGCGCTGCCTTCTGTTATTTTGATGATGATGTTTGGGCAAACACGTATTTTCTTTGTGATGAGCCGTGATGGCCTGTTGCCGAAAGCGTTTTCGAAAATTCATCCAAAGTATAACACGCCGCATGTCATCACCATTTTGACTGGTGCATTTGTTGCCATGTTTGCTGCATTTTTTCCGGTGGGTAAGCTTGCAGACATTTCGAATTCTGGCACGCTGTTTGCTTTTGCAGCGGTCTCGATTGCGGTGCTTGTGCTTCGGCGGACCGATCCAGACCGTAAGCGCCCATTCCGCACACCTGCGATAATGGTCACAGCGCCCTTAGCAATTGCAGGTTGCGTCTATCTGTTCTGGAGCCTTGGCGTCGAAACCAAGTTAATGTTTGTCGGTTGGGCCGTTCTCGGCCTGATTGTTTATTTCGTTTATAGCCGCAGCCGCAGCCATGTGGGCTTGGGCCATGACGAAGTACATGAATTGGATGCCGATGCGCCGCCAACATCGGTTCCACCGATCAATTGATTGCGTAAAGATCGGTACTGAAAAAGGAGGCTTCGGCCTCCTTTTTTTATGCGCTACATCGGCAATCTAGGGTCAGGACCTATTAAATACGCACCTGAGGCGTCAAAATGGCGAAGAACCGGGAGCAAAATGCCTGCAGTGGATAGTTATTCTAACCACAAGGGCATTTTGTTTCGGGATCGAAGCCATTTTGACGTCCTTTGGATTTGACCGATTTTGTCCAGTGCTCCGTTGGCATCGCTTGAAATATATTCATATTCCTGCGCACTGCCGCCTAAC